>JBKJJL010000050.1:0-27598 GCA_046597875.1 Fimbriimonadaceae bacterium | reverse complement strand
GAGGCGGCACCGTGAACACCGTATCCGGATGGACTCGCACTTTCACCACGAACTCCAATCGTCGAACCACTGGCGGCTGACGCGTAACCAAAAACCCCTTTGCCAAATGAACTCTGGCTTTCTCCATAAACCCCGTACGTGTCGCCGCTACTCGCGTTAGCAGAGCCCCAGACGCCGCGTCCTTCCGTACTGGCGGTGGTACCCGTTACCCCGAAGCTAAGGCCGGAAGAATTTGTTGCCGTCCCTTGGACCCCACGTCCAGATGGGCCGTCCGCCAAGAAATAGGCTCCAAACGCCGGACCAGTTCCGTACACGCCGTAGCCGTTGTTGCTGGTGCTTGCAAAGTAGCCGCCAAATGTCTGGCCGCTACTTGCGCCGGAGTATCCGTACACACCACTCCCTCCCGTGCTGTTGTTCTGTCCCCAAACTCCGTGGCTGAAACCTGAGGCGCTATTGGCGACCCCGAAAACGCCGATCCCTCCTGAGCCGTTGGATTGCCCCAAAATGCCGTAACCGGTGCTGTTGTTCGTGATTCTAAGAACCGTGTTGGGACTCGCAACATTCGAGCTGCTGCTGAAGGGCAGCGTCAGGCCATCGAACTGCCAGGTTCCCACTCCGGTGGAGTTACTCTTCAGGACCCGGCCGTTAAGTGCGCCCGTCGTTAAAGTGAAGCCGGTCGTCCTTAGCATTCCGACAAAGTCGCCCGCCAAGCCCGTGCCCGCTTCTGCTCGCAAGGCCGCTCCTGAACCGTTTGTGAGGGCGTGCAGCGCAGAGTTTGAGTTCGCCGGGTTCGAAATGCGGAACATCCCCGCCCGTCCGGAGCCGGTCATGAAGCCGAACACCCCGATTCCGCTGCCATTTGAGTCCCCCCTCACGGCCATCTGGCTGTTCGCGGCATTGTTGATGGAGAAGTAAGCCGCCCTTCCTAATCCTATCGTATTGACGAGCAGCACGTCCGAGGTGTTTGAAGCATGGGTGATATAGAGCGTATTGGCCCGACCCGCGGTACCCGATTTTGTGATCTGGAACGAAGAAAGCGTTGCAGTGGGGTCGGTGCCTGAGTAGGGCAAAGTTAGTTGCGCTTGCGCCGCAACCGCGAGGGTGGCGAGAAGGGTGAGGGATAGAGTACGTCGCATGGAAACCTCCGTGAGTATCTTATCATAGCGGAATCCCGAGTGAATCGCCGGATGATAAGAGCACACCCCCAATAAATGAAATATTTCATTATATTCTGAAACTTGTGATACAATGAGCTCATGAAGATCGCGATCACGGGTGGCACAGGGTTTGTCGGGCGGCATTTGGCGAGGAGACTGCTCTCGGAAGGGCACGAAGTTGTCCTCCTTTCAAGGGGAGTGGACCAACGGGACACGAGCATTCGTGAGGGTGCCGGCATCACCTTCAAACCAGTGGGACTCGGAGACGCCGACGCTCTAGCGGAAGCCCTTTCTGGATGCTCGGCGGTTGCGCACCTCGGCGGAATCAACCGGGACATCGGCACTCAAACTTACGCCAACGTGCATGTTCAAGGGACATCCAACGTGCTCGAAGCCGCGAAGATTGCGGGGGTTCCGAAAGTCATCCTCCTCAGCTTTCTGCGCGCTCGACCTGACTGCGGATCGGCTTACCACGAGTCGAAGTGGGCCGCGGAAGAACTTGTTCGCGAGTCTGGCTTGGACTACACGGTCTTCAAAGCGGGCGTGATCTACGGCCGCGGCGACCACATGCTGGACCATATCTCGCACGCCCTTCACAC
Organism: Fimbriimonadaceae bacterium; assembly: GCA_046597875.1. GTDB lineage: Bacteria > Armatimonadota > Fimbriimonadia > Fimbriimonadales > Fimbriimonadaceae > JANJUB01. The sequence goes on along the minus strand of JBKJJL010000050.1, from coordinate 25,842 downwards.
ATTCCCGATCTTCCTCCTGGTCGGGCTTCGGCCCAAGATGATGCGTCCGCTTGCGGTTGAAGATCTAACCCGCGTCATGGCTGAATCGCTCGTCAATGGCAGGCTCTCGCGGCAGACCGTGCCGATCACCGGGCCTGAAGAGATGGACCTGCGCGAGCTTTCGCGGCGAATCGCCCGCGTGGCGAAGCGCAGGCCGCTGGTCCTTCCGGTGCCGGTGTGGGTCCACTACGCGATGGGGTGGGTCTTCGAACGAACGATGACGGTGCCGCTCGCCGCCAAGGCGCAGGTGCGCATACTTTCCGAGAGTTTGGTCGAGCCGATTTTGGCTCCCGATGCTTTGCCTACCGATTTGACGCCTCAGACTCCTTTCAGCGATGAACAGATTCGCAAGGGCCTGCCCGAACCTGCGCGGTTTGGTCTTCAGGATTGCCTTCGCCGAAACGGGGCGCGTGCCCGATAACCCTTCTTTCGTTCGTTTCGCGACTTTCGTGGTTCCATCCGGAGTTTAACCACGAAAATCACGAAAGACCCGAAAGGGGAAGGCCCTAACCAATAATTGGGCGCACAACCTCGCCTTCAACATCCGTGAGGCGGAAATCCCGCCCCTGATAATGGTAAGTCAGTCGCTCGTGATCGATTCCTAGCTGGTTCAGGATCGTCGCTTGCAGGTCGTGCACGCTCACTGGATCCTTCGTCACTCCGTAACAAAAATCGTCGGTTTCGCCGTACGAAGTTCCACCCTTGAATCCGCCCCCTGCGACCCAGAGGGAGTAGGCCTTGCCGAAGTGATCTCGCCCATGAGCATTCGGATTGTTGATGTCTCCTTGGACAAACACCGTCCGCCCGAACTCGCCTGCCCACAGGACGATCGTGTCATCCAGCAAGCCCCTTTGCTTCAAATCTTTGACCAAGGCAGCCGATGGCTGGTCTGTGTCTCGGCACTGCAAGGCAAGCTGCGTGGAGAGGTTCTGGTGCTGATCCCAGCCCGAATGCATGAGCTGAACGTACGTCACACCGCGTTCGATCAGCCGGCGCGCAAGAAGGCAGTTGTGCGCGAACGACCCCTTTTTCAAGACATCCGGCCCGTACATTTCGAGCACGCTCGCCGGTTCCTTCGAGACGTCGGTGAGTTCCGGCACGCTCGTTTGCATCTTAAACGCCATCTCGTACTGGGCGATTCGCGATTCGATTTCAGGATCGCCGAAGTCGGCGTGACGTTTGCGATCCAGATCGGCGATATCGTCGAGCAATCCCCGGCGCAGTTCGCTCGACATCCCAGGCGGATTCGTCAAGTAAAGCACGGGATCGCCTTCGCTCCGGAACCGGACGCCTTGGTACAAGGACGGCAAGAATCCCGACCCCCAATAGTAGTCATAGAAGAGCTGGCCGCAGGTCTTTTTCTCGTCGCTCGAGGTCATGACCACGAAGGCAGGCAGTTCGTCGGTCACGCTCCCCAGGCCATACGCCGCCCATGCACCAAAGCTTGGGCGACCCGGAATCTGACTTCCGGTGAGAAAGAGGGTGACTCCGGGAGCGTGATTCACCGCCTCGGTGTGCATGGACTTGATGAGGCAGATTTCGTCCGCGATAGAACCGGTGTGGGGGATGAGTTCACTGAGCCATGTACCGGAACTCCCGTACTGCCGAAACGGTTTGATGGCGGGCAAAACGGGAAACTTAGCCTGGCCGCTCGTCATCGTGGACAATCGCGACGTCTTGCGAATGGACTCGGGAAGTTCTTCCAGGCGATGTTTTTCCAGGCCCGGTTTGTAGTCAAAGAGATCCACTTGCGAGGGCGCGCCGCCTTGCCACAAGACGATCATTCGTTTCGCTTGCGGTTTGAAGTGAGGAATGCCCTTCTGGCCCTTCAAGCCTGGCTTGGTCTGAGCGTATCCCTCCTGAGCGAGGAGGCTGAGCAAAGCGACGCTACCGACACCCTGGGCGGCCTTGCCGAGGAGTTGGCGCCGAGTGATCCGCAAATCGCGCTCGAAGAAGAGATTCATTCTCGGGTCATCGCCTCATCCAGGTTGAAAATGGCGACGCACACGGCAGTGAGCGCGGCCAACTCGGTTACATTTTGTTTGGTCGGAAACTTCGAATCGCCCTGACTTACATAGTTCAACGCCGCAACGGGGTCGGCTCGGTAAGCCCGTCTAGAACGTTCCAGGGCTCGCTTCAAGACCGCCATCTCTTCGGCCTTGGGTCTACGGGCGCAGACTCTTCGGAAGGCGTTTGCGAGTCGGGCTTCGTCCGTCGCGCCGACGGCTAAAAGTGCAAGAGCCCGGCCCGCTTCGACCCAAGTCACGTCGTTCAGCATGGTTAAGGCGTGCAAAGGCGTGGACGTGAGGGACGGCTTGACGGTGCAGACTTGGCGAGAGCTTGAATCGAACATATTGCCCGGCGCGGCGGTTCTTCGCCAGAAGGTGTATAGGCTTCGGCGATGATTGTCCGCGCCTTTCGATTGGGGATACGTAAAATCGCGCTCCAAGGTAATCGCTAGGCCGTCCCAGATTCCCTTCGGCTGATAGGGATACACCGGTTTCCCTCCGATTTTTCGGTCCAGCAATCCGCTCGCGGCGAGGGCGGCATCGCGCAGGATCATGGAAGGGAGCCGGAATCTCGGTGCCCGAGCAAAGTACAGATTCGCAGGATCGCGCTTCAAAGCATGCTTGTCGACCCGAGAACTTTGGCGGTACGTCGAACTCATCACGATCTGCTTATGCAGGCGTTTCATATTCCAACCGTTCTCGCGAAGGTCCACCGCGAGCCAATCAAGGAGCTCGGGATGAGTCGGCGGTTCGCCCTTCACACCGAAGTTTTCCTCCGTGCGAACGAGTCCCCGCCCGAAGAAAAGCGTCCACGCGCGATTGACTTGAACCCGCGCTGTGAGCGGATTTTGGGGAGAGACGATCCACTTCGAGAGTCCGAGTCGATTACCCGGACCCGGCTCGCTGAAGCTTCGCCCTCCCGTTCTCAGTTTGGGCGGGGCGGGCTGGACTTCCTCTAGAAGTTCCTCGTAGTTGCCTCGGTTTAGAACGTGTGTCTTTCGAGGCATCTTGTCGGACATCACCATCACGCGGGGCAAGCGTTCTTGCACTTTCACCAACCTTGCCTGAGCAGCAGTGGTGATACTGCGCACCTTGGTCAGTTCCGCGGACGGAAAACTCCTAGCGTAAATGGACTTGAGATCGTCGAGATTGGGCTTCTCGTTCCGAATGAGCTTGGCCGCCGCGTCGTCAACGCCTCCCGGGAAGCCGCGGTATGAGAATCCGCCCACGCCGCCTCCATTGACGATCTTCAACAGAATCTCATTTGAACCTTTTTGAAGCTGTACGATCACCCTATCGGAGTCCGGAACGACACCGCGAGTGACCTTGCGACTGACCACCTCTTTTCCGTTAAGAAAGACTTTGATCGCATCATCGCTTCCCAGGGACAGCAAGTACGCGACTGGGCGGTCAACTCGTATCGTGCTGCGGAAATAGAAGGCGGTGTTATCGCCGGTCAGCGGATAGGGCTTGCCTTCGACGAAATCCTTCAACTCAACAGGAGCGCTTACCAGCCCTCGTTCGGGGCCGAACTCGCGCTCGAAGGCGTCGTCGAACGATATTCCAACGAACATTCCCACCTGAAACCAAGGATCGGTCCCATACGCTGCCTGATCAATCGCTTCGCGAACGGCGCTCATCCACTTGTCGAAGGCGAGATCAAAAACAGGACTCGACATCAGGCTCTGTTCTGCGCTTTTCGCCGTGGCGAGTTCCTGTTCTGCCTGCGCAAGCTCTGCCATTTGCTTCGTGGTGCCCGAGTACACCCACGGATCGGCTACTCGGTACTGGCCACTTCCCGCCGGCACACCGGTCTCGGGCACTTTGTTGAAGTAGGCCATCATCGCGTAGTAATCCTTCTGCGTCAGTGGATCGTACTTGTGGTCATGGCAACGCGCGCAGGCCAAAGTGAGCCCGAGCCAGGTTGAGGAAGTTGTATCAACCCGATCGAAAAGATTCACGTACCGCTGCTCCTCGGGGATCGCGCCCCCTTCCCCGTTCAGCATGTGATTCCGGTTAAAAGCCGTGGCGACAAGCTGATCCAAACTCGGTTTCGGCAAGAGATCGCCGGCAAGTTGCTCGATCGTGAACTGGTCAAACGGCATGTTCGAGTTCAGGGCCTTTATAACCCAATCGCGCCACACGTATTGGAACGTGTCCCCGTCTTGCTGGAACCCATTACTATCGGCGTAGCGGGCGGCGTCGAGCCAGGGTAAGGCCATCCGCTCGCCATAGTGAGGGCTCGCGAGCAATCGGTCGACGACTTTCTCGTACGCGTTCGGGGACTTATCAGCAAGGAACGCGTCCACTTCTGCCGGAGTTGGAGGAAGGCCGATGAGGTCGAAGCTAAGGCGGCGAAGGAGCGTCGTTTTGTCAGCAACGGGCGAGGGTTTCAGACCCTCTTTCTTGAGCCTGGCCAGGACAAAACTGTCAATCGGATTTGTCGCCCCTCCTTGCGGCATTCTGGGGCGTTTTGGCGCAACAAAAGCCCAGTGCTGTTTTTCCGAACCCTTGGCCGGTGGTTTCGCGCCTTGGGCAATCCATTGGCGAATCAAAGCCGTGTCCGAATCGCTCAGCGGCTTGAATCCCAAGGGCATTCTCGGAAGCCCACCTTTGCCGAGAATGCGATCCATCAAGATGCCCCGCTTGACCACCGAGCTCCTCGTGAGCGTCTCAAACGTCGCGAGAGACAAGCCACCTGCGTTTTGGGAACCGAAGTGGCAAGGCGAGCAATGGGCCTTGAGGATGGGAGCGATGTCGACCTGAAAATCGGATGCTAGAGGTTGACTAGCCTGGCCAATGGCAACATAAAGCACCATCGGCATCAGCGATGCAGCTAGGCCCAAGCTCGTGATGAGGATTCTTGGCATAGTCAAGTGTTCCCGTTCCAGATTATGCCCTTTCGGCTGAACCGCAACTCAGGTTGATGTTCATTTTTAGTTCATGCCTGCAACACCGACGGTCAATCTTGCTAAGCCTCAATAGACGGGTAGGTGGGCGCAGGTCGCTTACCCAATAGGAGATAAAAAGTGAAACTCAATACAAAGTGCTGGATCGTTTCGGCCCTCGCCATCATCGCGGCACCAATCGCCCTCATCAGTTCAAGCCATGCGTCCGATCACGCCGACACCCCGGAGATCGTCGCAAACCTTGGAACTGACATTACCGACGTGTTTATGTTCCCGAGTCCTTCCAACCCGGACAAAGTCGTGCTCGTGATGAACGTGCGGCCGCTCATTGCCGCTGGACAATCGGCGAACGTCAGCTTTGATCCCAACGTCCTCTACCAACTTAAGATTGACAACAACGGCGACGCGGTCGAAGATCTCGTCATCCAGGCCACATTCACCGGCCTTGGTTCGAATCAGAAGGTATCCGTTACGAACCCGACCGCACCCCAAACGACTGGTACGACCAACACGTTATTGTCTACAAACAAGCACACCGGCACCATCAATACGATTTTCAACGCGGGAGCTGGCATGAAGGTGTTTGCAGGAGCAAGGGAAGATCCATTCTTCTTCGATCTCGAGCAGTTCTTCCACATTCTTCCAGATCGAGCTACTCCGCTCACCGGCGTTCCGATTGCCAATCCCAACGAGCCACAGGCGACGAGTTGGAGGGCACCAGGCGAGGCCGTAGACTTCCTATCGAACGGAGGTTTCAACGTCCTTTCGATCGTAGTCGAAGTCCCCAAGAGCAAGCTGCGGGGTCACGGTACGGGTGCTTCTTCGGTTATCGGTCTGTGGACGACCACCAGCACACCGAGCGGACATGCATTTGCCCAGCAGGATCGGTTGGCACGTCCCGTCGTCAACGAAGTATTCGCAACCGTTGCCAATGATCGCCACGAGGTTAACAACATGATCGCCCCGATGAACGATGTTCACGAACTCGCGAATGATATTGAGAGCTTCCTCACTTATCCGGCAAATCGTTCTACTGCGATTAAGTCAGTCATCAAGTCCGTGCTCGTGCCAGACATGATGCTCGCCAATCTGTCCGGCACCGGTGCCGCCTATCTTGGACACGAGACGGGCGGAGCGACAGGGGGAACGTTTGGTGGCCGCAAGCTCACCGATGATGTCGTTGACATTTCGCTCGGCATCGTATTCGGAACAACGGTCTCCGACCTCAACCTAGCTCCTGCGGATGGAAACCAGATTCCAACCCTCACGAGCGATAACGTGGGGCCTGAAGGGAAGCATTTCCTTTCTTCATTCCCCTATCTCGGATCGCCTCGCTAAGACCACCTTCCGCTGGTGCGCCCCGTGCGCACCAGCGTCCTATAGCTAAGGGACGGCGCTGAGATTAACGATTGCCCCGAACTCTGGCTTCGTAGAGCTCAGAATCTCCTTAATGGCCTTCCGATCGGCTGATCCCAGATGCGCAAACTCCGTGTTTGTGTCGCTCAATATGTCGCGCATCCGAGTCCATATCTGCGTCCTGGCTCCCAGTGGCAGGCGCGGATAAATTCAACGGGGCCATGAGGCCAGGCACTTAGCCGCCGCTCGGGCGGCTAGCTCAAGTTCTTCGGCTGAATTTAAGATGTCGGGCCCAAACCGCACGTTTCCGCTCCGGCAGTCGGTGTTCACGCCTTCGCGAAGTAAGGCCGCACAGAGCGCCGGAGCGTCTGGGCTAGGCAGGAGCGCGAACGCGCCAAACTGATTCGAATTCGCGGGTTGGAAGCACGGCACCCTGTGCTCTGCAAAGGATTCCCGGAGGGCGGCGAGTTGTTTGAGGCCGTACTCCCGCAAGCGATCCACCCCCAACGCTAGGGTTAGCTCCAGTCCCGATCGGGCCTGATAGAGCGGAATGACTCCCGGCGTAGATTCCAGCCATGAGTCTCCGCCCTCGGCGAGCAAAGGCTCATCGGGGCGCGCGTAGCTGAACGGATCTCGTTTGGCGAACCAGCCCGTGTCGAGGGTGCGCAACTCGCTCGAAAGCACCCGAGGATGGATCGCCAGCCAACAAGCTCCCGGCCCTCCCCGGGTGTACTTGTACGATCCGCCGACCATGAAATCGCAGTCCAGTTCATCCATGCTCAGCGAAATCACCCCTGCCGCGTGATACGCATCCACGAGGACGAGCGCTCCACAGGCATGCGCCTCGGCGATAATGTGGTCAAGGTGGTCAGTTACTTGGCCGGTGGAGAACACGACGGCCGAGACGACTACTAGATCGATCTTTGAATCTATGGCATCGAGGATCGAATCCGTGCTGAACAACGCAGAAGGGTCCGGCTCAACCCAGGTCACTTCTGCCCGGCCCCGCTTGATGTACGTTTTCAGGATGAAATCCAGTGAGTCGAACTCACTGCGCGTCGCGACGACCCGGACGATGTCCTTCGGGATCGCATTCAGCACCGCCCGCAATCCTTGCCCTGCCGACATTTTCGGAACCACGGCGGACGGATCGGAGAGTCCGATTAATTGCGCCAATCCACCCCGAAACCGCGAAATCTCAGCGGGCCAAGCGTCGTCGTCCCAAACGCCATCCAACCGCGAGTACCAATGATCTAACCCTTCCTGAACGTCTTCTGCCATCCGATCAAGCGGTCTTCCCAGCGAGTGATTCGCGAGGTAAATCTCATCCCGTTGGAGCACGCGGGAAAAGAGCGGCCAGATGTGCTCGCGCAGCCCCGTCTCTGTCAACGGGCCATCACCGAGGAGGGCAACCTGACTCTGAATCGTCACCGTCCAATCTCCGTTCTCACGTCCCAGAGTTCGGGGAACAAGCGAATTCCCAAAGCACGTTGAAGGAAAGGCACCCCAGAACTCCCTCCACTGCCGGGCTTGAATCCGATGATTCGCTCAACGGTCTTTACATGTCGGAATCGCCACAGGGCAAAATACTCCTCAACGTCAACGAGTTTCTCGCACATTTCATAGGCATCCCAATACTGCACCGGGTTCTCGTAAATCTTCTTGAAAACCAGGATAACCTCGGCGCTTTCTTCGTAAGGAAGCGACCAATCGCGGTCTACAACGGTCGTTGGAACGTTGAATCGTCGCCGCGCTAAATATCGCAAGAATTCGTCGTACAGGCTCGGCGTGTTCAGCATTTCCGTGAGTTCAGCGTGGATTTCGGGCGTGTGCTCGAACACTCTGATCGCCTTGGCATCCTTGTTTCCCAGGAGGAACTCGATCATCCGATTTTGGAACGATTGCAGCCCGCTCGCGTGGCCCAGGACGGCGCGGAACTGCGCGTATTCGGTCGGCGTCAGGGTCTCTAAAACGGCCCATTGCTCGAAAAGCATCCGCTGAACTTGCTTCACTCGGGCGAGAATCTTGAAGCAAGGGGAAAGCTCGTCGCGCTTCACGTGCTCCACCGCCGCGCGCAGTTCGTGAACCGCGAGTTTCATCCAGAGCTCCGACGTTTGGTGCTGGATGATGAACAGCAACTCGTCGTGATGCATCGGTTCTGACAAAGGCTCCTGCGCGTCCAAGAGTTTGTCCAGTCGCAGGTACGACTGATAATCCATCTTTGACTTAAAATCGGTTTGGATCGAGTCTTCAAACGCACGCTCGGGCATGACGTCACGTTACCCGTTAGCGGCCATCGAACCCCGCAATGCCAAGTATGATGAAGGGAATGGCGAAACCAAAAACGAGCATTACCCCCGCGAATCGCCTTGAAGTGTGGGCAAAGCTATGGGCGAAGCCCATCAAGCTGGACGACGAAACGACGGAAGGCGTCTTCGAAGAGTTTATGGAGGGGCTTGTTCCTGCCCGGATCCACAAGAAGTTCCTCCAGTTCTTCGGCACGCCTCGGGCGGCTTTTGGCAATCGATTCTTCATGGATGACGCCGTGTTCCACAACTGGGATACAAAAATGTCGGATTTGGGCGCCGAAGAGCCGCTTGAAGTAAGCGTGATCTACGGGGTCGAGGACGCCTTGGAAGGCTACGTTTTGAAGGGCCAAACCCGTCGCAGTCTGAGGGACATCGTGGTGGACGACTGGCACGCCTCATGCGCGGTGGTTCGGTCTGGAGAATGCACCTGGTATGTATTCGTAGAGCCAAAAATGCGCGGTTGCATTGTTCGCTCTTAGCGAAAATTTTCGGGAAATTGGATCGAATTGGCATTCCCATGCGTTATGCTTATCAGGTTGCCGATCCTTCGCGCGCTGCTTCTCATCGTCGCACTCTTAACGGGTCAAGCTCATGCTTGCTCTGGTTTTTGGGCGCTGGCAGACGGTCGAGAATGCTTTAAATGTCCGACCGAAATATGTGCCACGGATTCAGCATTAGAGTGTAGGCAGTCCAGTAAGACTGTTTCTACGTTAGCAAGGGACTGCCATTCGTGCTGTTCCTTTCAGGCGTGCGATGACCATGCGGACGCGCAAGGCACATCTCCGCTTCCGCTAGCACCCTTAGTCCTTGCCTTGATTGGGGAATCCATTCAGCTCGATTTTCCGCGCCCTTGGTCCCATAGATCAGTGCACCTAGACTTTGAGCAGGGATTACCAAACGCGCCACCAGCCCGTCCTTCCTCTCGGGCGCCTCCTCTCTCCACGTTGGTCTAAGTCATCCGCTGGGTGTTTTTTCGCCTAGCCAAGACCTAACGCTGGAGATCCCTTGAGAGTCCTCGTACCCTTATTGATATTGCTCGCTGCCGGAACCGTCCGGGGGCAGCTGACAACTGAACAAGCCCTACGCCTGGCTATTGAAAATCGGCCCGCCGTGAAGGCGGCACAGGAGCGAGTCGTTGCCGCGCAGCACCGACGCCGCGCGCTCGGAACGTACGACCCTACTCGTTTGCTAGTCGGATACTCTTCGCCGATTGAAGTAGGAGGGAGCGACGATGACCTCGTGCTCGTCCAGCCGCTCGACTTCTTTGGAAGGACTGCCGCCTCGCGCTTGATCGGAGATGCAGGAGTGGTGATGGCAGAAGCTGAACTACGTATGGTGCTCGCTTCGGTCCAAGCCGAGGTTTTAGATCAGCTAGGTGAGGCTATTGCGGCGAAGGCTCTAGCGGAAAACGCAACTGAAACGCAGGAAATCGCCCGGAAACTCTTGGACGCGATCAAAGCGCTCTTTGCCGAAGGCCGGGTTGCAGGCGTGCAGGTCACCAGGGTTGGGATCGAAGTAGACCGCGCCACCCTTGCCGCAGGCCGAAGGAAAGCCGAGCTTGAGGCGAGCTTGCAGCGCCTCAGCGGCCTCCTTCATCTGCCAGTGGAACAGATCACTATCGGTGGGTTCACGGATTTACCGGCTGCTCCTTCCAGCGATCTTAGGGCCAGCTTGTCGGAACTCCAAATCTTGTCGGCTGAGGTTCAGGCAGCGGAGGCAGAAACCCGATTTACTCGGCTAGGCTCGATGCCCGAACTGGAAATCCAAGGTCGAAGCACCCCTTGGCAGGAACGTGATCGGCGGTTCGGGTTGCGGGTTCAACTGTCGATTCCCCTGTTTGACGGCGGCCGGGTTCGCTCCGAAACGGCGGCAGCCAAGTCGCGCTCACATGCTGCCCGAAAGGCGCTTGAAGATGCAGTTCGCATCGCGGAGGCCGAGTTAGTGGCGGCCAGAATTGAGATGACAGGCGCCTCGGATGAGGTTGCCCGCTATCAGAAAATTGTGGACGCGGCCCACTCCCTTGTCCGAGCTTCGCAACTAGGCTTCACCGAAAAGGCGATTACGCTGACGGAGCTATTGGAAGCAACCCGATCTCTTCGTGAGGTTGAGGAAGGGCTGATCGAGGCCCGTTTAAGATTGTCAAAGGCGCAATCGCGCTACCTACGTGCCAGCGGGCACATTTTGGAGGTTTCGAAGTGAAGCGAACAACGCTCTTACTGGTGCTGAGCATGATGCTCGCCCTATCCGGATGCGGAAAGAAGGAAGAGGCTCATACCGACGAGCATGGCGACGAGCCGCATGTTGACGCTCCTACAAAGGTTGCAACCGAACCTGGGCACGATGAACCCGGCCATACGGAAGACATTGTGCTGTCTGCGGAAGCGGCAAAGATCGCAGGCATTGAGGTGCAGACCGCCCGCGAAATGATGATCCAGGGCGAACTGAAGGTGCCCGGTACGGTTACCAGCACGTCGCAGGGCAAGGCGGTTGTGACGCCGCCCGCAGCGGGACAGATCCTTAAACTGTTCGTCCGAGTTGGCCAAGAGGTAAAAGTGGGTCAGGCGATTGCGAGTTTGCGATCGAGCGATCTCGCAGAAGCCGCTGTGCGTATTATCGGGGCGGAGCAGATCATGGTCTCCGCTCGGGCAAAGGTCAAGGAAGCTGGAGCGGAGCTGGATCTCGCCAAGGGACGTCTTCGCTCTGCCGAGCAAACCTTGCGGCGACAAAGAGCCTTCGCCAAGACCGGAGCCTTTAGCCAACCCGCCTTGCAAGCGGCTCAGAAAGAACTCGCCGACGCAGAGGCCGATTTAGAGCGGGGCAAGCAAGATCAAGCCGTTCACGCCGCCCAGCTAGAACGTGCGGAACGGCTCTTCACCCAAGACCTCATTTCCAGGACCGACCTGGAGCTTGCCCGCCTCGAAGTCGCGACAGACACGATTCGACAGCGAAACGCCGAGCGCCGGATTGAGTTGTCCAAAGCCACCTATGAACGTGAGAAGCAGGTTGCTGAACAGGGTTTGGCGAACTCGCGAGAAATCCAGTCGGCGGAAGCCGAAGTGCGGGCGGCAAACCTGGAGGTGCAGCGGGCGAAGATAAACGTGAGTACGTCTCAAGCGGGAATTTTGGGGGCAGGTAAAGGCATTCAATCCGCGCGGGTTGGATACAAGGCACTCGCCGGCAACGGTACGGCTTCGGGGGGCACGCTGACGATTTTGGCTCCGATTAGTGGAGTGGTCGTTGACCTTGAAGCGACTCTCGGACAAGCGGTCGAGAGAACGACTGAGATCTGCGAAATCGAGAATCTGAAATCGGTTTGGGTCGTGGCGAATGTATCGGACAAACAGGTGAGTCTGGCGCGGGTGGGCGGTTCGGCTCACATCAAGGTCAGCGCTTTCCCGACTCGAGAGTTCTCAGGTGTGGTCCAAAGCGTGGGTATGCGACTGGACCCAAAGACGAGGACGATGCCAGTTCAAGTACTTGTTGACAACCGGGATGGAGCCCTTCGATCTGGCATGTTCGGCACGGTGGGCTTGGGAGTGGGAGCGAATTCCATGACCCTGGCGGTTCCCCGCAGCGCCATCGTGGATGACGGCGACGTTCGCAAACTGTACGTCGCTGAGGATGGCGGCAAGTACGAAGAGAGAGTCGTCGCGCTCGGTCGCGTTCAGGGTGAATTTGTCGAGGTCGTTAGCGGCCTAGAAGCGGGAGCGAGGGTGGTAACGAAGGGTGCGTTTGTGCTCAAGAGTGAGAAAGTCAAAGGTGACTTGAAGGGGCATGATCATTAATGAAAGGTCGCGTCTTTGAGAAATTTCGACCCGTCGCAACCCGCTGGGACGCACAACATGCTCGATAAACTCCTTCATTTCAGCCTAACCCAACGCCTCCTCGTGTTTGCAGGCACGCTTGCACTTGTCATCTGGGGAGTTATGTCCTGGACGCGATTAAACTTGGACGCGGTGCCGGATATCACCACCAATCAAGTGGCGATCAACACGATGACCGGTGGCATGGGACCGCAGGAAGTCGAAAGGCTCGTTACGTTCCCGATCGAGACGGCAATGTCGGGCCTACCCGGCGTCGAGGGCACAAGATCACTAAGCCAATACGGCCTTTCGCAAGTTACGGTTACTTTTCAAGACAGCGTTGACATTTTCTTCGCACGTCAACTGGTGAATGAACGTCTGAACCGCGTTACCGCAGAGCTGCCAGCGAACTTGGATGCCCCGCAAATGGGTCCCGTTTCAACCGGCCTCGGCGACATCTACATGTTCTCGATCGAAAGCGATAAGCGCTCGATTCCTGATCTCCGGACGATTATGGACTGGCAGATTTCGCCCCAACTCCGTTCCGTTCCAGGCGTCGCTGAAATCAACGTCGCGGACGGAAATGTCAAGCAGTATCAGGTGATCGCCGACCCCATGCGGTTGCAAGCTCGCGGCCTTGGCGTGCATGACCTTATAGAGGCCCTGCAGAACAACAATCAAAACGCGGGCGGCGGTGTTATGGACGCCGGAGGCGAGCGGACGCTCATTCGCTCCATCGGTATGGCAACCAAGCCCGCCGACATTGAGACGATTCAGATCTCCAGCGAAGCTGGGAATCCGGTTCTCGTGAGAGACGTCGCCGAAGTCACAACCGGAACGCCAGTCGTTACCGGCCTGAGCACCAAAGACGGGCATCCGGCTCTGTTGGCGATCGGCATGATGCTGAAGGGAGCGAACGGCCGAACTGTCGCCCAAGCCCTTGACCAGAAGATTCAAGAGATAAAAACCCAACTGCCGGCTGACGTGAAGCTGACCACGGTTTACAACCGTGCGCATCTAGTTAACAAAACGGTCGGCACTGTGCAAAAGAGCTTGCTTGAAGGCGGCCTCCTGGTCATCGCGGTCTTGCTGTTGTTGCTCGGAAACTGGCGCGGTGCCCTGATCGTAGCGCTAGCCATCCCGCTATCCATGCTGTTTGCGATCGGGATGATGAACCAGTTCGGGATATCTGGCAACCTCATGAGCTTGGGAGCAATCGACTTTGGACTCATCGTTGACGGTGCGGTCGTGATGATTGAAAACTCGGTGCGGAGGCTTGCGGAGGCGCGTGAACACGCGGGTAAAACCTTGACTCGACAAGAAGTAAAACACGTTGTTTGGGAATCCTCTCGTGAGGTCGCCAAGCCCACCGCATTTGCGGTTTCGATCATTACCGTCGTTTACCTGCCGATCCTTGCCCTCGAAGGAACGGAGGGAAAAATGTTCAAACCGATGGCGTTCACAGTCGTGTTCGCGCTTATTGGCGCGCTTATTCTCACACTCACCCTAGTGCCCGCTTTAGCAAGCATGGTTCTTTCTGGAGATACACGTGAAGGCAAGAACCCGATCATGAGCTTCTTCGCCGCGATCTATCGGCCCGTGCTCACCTTTGCCCTTAAGGCGAGATTGGTCGTGGTCACGGGTGCACTCGCCCTGCTCGGTGTGGCGGGCTGGCTTTTCACGACTCTGGGAGCCGAGTTCATCCCAACACTAGACGAAGGTGACCTCGTTGTCCAGCCGATTCGGATCCGAACGGTGAACGCAGAGGAGACGATACGCCTCGTCACGGCAGCGGAGAAGAAGGTTCTCGAGGTGCCCGAGGTCATCACGATGTTCTCCCGAAGCGGCACGCCAGAGGTCGCTACAGACCCAATGCCGCTCAGCTTAACCGACAGCTTCATCATGCTGAAGGAGCGTGACCAATGGCGCAAAGGAATGACTAAGGACAAAATTCAGCAAGAGATCGAGGACAAGCTGAACGAGGTTCCCGGCCAAGGTTACAACTTCTCCCAACCGATTGAAATGCGGTTCTCCGAACTCGTTTCAGGCGTCAAAGCGGACGTCGGGATCAAGGTTTTTGGGGAAGATTTGGAAGTGCTGCGTCTGAAGGCGGAGGAGATCAAAGCCGTCGTCGCCGCGATTCCGGGAGCCGCCGATGTCGAAGTCGAACAGGTGGAGCCGATTCCTGTACTCCAGATCGACCTAGATCGCGAGGCGATTGGACGTTATGGAGTGTCTATAAGCGAGGTGCAGGAGCTGATCAGTTCGGCCCTCGGTGGTGAGGAAATTGGACAGATATTGGAGGGTGACAAGCGGTTCGAGCTCGTGGTCCGATTGCCCGAAGACATCCGAAACAGCCCCCAAGCCATCGCGAACCTGCCGGTCAAGCTTGCCAACGGCGAATCGGTTCCGCTTTCGAGCATAGCCCACATTGACAATTTGCCCGCCCCGGCCCAGATCAGCCGAGAATCGGGCAAGCGGCGCGTTGTCGTTCAGCTGAACGTGCGGGGTACCGACCTCGCGACGTTTGTTGCTCAGGCTCAAGCCGCAATTCGGGATAAGGTCAAGCTCGACGAGGGTTACTACATCACGTGGGGCGGGCAGTTCGAAAATCTTCAACAAGCCAGTGCTCGGCTCATGATCGTCGTCCCGATTGCGCTTGCTCTGATCTTTACGCTGCTCTTCATGACGTTTGGCTCGGTCAAGCAGGCGATTCTTATCTTCACGGGAGTGCCGCTTGCGGTAACCGGCGGGATCATCGCTTTATGGATGCGAGGCTTGCCGTTTAGTATTTCGGCGGGAGTCGGGTTTATCGCTCTTTCAGGCGTTGCCGTACTCAATGGAGTCGTCATGGTTTCGGCAATCAATCGCCTGAAGGAGGAGGGCCAGTCCGTCCTTGACGCGGTTCGGGACGGGGCCCTGCAGCGCTTGCGCCCCGTGTTGATGACCGCCATGGTTGCGGCGTTGGGATTCATTCCGATGGCCGTGAACACGGGCATCGGCTCCGAGGTTCAGCGTCCGCTGGCAACGGTCGTCATCGGCGGGATTATCTCCGCCACGATGCTGACGCTTGTCGTTTTGCCAGCGCTCTACACGTGGTTTGAAAAGGGACAAGCATTTCCCCAAGAGGCTTAACTTTGAAACTCAGCTTAAGGAACGATGAGCTTTCGGACTTCGTTCCAAAGGCTCGGCATCCAAAGTCGCGTGCCAAGCATGTCCTTGTAAGCGAGGTTCTTGGTGTTGATGTTCGTTCCAGACTTCTCAGCGGCCTGGAGCAGTTTGCCAGAGTCCACCTTCGTAGCCATATGCCGCAAGCACTCTGCGAGGCCACCCGCCAGGAACGGGGCGGCGAAGGACGTGCCCGACCACTTCACGAGCTTGCCTGCTGTGCCGTAACTGAGCACCCCGGTAGCCGGTGCGGAACTCTCTATTTTTCCCTCGAAGTTGCTGAAAGGAGCCTTGCGATCGAAAGCGTCCACTCCTGCAACTGCGAGGACTTTTGAAATTCCCGCAGGATTGAGGACCATCCTCTTGTTATCATTCCCAGCCGGAGCCACGAGAAGGACACCTTTGTCATCGGTCCAATCAAGAACTTCTGTCAAAGCAGAAATGTTTTGCGCGGAGCCCAAGCTGACGTTGATAATCTCCGCTCCCTTCGAGACAGCGAAAGCGATTCCCTTTATCAAGCGCCAAGAAGTCGAGTTGCCATCACTGTCGGCCACACGAACCACAACCAACTTGCTCAGGGGGCTCATTTGATCCAGAATTCCGGCTACGAATGTCCCGTGGCCGACGCCTTCGTCCAGCTTCCCGTTGGCGTTTGAATCGGTATTCCGAGCGATATCGTAGGCCATGCCGTATCCCTCCACTGCGTTCAACTGGGCATAAACCTTCGTCCAAAGAAAGCCGCAGTTCGGGGAGAGTCCCGTGTCAAGCACCCCAATACGAACGGATCTCCCGGAACCAGAGCTCCACGCCGCATTGAAGCCCACTTGGTTAAAAGCTTGAGCGTTCAGCGCGTACGCTTTTGCGCGATCATTAATAACTGCCGTCGTTCCGCCTTTACCACCGCCGACGCCCTCGGGCATGGACAGCGACTGATCATCCTCGGCCCAGAGAACGAGAGGATTTGTGCTCATTTGGGATTCAATAAGGTGAATGTTTGCGCTTGCAGGGGCGCGCATCACGTAAAATTCCCCGATAACGGAGCGATCTAAGAGCGTTAGACCATAGCTCTGGGCAACGGACACAGGGTTCGCGGAAGGAGTCAGGCGACACAAAATCTGGGCGCTATGCGCGAAGGCCTGCAGGCCGAAAAGAAATCCGGCTGAACCCAGAATGATTGTTAACTTACGCATGGGAAACTCCTCCAAATAGCATCAAGCCCGCCCAAAAGTAGGGGTGGGGTAATCGGGCGCGGCACTCCCGCCGGGCCGTAGCAAGCCCCTCGCCCCAGGTATCGCCCGCTTGCATCCGAGTATACAATGTTCTCATAGTCACAAAAGCCGCCTCATCATCTAATGGCCACAGTCCCGCTACAACCGCGGTAGCACCCCTTGCCAAGAAGGCACGAGCGAATCCATTAGGCTCGTCGGGGATATCGGGACTCATTTGACCGGTATTACACGCCGCGAGAACGGCTGAACCGACCGTAAATGAACTGTGTGCAACCTCAAAAGCATAGATCGCGCCGTCAGTGAAAGAGAAGTGTGCGAACATTGGATTAGACGTCTGAAACTCGGCGTGAGTTGCGATGTGGACGTGATCGAAGTGGGTTCCGCTCGCTAGTTGCTGTCGAACTGACTCGGCAGACTTACACAAAATTGCTTTAGGAAAGCGAGCTACGATTGAATCAACTTCGGCTCGGATGTGAGGCAGTTCAGCGCTTTCCTGAAACCAAATCGTGACGCTTGGATTTGCTTGAAGGCGATCATGTCGAGGATCACGCCCATCAGGGTTCATGAGAACCGTGGGTTCGCAGTTGACGGCGAGTGCCCAGGGCACTTGCCAGAGAATCCCGTCCGGACAGATTGTGTGATGGTCGGCGGATCCAAGCTCGGCCTTCAAGCTTTCGGCCAGTTCAAGGCACACGTCTGCCTTCGCACCGCGGTCTAACAAGGGAGCCATCATCTCATAGAGGAGCCACCGTAACTGTTTCTTGATACATTCCGATCGATGAATTCCCATTTTCTGCGGGGTTAAGCTGACACAGCGCTCGCCCAGCTCAATCCAGGTTCCATCGGCAGTCACCGTAGAAGTAACTCGCTCCGCGTACTCGCGAATGTCCCTTAAAGTCGCAGAAACAAGGCTTCGCCGGCGCAGATGAACCTCAGGCTTGCGATATCTGGATTCCGTACCGCTGTCGGGGGACTCAGGTCCGATCTCTTCCCGGAGCGCTTCAAGGTTTTTTCGCACTTCCTGAGAAGCGGGGCTCGCGAGAACCTCATCGATGAGGGAGGCTGACCGGGTTCTTCGCAAAAGATCAAGCGCCTCGAGCCTCGATTCTTCCGTTCCAGCATCGATGAGGAGAGAAAACAGTTCTCGCATCGCTACTGATTTATCCCGCATGAAACTGAGGCGGGCGGAGGTTGAGCGGGTGAGGATTCGCTCCTCAAGAATCCGAGTCGCCATGGAGCGATAGTCATCCAGCGATCCGCTTAGTCGGGCTCGCGCCCAATCACATCTCCACCGAAGTCCGTCAAATCCAAACTGGTCTATCTCAAGGATAGCCGCCTCAAGTTCCTCAGGTTGTCCCAGAAGACCTGCCTGCAACGCCACTCTTGCGCTCCAATAGCGTGCTCCTAGTTCGCGTAACGAGTGCGCCACGTCAACTAGCCCCTTGACGTCTTGCCGTAACTGAGCCATCTCACCCAGCGCAGCGAGCTCCCAGACTCGATTCCCGATGCGTTTATAGGCCCGACTTGCTTTACCAAATGCACGCTGAGCTTCCACTAAATCGCCCACTGCGACTTTGACAAGGCCGATACCGAACCATGAGTTTGCCCGATTCAAAGGCATGCCCCTATTTCCGACCAGTGCTTCCTCATAGGATTCGATGCTGTCTTCAAAGAGGCTTAGGGCAAAGTAGGTGTCTCCCAGAAATTCGTTCAATCTCGCCTTGTCTGGAGGTGACTCGGACATTGCTTCTCGCGCGTTCATGAGGCCCGCCCACGCATCTTCGGGTCGGCCGCACAACAGATCGGCGTGGGCTAAGTTAACACTAGCCAAAGCAGCATAAAAACTCATGCCAATTTCTTGGAATCCAGCGATCGCTTCCCGAGCGTGCCGGGCTGCTTCAGAGGGATCTCCACCATGCAAGAGGGTTGTGCTCAGACCCAAATGGCTAGAGGCCACTTCATACGGAGTTTCAAGGGCGAGGAGCGCGGCGCGATACTCGGCCTCCGCGTCGCGATAGCGATCCGACCAGATAAGGGCATTGGCAAGGTTCAGGCGAGCCCGTGCAGCGGGAACAGACTCCTTGAGCTCCGTTAAGCGGGCCGCGAGTTCCCGACCCAGGCTTTCTGCCTCTGAGTAATATCCTGCGCGGGCGAAGCTATCTATTGCACCCAACTGGAATACCGACTTGTCGAGTGACGTGCGTGCCTCCTGACCAGCGCGCACAAACGCATCGGCGCTTTCCTTCCACCTTCCTGCCCCACGAAGCGCTCCCCCTCTGGCCCGCCACACGTAGCCGGGCTCGTCTCCGTGCTTCAGAAAGGACTGCCAGCGTCGTCCCAGCTTTCTTGCTGCACTGGGATCAGTTCCCAGGAGTGCCGCGACGCGCAGGAAGTAAGCCTGACTCACGCCGAAGAGTGCAAGCTGGCTCCGCAGAGGTCGCATATCACCCGATTCAGCGTGGCGTACTACCTCCTCAGGCGTCATCAGATCCTTCTCCGAGTTTGAACGAGGAGATTTTCCCATTCCCCGCGATCCAGACTTGAGGAGTAGGACTATCAACGATCAGTTCAAACCGGCCCTCGGCATCCGGCTCCACGGCCATTTCATCGATTTCAAGTTGCAAATCAGTGCCTTCGATCCGGCCCATGACTCGCCAAGTGCTGCCCTCGGCCTGAACCATAAATCGGACGCGCACCGCACCTATCTCATACAGGCACTGGAAAGCTTCCGTAACCGATCGAGCACCGGCAAGGGAGTTGGACAACAAGCGCAGCGGAAGCCGCTCGGGCACCCCAAAGATGGACTTTGCCCTTAGCAGGACCGAATCCGGCGGCTCAAAGAGTTCCATTTGAAGGACACGACGCATCTCGGACAGTTCAACTAATCGCTGAGAACAATCCGGACAGTGGGCACAATGAGTTTCGGCGGCTGGATCGGCTATGCCATGAGCCAACTGGACGACGCCTTCCCAAAACTGCCGGCATTCACGCTTCATGGTGATAAAGAGTCTCCTTGTGTTGAGCTTGATACACTTTTCTTAACTTGTCCAAGCACCTGGCTCTTGTGGGGCCGATAGCGCCCATCGGTATTCCCAACTCGGCAACGATGACGTCATACGTTTTATCGTCGAAATAGAGCGCTCCAAGCAGTTGAGCGCACCTCCCGCCGAGTTTTTGTATGGCATTTCGCCAATCTTCTGCTTGCACGGCGTCTATTGCGATCGCATCGACGGCTTCGTCCTCACTGGCTACCACCTCCTCAAGAGTCGCATCGTGCGGCTGAGTGCGGGCGTTCTGGCGGCTAATGCGAATCGATTCCCGAGAGGCCGTAGTAGAAATCCACTTGGGGAGGGTTGCCGCACTCTCGATTCGGTCAAGGTGACGGTACAGAGCGACAAAGGTGCTTTGGAAGACATCACCCGCGTCATCTTCAGAAAGGCCGCTGCGCCGCGCGATAGAGTAGACAAGTCTTTTGAATCTCTCGATAACCTGATCCCAGGCGCGGCTGTCCCCTTTACGACATCTTGCAACAAGCTGCTCAAGCTGAGCTCGCTCGTCTCCGGAGAAAAAATTCAAGAGGTATGTATTATCCCCACCTCGTGCCATCTCTCTGTATGTGTAGACCCCAAGCGGGTCAATTTGGAGAATCAAACATGAAACGAATCTTTGCCCTCAGCACCTTCCTCGTCCTCAGCACCTTGTCGATTGCCCAGCAATCCCGCATCGAACTTCTCGCCAACCTCACGGGAGCAGGGAAAGCCAAAGTGGTCTGGAAGACGCGCGATCAAGGTAACCAACTGCAAGCCGAACTCGAATCCGAAGGCGAGCGCATGCGAGCCAATCAGACCTTTAAGCTCACGATTGGAAGTCGAGCCTGGACAGTTCGAACCGACGGCTTAGGGATTTTTCGCTTGGAGCTTCGCTACATCGGGGCGAGTCGACCGACCATCGTGAAGGGGATGCGGGCCATGCTCATGGACAGCCGGGGAGCCATCGTCCTGAGCGGAGTGTTCCAACCCAAGTAAGGATCTTGGAGAATCCTGTTCCGCCCCTTCGTGAGATAGTAAGATGAGGGGCGGTTTTACGATGCGCCCCTTATCCCTAACTTTGCTACTCCTCTCGGCCGTTGCTGTATGCGATGACACCTTCGGCCACTCCAAACACGGGTCTGCGTTTGACTCTGGCATGCGGACTCGCCCGTGGATCATGAAGGGCATCGGTAACGCCCCGTTTCCAATTACCACGAAGAACCCCGAAGTTCAGAAATGGTTCGATCAGGGCAACGCCCTTCTGCATTCGTTTTGGTTTGAGGAAGCGGAGCGATCGTTTCGATGGTGCTTGAAGCTCGATCCCGACTGCGCGATGGCGCATTGGAGTCTTGCGCGCTGCGGGTTCAACTGGTTCAGCATGGGGGCACCGAACTTTGACGGCAAAGACTTCGAGCGCTACAAAGTCTTTCTGAAGGAGGCCGTCCGGCGCAAGTACAAAGTTTCAGATCGGGAGCGAATGTACATAGAAGCTTGGGAGCGCGCGACCGCACCAACTACGACCGCTCACGTAAAAGTCATCACCCAAGAACTCCAGCAAATCGCCATCCAATACCCCGACGATATCGAGGCGAAGGCTCTCCTGGCCCTCTTCAACATCGGCCAAGGAAGTGCTTTCGCGAACGAACTGGTTATTCAGCAAGTGCTGGCAAAGAATCCGATGCACCCCGGCGCGCATCACGCGAGCATTCACAACTGGGACGGATTGTCGTCCGAGCAGTCGATTCGCAGCTGCGAAAAGTACGGAAAAGCAGCGCCGGAAATCGGTCATGCGCTTCATATGCCGGGCCACATTTACAGCAAGATCGGCATGTGGCACGAAGCCGCGATCGCGATGGATTCAGCAACTCGGATCGAGCTGCGGTATATGAACGATCGCCTCGCCCTGCCGTTTGAAACTTGGAACTACCCGCACAATCGAAACTACCTTTGCTACATCCAGGAACAGCTCGGCATGGCAGAAGCATCCCTCCAGGGAGCCCGGGACATGCTTGCTGCGCCTCGCGATCCTGAACTGAACGCCGGGCCCGAAGGCGCGATCGCTTCGCAGGGGCACGGAGCCCTCGTGAGGGCACTTGTCAAGTTCGAGCGTTGGACGGACATCCTCACCCAAGGCGTCGTTGATTGGAACTCCACCGCCGATTTTGGAAAGTTGGAGCGTGCCTACCTAGAATGCCTCGCCTTCGCTGGCCTTGGCCGACTCGAAGAAGCAAAGAAAAGCCTGAAAGATATGAAGGAAGTCGGCGCAAAGCTTGACGAAGGGATGAAACCGCATATTGACTTTGCCACGAACATCGCCGAGGGCAAGCTGGCATTGGCCGAAGGGCGTTTCGCTGAGGGTGAAAAGCTGCTGCAATTCGCCGCTGATTTCGAGGCGAAACAGAGAAAGGAAGGCGCCTACGCAAACGACCCGCCTTCGGATCCCTGGCCGGTCACTCGCTTACTTGGCGATCACTACCTAAACCAAGGGGACACGAAGACGGCCATCGCAAGTTACGAAAAGTCCCTGAAGAATGAGCCCAACGATGGTTTCTCGCTGGCGGGACTGGCCCTAGCTCACCATGCGGCCGGAAATCGAGAGCAAGCCGTCCATTTCGCGGGCCGTTTGGAGTACGTTTGGTCGCAAGCAGATCCAAAGTTGAAGTGGCTCGAAGACGTTCGCAAGCTCAATCTCTCGCCTCGACCCATAGCGGAAACGCCAGAAAGGGAGCGACTCTACAAGCCCAAGAGCTTGGACACAGTCGGCCCGATGAACTGGCAGCCGTTCCAGGCACCTCGCTTGCAGGTTATCGATCGGAGCGGCAAGTCGGTTCGATTAGAGGATTACGCCGGGAAGAACGTCATCTTGGTCTTTTTCTTGGGCGATGCGTGTGTTCATTGCGTGGGTCAACTGAAATCCCTCAACGATCGCGCCGCGGATTTCCTCGCTCAAAACACGGTCATGTTGGCCGTCTGCAGTGCCTCGCCGGAGAAGCTGAAGGCATCAACCGTGCTTGGACAAGCGAGTATCAACTTCCTCTCCGACAACGCCCACGAAAACGCTCGCCGATTCTCGTCGTATGACGATTTCGAAGAAATGGAGCTTCACTCGACGATTCTCATCGACAAATCAGGTCGGGTGAGGTGGAAACGCACCGGCGGCGATCCGTTCATGAACATCGATTTCCTGCTGAATGAACTGAAGCGAATCAACGGATCGAAGTAACCTACAGCCTACACGCCGTAGTGCGCTCTCCAATGCCCTACAAACTCGCTTAAGCGGCGCTTTTGTTCTTCGGGGTCAAGCTTCCCAAAGTGCCACGCTGGGTCGCTCTGGCGATTCCCAAGTTCCGTAACAATTGCTCTTTTCGTAAGGTCTTCGGAGGCAACCATGAGCCTGGCGAGCCGTGTCTTATCGTAGCCGGGCCCCGAAAGGCTGTTAACGTAAAAGGCCCGTACCGAATCGATCCTCGATTGCTCAGCCTTTACCAAATATTCAGTCGGACTAGTACGAAGGTAGCCCTCACCGCCACGCCTTCCGCTTACCCATCCGGTAGACGGTAGGTCAATCCTATTGACTTCGGCATTGTTACGAACTTCCCAGATCGCGTCTTCCAAAGCTTCTTCCGACTCACAATAACCTGCTTGGTGTAACACTTTCAAAACTAAAATTCGTCTAAGAGCATCAAGCCTAGAGGCTGATTCTGCGACTTCACCAGCGCTGGCGTCATATCGTTTAAGAGGCCCCCCGGGTGCGTGCACCCCCGGCATTTGATCTGCAAGCTGAAGTGCTATGCTTTCTACACTAGCACTTGCCCACATCTGAGCGGCAGCCCTGAAAACAAGCCCAAGAGGACTTTCGCCACTAGTCAGAGTGAAATCATTTGAGACGGGGATCATATAGAGGGGTGTACAATCTCCGGGCTTTGAGTAAAAAGGTGACCGTGGCCCTGGCAAAATGGGATGTTCTTCATAGAGAAAGACGAAACGACCTCTTAACGTGGCTAACTTATCAGCATGGATTGAGGTGACGAGCAAACTTGAGGTTGCTCCTCCAGCTGGAGTGGCGATAACTTGCATTGGATAGCTTGGCACCTGTTGTGCTGGAGCATTGCCACTTGATGAACGTAGTACGTAGCCCCTTTCCCCTGCACTGTTCACGATCGCGCTTTTAGTAGTTGCTCCAAGAACAGACTTTTGGCCGAACATTTCAGTCCGCTCCAAAGGTGGCGCTGTTTTCGCGAGAAACCCCGCTACAAAAACGATTAGAATTACCATTGTTGTTGTCTCCTTCTGTCCAGTCGTCATTGGTGAGTCAATATCCCTCTTTCTCCGTAGTTAGCGGGCGGTGTGAGCGTGATTGTCCAGGTACCAACTCTTATTCCCGTAGTTACCGGATCGGTATCCCTCGTTCCTGCCCAGTACTCATGCACCGGTGCATAAGAATTGGTGTCTCCGACTTGCCAAACGTATCTTAAATGATCGAGATCGTCGAACGCGCCGTCCGGCCGCGTGAGCCGGGCGGAAAGGCCCTGATCGCCCCAATTCAGGCAAAGAAGTATATAGTCCGGGATAGTCGTTGCAGGCAGCATGAACTTGGTCAGCCAACCTGCACCCCTTTCCACTTTGTTCACGAGTACTGCACCCGGTGGCAGGTCGGTTATGCATCTCTCTGTAACATGGACACCCGGCATCGGATCAGTGAACTGATCCATAACCTTGAGTAGATCATGTAGTTTTGCACCCCGCTCTCCCGCTAACCCCCCGTTAGGAGGAGCTAAATGGTGAGGAGGGCGACCGTAAGTTTGAGCGTGACTCACTATTGTAGTCGGAACTCTCACCGTTATTTTCCCAGACCTATTTGGATCCTCGTCGGTCGTATCTTCAATTGGCCCCTTTGTAATAGGCTCACCCTCATCAAGGGGTATCCAAGTGCAGTTCGTGTGCAACCTTAGATCGGTTGCGGCCCCGCCGGCGTGCGGTTTCAACACGACCGAACCGATAACTCCGATTGGAGTAGTGTCAGTTAAGAATCCGGGTCTTGTCCAAACGTACAAGCAGTCACCCGGTTGCTCACCTTCTGGTTTAACAGAAAAGTACGACGGCTGCTGTTCGTACATATTGCATTCCTGGTGAGGAGGCCTGCCAAAATAGTTTGCATAATGCGGCTTTCCACTTTGGTAAGCACCGCCGCTGTTCCACGGAATTGACTGCGGGCTAGAACTTCGGTCTGCCCGACTCCAGGAGAAGGTGGTGGTCCAGCTGAGGGCGGAATGGTGAAGTATAGCGATTCATGTTTAGTGAAGGCTAAAGGGCCACCGAAAGTGGCCACCGTAAGTTGCACAGGAACCTGCGTCGAGCCATTTATAGTTAGAGTACATTTTACGAGAAAAACTCCGGTCGTGTACACCCGGCCCGTAGCGGTCGAAGCGTGCCCAGTCCCATCAATCAGTACGGCATCTGCTGCTACACCTCCGCCTTCTCCATCAGCTCTTGCCGGAGACCAGGCGTATGCAGAGGGAACTTGTGACCCCCCGTCGGTCTGAATCGAAAAATTGAACACGGCTTCATGATCCGATATCTTGGGTTGCCCTCCGAATGGGGCTGCGGAGTTGTCGTAGAGGAGCGGCTTAAGGCGGTCGTCATTGGTGCTCCCGCACTTTATCCGCCAACCGCCATTTGAGAACGCTGCGCAACAAGACATCAGAACAGTCAGCATGATCCGTGACTTGCGATGCTCAATCCATTTCATACTGCATCTTACCAGACGCTTAGCGGCGGTAAATGCTATCACCACAATTCGGTTTCGTGGGTGTGAAGCAGCGCTCAGAATCTGGCAAAGTAGCCCAAAAAGGGTACAATCTAGGTTCACCCTGCCGTTTATCCCTAGACAACGGCGTCTGGAGTTTCACCTTTTATGAGCAAAACGTTTGCGGTGCTTGGCGCCGGTATGCAAGGTACGGCTGCGGCCTACGATCTCGCCAAGTATGGTTC
>JBKJJL010000037.1:0-10761 GCA_046597875.1 Fimbriimonadaceae bacterium | reverse complement strand
TGATAATCCTAGCTTGCGGCGGAGGCGGTGGGGGAACCGGATCGATAGCCAATCCGAACGAAATGCCCATCGCGACGCGCTCGGCGGCGATTGCCAAAGTCGAGACAAAGGCGGAACAGTTGTACGGTCAGGTGCTGACTCCGGCGCAGCGGTGCACCCAAGTTGCCGCGTACATGAAGACGCTTCCCGAGTTCTCGGATGCTGGCACGACTACCGAAGAAACCGCTTGGGGCAAGTTCACCGATGGACGCATGCTGGTGGTGGTGAACAATCGGATGCCAGAGTGGTACTCGGGCCGACCCGGCGGTGCAAGTTATCAGCCCACCCCAAGACCCCTTGCGGCAGGAAAAGTCTCGAAGTCAACGAGCGCCCGACTTTTCCACTCCTTCGGAACGGGCTTTTTTCAACAGCAAAGCATTATCAGCCGGATGGGCGGATGGCTAACCAACGCCGGATTTACCCTGACCCCATCCGCAGATGGAGACGCCCGGTTATCCGTGCTTAGAGGCGTATCCGGTGACGGATTCTTTTACTTTAACACCCACGGCGGAAGCTTTAATCTAACCGCCACCGACAAGATCTTCTGTTTGGCATCCTCAACTCTACGAAACGACGGCAATGAGAGGCAAGCAGAAATCGCCGCCGATCTCAACTCGTTTCGCGCTGTCTATATGACGGCACCAAACGGCTTGCAGAATCCGGATGGAACGCCCGCAACGGATACGCGATACGCGATTACGAACCTCTTCGTGGACCAGTACTGGTCGTTTGGAGAGAACTCGGTGGTCTTTATCAACGCTTGCTGGAGTGCTTACACGGCTGAAACAGGCGGGGCGGGACCGTTTATTCAGTCTTGCAAGAACAAGGGAGCCGGCGTGTATCTCGGGTGGACTAACCTGGCAAAGTCGCCCTCCAGCGAAAACGTTCCGCTCTACTTTGTTGACCGTCTGACCGCGGCCAACTCCCATCAAAAGGAAACGCCGGATCAGCGACCCTTCTTCGTCAGCGAGATTCTTGCCGACATGCGCAAGAAGAACCTGATCCCGGCGCAGGGGGCGGATTTGGTAGCGAGTTACAAGTCGAGCAACGTAGGCATTCGGCCCACAATCGAGTTTGTTCAGATGTATGAAGCAGCCGATTTTCTAACGATCCGTGGGAGTTTCGGAGACCAAAGGGGCGAGGTCTTTGTAGAAGGCACCCCCGCACTTTCAATCCCCAGCTGGACGAACGATCAGATCGGTTGCGTCATTCCGAAGAAGGGAGCCGGTTCATTCGGGGATGTGATGGTGAAGGTGCATGGCAAGGAGAGCAATAAGCGACAGCTGACCAAATGGTCAAGTTCGTTCAGCTTCACGCAAACCGGCCAAGGCACTTTGAAATGTACGATCACCGCTTCGGTGCACATGAGACAAGACCTTGCGCCTCGACGATCGAAACCTGGCGAAATGATCAAACTGGTTGATCCCATCCCGATGCATGCGACTACCGATTCCACGTGCTCCTTCAACAGCACCGGTGAATACCGTGATAGCGAAGGGAAACTGATCGAAAAGTGGACTGGGAGCGGAGCGCTCGCATGGTCGTCAACTCCCGTAAACACACCCTCCGCAAAGTGGATCGCCAACGGAGCCTACGATCCTGTAACGGGCGAGTTTGCAGTGGGCCTTATCGCGGGCGGGCCAAAAGTGATTACTTCAAGCGCCTCCACCACGACCTTAGCAGGGGGAGGAGCTTGTCTTAAGATTCTCAACACGGTGAACTGGACGGTGCCGGCGCAAAACGAGACGGGGAATCCAAGATTCTCTTTTACCAGTTGGACTCCTCAAAGTCCGCCCAAGAGCACCCTGCAATACAGGCCCGGTCAAGGATGAAGAGAAAGTTTGTGTTCAAATTGGAGTTTTTCGTTTGGAATATTCGATTTCCAGTATAAATACTAGACTAAATGAAACAATCCTGCCTCATACTGGGGTCACTCAACGGGTTTTCGAATCTTTGGGTGGAGGAAACAGGATGAACAAGATTCTATTTACATCAATGCTGGTCACCGCACTCGCGGCGACATCATCGGCAAACTTTATCAGCACTCTTTTTGCAACGAACAACAACGGATCGCCCGGCGGTGCCGTTTATTTTGATGCAGTGGTTGGAGCAAATGCGCTCAATGTCACTGGATTTGATACCAACACTTCCGTAACAACTGCTTTCACAATGCAAGTGTTCACTCGTACGGGATCATACGTCGGATTTACCGGATCGACTGCAGGCTGGACCTTGGTTGCCACCGGGACTGGAAGTGGAGCGGGAATCAACCTGCCATCGACGGTCACGCTTGGAGGCTCCTTCCTGCTAGCTTCCGGAGCGACGACTGGAATGGCTTTGGTGATGGGGTCGACGTCTGAACATCGGTATACCAATGGAACCGGTACGAACCAAACCTACACGAATAGCGATCTGACGCTGAACTTGGGAGCGGCATCGAACGCTTCCTTCACCGCGCCTCAGTTTTCGCCGCGCGTTTGGAATGGCACGATGCGATACGACGCCGTTCCGGAGCCTGCGACAATGGCTGTGCTCGGACTTGGCGTAGCCGCCCTCCTTCGAAAGCGACGAAAATCGTAACGTAGGAAAGGACATAGCAGAGCCCACGGGCAGCTTCGGCTGTTCGCGGGCTCTTTTTTTGACCGTTTATCCCACCAACCATGTCGGCATCGGAACGCCGAAGGCAATCAAGACGATTATCAATCCTGCGATTAAGTACACCATCACCATCGCGGCGGTCGCCTCCTGTTGTGCTTTTAACAAGGCCTCTTCTTCCAGCACATCCACGTATTGATCAAGCGCCTCACCGAACTTGGCGGTTTCCTCACCTACTTTCAAAAGCGGCAAGAGGTGTCGTGGCGTCAGTTCGATGCCCTCCAAACTCTCGGTAACGCTCTTCCCTGCTCTAGTGAGGACAACTGATCTCTGAAGTTCCGCTTCGTAGAACGCATTGAGTGTCGAGCGTGAGGCAACATCCAACGCCTGGGAAACCGGAACTCCTGCGTGCCACATTGTCGCGAACGAGCGCCCCCAACGCGCTGTCGCCAAGCTCCTCTCGATCGCCCCGACGTGCGGAATTGCCAGGTGAATCTTATCCACCAGAACATGCAATCTGGGCCAACGCCATAGATTTCGCCGAATCATTCGCAAGCCGACGTACAGTGCCAACAACTCAACGATCGTGAAAAGGGCGATCTGGACGAGGGCCAATGGGCCGGAGCCGACCGCGAATAGCACACGAAACAAAACGCCGCCCGCGATCACCTTGACAGGCTCCAAAGCAACTCCTTTGAACCTTGCCTTGTATCCATCGATCGCCTGAAAGACCTTCGCCAAGCGCGAGCACGCATCGTCCAGCGTGCCCGAAACCTCTCCAACCTCGATCACCGGAACTACCATCTCCGGAAAGCGGAGGCGGTAGGGAACGAGCGCCAAGTGCAAGGCAACCCCATTCATCAACCGGGGCTCCATCGCGACGCAAATCGCCTCCAGTTCCGGGTCTAATCCCCGAGAAGCCGTGATCAACGCCGTAGGAATCGCAATCCCCGACCCCACCAATCGGGCTGAGTTCGCAAAGAAATGGCCTAGTTTTCGATCCGAAATCGTCGCCCCCCAAGCTGAACGCAAGGCGATAAGCGCGTCAACCTGGGCCATGCTCGCCATGTTACTGCGGAATCGCGTATAACTATTGAGATGCCTCATGACACCGCAGGATTGATTCGTTACCTTCAAGATGCCCACGCCATGGAAGTGGGGGCTTTAGAACTCCTCGACGCGTTCAACGTCGGCTATGCAACTGTGGAAACCAGCACTGCCGTCCACAACTACCGGAGCATCTGCGAGAATCAGGTGCGGACGCTGGCAAACCTCTTGGACAGCCTCGGCGCCAAGGCTTCCAGCGCGAAAAATTTCGTGGGTGCCATCATGGGAAAAGCGGCGGATTGGGTCAATGTAACCCAGGATGGCGATGATCGCACGACCATCCTTCTGATTCGAATCTACGGAGCTGCCCAGACCAAGGGTGCCATGTACGATGCCGTCGCCGCCTACGCGGATAGCATGGCGGATCCCGAAATCGTCAAACTCGCCCGGGCTCACCGCGAGCAAGAGTTCGCCGCCGCGGAGGTCATTTTTCCGTTCATCTGGGACTCTGCATCGGATGTCGAGACCGATAATAAGGCGCCGGACTTTGCATTATGACTTTTACTGAACTCGTTGATGCCTACATCGCTCACGGCGAATCCATGATGACCGCGGACTCCAAGCCTGAAATGCGAGAGGAAAGCGACATTCGGCACGCCTACGTGCTGCAGCTGCGCGAGTTTGAGGCCCAGCCCGGATTCCCTACGCCGGAAGATATGCATGCCCTCGCGCGACTGCGCGAATGGGAAGCGCTGCACGGCGTGCCGCCCGAAGAAGAAGCCTAGGTCAAGTAGCCCCTGGGGAACGTCCTGAACGTAGCAGCGGTTCCCTCCTATGGTGGAGACTCAAATTTCGAGTTCGCGGGTTGCCATCCGCGTTTTGGTGGCAGGTTTGATTCTGGGTTTGCCCGGTGGCGCGTTGTTGCGCGAGGCTCCTTTCGGGCTCGGCGTTCCGATTTGGATGGCGCTGATGCTGGCCGGAGGTTGGTGGCTCTCGCGATCAGTAGGCGTCAAGCTGAGCGCGGGAACCTATGGCTTCGGGCTCGCGGCGTTGGCGATGTCGGCATGGATCGGTGTTCGAGACGCTCCCGAACTCCGCGCCATGAACTTATTGATGACCCTTTTTTGCCTCGGAGTTATCGCCCTGAAATCTGCGCAGGGATTCGAGTGGCGTTCATCACTTTTTGAACTCGGACTCCGCGCACCCGCACGAATAATCGAATGGTGCGCGGAACCCCTTCTAATACTCGGGAAGGACATCCGGTGGGAAGCGTTTCGGGAGAATCAGAATGGACGTGGCGCGGTAGCGATCACCCGCGGGCTCGTCATCGCCGTGCCGATTTTGCTCCTTTTCGGCGCCCTGTTCGCCAGCGCGGATCAGAACTTTGCGAATCTGTTTACCGGGTTCGATCTCGAGGTTGCCTTCCCCTACGTTTTCGCGGGTGGTTGCTCGGCGTGGGTTGCAATATCTCTCTATCGGCAAGTCCTGATCGCAAATCCGAACCCAGCGCCTCCTCCGGTGCAGGCCCCGGCGGCGGAAGCAGCGCCCCACATGCCCCCGGTCGAAACCGCTCCAACGACGCCACCCAAGCCCTATGGCATCACCGAGGTGGTGATCGTCTTGGCGCTCACCAACGTCCTCTTCCTCGTCTTCGGAATTCTCCAGCTGAAGTACTTCTTCGGAAGCTCAACCGTGGTGATGGATCCCAACGGACCGAGTTATGCAGAGTACGCGAAACGCGGCTTCTTCGAGCTGGTGGCGGTGGCCGGACTCACCCTACCCCTGGTCATCGGCGCGAAAAGCGTCTTGGCCCGCGTGGGAGAGGATCGAAACGTCATTTACCGCGGGCTGGCAGCGTTGATGATCGCTCTTGTTTTCGCGACGATGGCTTCCGCGGCGGGGAGATTGAACCTGTACATGGACGCGTATGGTCTCACCCAATCCCGTGTCTATGGGGCTGCGTTCTTGGTCTGGCTCAGCCTGACTTTCGTTTGGTTGGCGGGAACGGTCATGCGAGGTCGCGACACATACTTCGCGTTTGGGTCAGCGGTGGCCATGCTCGTCGTCGGGTTTGGGCTCAACGTCTTAAATCCAGATAACCTCATCGCACGACTGAACATGAGTAAGGCGGCAAACGTAGACTACGCCTACATCGGTTCACTCAGCGCGGACGCCGCGCCCGCTGTAGCATCACGATGGAGGAGCTTGCCCGCAGATGCCAGAGCCACGATTTCATCCCTGATGTTAACCCGAATAACCGCTCGGCCGAACGATTTTGGATCAGGAAACCTGGGCCTTTGGGAAGCGCGCAAACTCAATGACGCGGGGGAGTTTTCCCCTTAATCGGCTCCAAAACGGGCTCTTTCCTCGTCTTAACAATTACCCATGGAGCCTTCGCCCCATCGTCACCCGTTGTCCATTCAAATTGAGGAACTCGAACACGAGTTGCTCGATATGGGCGCGCGTGCGGAGGCTATGGTCGGGCGGGCCGCCGAGGCGATTGTCTCGCTTGATCCGGATATCGCGATGCAGGTCATCGCCGCCGATGACGAGATTGACCTCCTGGACCTGGATATCGAGGAACGATGCATCCGGCTCTTAGCTCTCCAACAACCGATGGCCAGCGATCTGCGCACGATTGGGACGGCGATGAAAATGATCACCGACATCGAGCGCGTAGGCGACCTCGCAGTGGACATCGCGAAGGCGGCCCTGAAAATCGAGAAGGAGTTGGGGGAGACGAGTTTTGTGGACTTCAACCGTATTTCTGGAGTGGCTCGGGCCATGGTCTTGGAGGCTCTTGAGGCCTTCGTAAAGAAAGATTTGAACCTCGTCCAGGCCGTCATTGCGAAGGACGATGAGGTTGACGCCTTATACCGGGAGCTGAGGAATCAGATTCATGACCGGATGCGAAACCACCCAGGCGACGTCGTCGCTGCGAGTTGGTTGCTGCTGGCATTGCACCATATCGAACGCGTCGCGGATCACGCCGTGAATATCGCCGAACGGGTGAGTTTCATGGTTACCGGGCGGTTCGAGCAGCTTTCCCAATCACATGGGCCGAAACCGGTAACGTAATGGCGGGTCGGGTAGGGTCGTTAACTAAGCTTCCGCCAGCACCTTTAGTCGCGATAAAGCCTCGGCCCACGAGTTTCGGAGTCCGTCCGCCTCGTCCCGCGTTTGAATCCGCGAAGTCATCGCGTTCATCAGGGTCTTGCCCTTAACGTCTTGGAACTGCACGTCGACCGTCATCGGCGCGACGCTTCCAGGATGCTCCCAAGTGAAGCGGAGATCCTTGTCTGGGCGGATACGAGTGAAGGTTCCCTTGCATCCCCCGGCGCACGCAATCGAACCGCCTTCCTGCAGATCCTGCTTTCCGTTGTCACCAAAGAACTCACTGAACTTTTGTGGGTTCGTCCAAATCGCAAACGTCTTGTCCACGGGAGCGCTGATCGTCTTGGTTACGCAGATCGTATAGCCCTCGCCGAGGCCATCTTTCTTCACGATTCCGTGATGGCGCTCGTACTCCACGTAGATCGTCGTCGGCCACCAGACGTCCTTGAGCTTGGAGACCTCCATAATGTGCCAGATCGACTCTCGGCGACCCTTTTTGAGCCCCTCAAAGGCATCAAGCACGGTGAACCATTCGCTAAGGGTTTTCCCGGTATCCGCTTTGCAGGTGGCGTCGTCGACGACGTGATCCGCCCGGTTGATGACTTGCATGCGACGTATTATGCACCTTTGGACTTACCAAGGCTGACCTTCGCCTCGGAACTTCCTGGGGAAGCTACTTTCGCCCAACGAAGTACCAATAACCGAGATCGTCTTTCTCGACCAACCACATGCCCTTCAATCGGGACACCTGAACCGGGGCGGGGCGGAAAATCACGGTTTCAAGGGATGGACCAGACATTGTGTCGAGAGATATTTCCGGTACGCCGCCATCCTTGATGTATTCGCCGCGATAGATTCCTAAGCCATCGAGTCTGGTTTTGGGCACTTGTTTGCCGATCGGCGGTTCAGCGAGGATATCTTGCACGACGCGGCGGTACGTAGGATAGTTGTAACGAAAGATGAGGTTCCTTGCAACCGAATCTCCCGGAAATCCAAAGACGGCCACGAAGATAATGAGAACCCCAAAGATGTAGTGCCTCCAACCAATCCGACTCTTCCGCAACCAACGCCAACTCACAGCGACCGTGATCAAAAGGAGGAACGGGGAGAGGCAGCAGAAGACCATCATGAAGATGGATGCAGGGGTTCTCCAGAAAAAGGGGACGACGAGTCCAACCAACGCCACAAACACGCAGACGATGTACCACCGGCGGACAGGGGGCCAGCCGGTCGTTTCTTCGGCGGGCTCGGCGCTCATAGGATGACAGGCGGCTCCTTGCCTCCGCCTCGGCTCCCGAGCCAAAACCAACACAGCAAACCCGCTAGGCACGAAAGGCCGAGCCAAGTCGGGCCGCTCCAAAGAAAGTAAATCGCGCCCGCGATGAGGGCGATGGCCAGCAAAAGCAACGCGCTATGCGCGGAGATCGCCAACATCACCCTACCGATTCTTGCGCCCAAGTTCACTCAGTTCAGTCCGTTTATCTCAGGGAACGCGGCTACGGGACACCCAATACCCAATACCCAATACCTTAATACCTTAATACCTTAATACCCTAATCCCTTTACCACGTCGTCACAACCGTGTACGTCACGGTTTTCACTTCCCCGGCCTTAAGGGCAACGACAAACTGCATCGCATTCGCGTCTAGTTTCTCGAACTCCATGTTTTTCGCGGTGATCTTCCATTCGCCCCATTGGCGCTCTATGACGTGGACGGTTTCGGGGGTTTCTTTGCGATTTCTGACTTCGATTTCAAAAGTCTGTTCGAACGATCTGTCGCTGATTCTCCGGTAGTTTGTGCGCTTTCGAGTGGCGCGAACATCGAA
This sequence comes from Fimbriimonadaceae bacterium, assembly GCA_046597875.1. Lineage (GTDB taxonomy): Bacteria > Armatimonadota > Fimbriimonadia > Fimbriimonadales > Fimbriimonadaceae > JANJUB01. Next base: position 2,140 of record JBKJJL010000037.1, on the reverse strand, counting down.
GGATCGACCCACGACGAGGGAGATTTTCTCTTCCTTCGGCGTGTGATCGATCCGATCCTCGCCGAGCATTTGGACAGAACCAGACTTGTCGCGCTGGTAGACCTTCACCGTGCCGGCCGGAAGGGGCATGCCCAGGCCGCTCGCTTTGTTATTCAGGAACTCGACCCGGACTTGAGGCTTGATATCTCCGGTTCCGACCTCGCCTTCGCTCGGATAGAAGCGCCAGTTGTTCATGAGTGCGTCCACGGTGAGCTTTTTCGTGAACGGGACGCCGTGGCCTTCGAGCAGGCTGAGCTGCTTGATCTCGCGGTTTTTCACCGTTGCCGGGCGTTGGAGCGTGTACAGGTGGTACTCGAAGAGGGTTTCCTCCGTGAAGCTCTTTTGCGCGTCGGCCGTCACGTATTCGATGCCGCCGCCACGACCGGCTCTCTGGGGCTGATTTTGAGCCCGGTCGACGTCACCGGCTAGCAGTTTGAGATTGGCATCCCTGTAGGTAGCGCCAGAGTTATTGGTGACAGTAACCCAGCCCATGAGATCGGCCTTGGACGTGCTATCGAGCGTGAAGACATAGTCGGCTTTCCAGGAAATGCCCTGCGTCAGATAGCTCAGCTCGACCTTGTTCTCGCCCGCTCGCGTGGATTCGATGTCCCAAAGGAGCGTCGGCTTGGAGATGAGGCCGTCCGGGAGGCTGAGGACTTCGATTTCTCCACTCGGGTTCAGCAGGATTCCGCCTTCGTCGGTTCGGATGACCATGCCGTTGTAGGTGTAGCTCTGGTTGCCGTTCGCGTCGCTAACAACCGCGGTCGGCGAACTCAGGAGCGTGCCCTGGAGGATTTCTTTGGTACCGTTCGCCAACATGCGGTGAAACCGGATTTTTTGGCCGACCGCCTTATTTAAAATCGCGTTCGGGCTTATGAGATCGTATTGGTAGTTCTGTTCGAGAACTTGGAAGGAAGTAGGGTCAGTGAGGCTGCGGATCCCTACCGAGTTGGTCTCGATCATGGCTGCGACGTCTTCTACGATGACGTTTTGGCGACCGACCTTTAGGTTGAACGTACGCGTTTCCTTGACGAAGCCAAAACCCTGATTGTAGATCGTAACTTCGGTGCTGCCAGCCTGGGCAAGGGCAGCGGCAATGGCGATGGGTGTGAACATCATGGTTGTTCAGACGTCCAGGGGAGGGTATGGGTTGCTTGGATGGTATGGGTGGTATGGGTGGTATGGATTGCTCGGAGTGGGACAGTTGAATATTGGAAATGTCCGAACTCCCTCTCCGCAGCCCATCCTATCCATCCAACGCATCCCATGCATCCCTCTGGTCCCATCTCATCCATCCCCTTCAAAGCAACCCATACTCTCCCCTGGACGTCAAACTAAGGACATGATTGCGCTTATCGCCTGCACCCTCCTCGCCGTCTCGTACAAATTTCCCACTGAGCCGGTTGCTTACACGATGAAAGTTGACTTCAAAGGGTACATCCCGATTCTCGGTGGGCAAGAAAACGCAGACGTGAACGTCGTCATGGGTTTCAAGGTGTGGGGCTTGGAGCCGGTAGAAGGAAATCACCGCGCGGTGAGCGACCTGACGGATGTCGAAATCAAGTTCGGTGGGGCACCGCTGCCTTTTGATCTTGACAGCGTCCGCCCGTATTTCCCAAAGAATACGATTTTGCTCACTCCGGAAGGCAAAATCCTCAAGAACGACGCACCTGACATTTCCCTACCCGTGCGCTTGCCGGGACTAGACGTGAAGCGCTTCCCAGATATCACCTACTTACCTATCGAGTTTCCAGCCAGTGGAGTGGAGATTGGCAAGTCGTTCGAATACAAGAAATCGTTCGGGGATAGCGAAGTGAGTTATACGGTTACTCCGGAAAAGCAGGATGGCAGTACCCTGTTTCTGATAGTGAAGATGTCTCAAGCCTACGAAACCATGGAAGATGAAGCGAAGAACGTAGTGGCCAAAGAAGCGGATGCCTTTGCACGGGTTAAGACATTGGTAGCCGGCGAAGGAACTGTAGACTTTGATACGGATAAGGGCCGAGTGATTCGCTCGAAGACAGTCGCCGATGCAGTTGGGGTGGCGACCGAAATCAAGAGCGGAATGAGTTCCAAGCGCGAACTGAAGACGACGGTTGTG
>JBKJJL010000355.1:0-26667 GCA_046597875.1 Fimbriimonadaceae bacterium | reverse complement strand
GCCCACCCGCCCTGTCTGTCCGCTGTTTGTCGTTGCAGAACTGCGACCAATACCCCAACCACCCTTAGCCGGGGTATTTGAACTCAAATGGCACGAATTCTGACTCAACTCTCTCTTGTTTCTAAGCTCTCTCGTTCACTCTTCGCTCCGCTCATCGCTCACTCATTCCCTTAGACCCAATCGAGCCGTGTGGACGACGGGGCCCCGCCGTGCTGTCTTTATATATATTTCTGTATATTGTTGGATCCCCCTTAATGCGCCCGCTTGGACTGCGATTTCCCGGTGCTCCGTTGCGTCAACGAATCCCCACTGTGGATAAGTCCGCGATCCAGCAGCGAGCGAAGAGCGCGGCTGACGGCTTCGCTCTTTCGCCCCGACCGGCGCATCAAGAGACGATGGCTCATTACGACGACGCGGTTCTCTTGATTCCAACCCGCGGTCTGACGGATCAGCAAGAGCAGAATTCGGAGCTCGGTGTCTCGGAGCGTGGGGAGCAAACGATCAAAAAGGATGTTCGGAACTTTGGTCCACGGTGTCAGCGGTGGAGGGAGATTCGGTTTGAGGCGGGGCATAGTAGAATTCTTTAGGTGGTGAGTAATTGCGCCTAATCGCCTCCATGATGAAGGCTTCAGGCCGTTTGGCCTTTCGGAAGGGCAGAAAGGAAAGCTGTCGCTCAATCGCGTCATACGGATAGTTGACCAAAAGCTCCTGAACTCCGGCATGACTGACCCCAATCTTCAATAGGTCGTAGGCAATCTTGGTGGCGCGTTCCTTGCTCATGACCGCTGAGTTGCCAGGAAAGAGAGTAGTCGCGTTGACACATCTTCAAGAGCACCGAAAAAGGCGTAGTCAATCTCCCGACCAGCACGCTGACCAAGGTTAAACTTCCTCAGAAGTCGAACAAACGCGGTCCCATCAACCACCTCGACCCGCGCCTTGCGATACGAGGCTTGATGCTTTGCAGCGGATGATGTAACGTGGTGCGGCGTCACGATGATTCCGAAGTCGGCTTGGTTGCGGATCACGGCTCCGGCCAGCTCATCGAGCATTCGGACGCGCACCGCGTCATTGATTACCTTGACGATGACTTTCACGGGTAGGAAGCCCAGAGTTCCGTGGCAGACCAGCTCGTGGCCACCGTAGCGAGATTTCTGCTTGCTCTGCCTGCGGTCTAGAACTTGTACATCGCCGAACCCGGAGCAGGAGAGCGTCTTGGACGTTAGCATCAAGAGAGAATGTAGAGAGCACGTCTTCAGCATTTCGATCATCGGTGCGTCATTCATTTGACTCCTTTCTTGGTTCGATACCCTTGTGGGTGTCGAGAGGTAACCCAGTTTCCTGGCTTAACTCCGGTGAAGGTAGGTTTGACGTCTCCAAACTCATCGGTTGCATTTTCGGGGAGACACCCCCGGCAATCGGCTAGATCGCAGGCAAAGCGAGTCAGAAACTCTCCATATTCTGAGACCAAGTCTCGGGGATCAACCGGGAAGCCAAGTTGTGCTTCAAGGGCCTTCGCGATGCGAGCCACCAGAAGGAAGGATGGATTGATCTTCCCGTTAATCAGCCTGGAGACTGACGACGCACTCACTCGGGCGTCACTTGCGAGCCGTGACACGCCTTTGAAGGCGTACCTGTCGGTATGAACCATCACGTCGGAAATCCGATTGATGGCCGGTCCGAAGACCTGCTTAGGTTGGTGTTTCATTGCACTAGTGAATCACACCGAACAAATACCGATCAAGCCCACGCACGTCGATGCAACGCATGCATGCTTCTGCTAGTACTTTTCTCATCACGACCGCTTTGACTAAATGAGTGACATGTGGCTGCCAATACCAAGCGATGCGCGCGTTGCCGAGTTCCAAGCTTTAGTTAAGGCTGAATTTGGGCTAGAGTTGAATTCGAAAACGGCGCGGGACTGGGGAACACGCCTCTTACAAATCTATTTCCTGAAAACCTATGCGTATCGCAATTTACGCTCGGAAATCCGAGGAGCGCGAGGACCGACAAGTCCAAAGTCTTGACGACCAAATCCGCGAGCTGACGAACCTGGCAAGGCGCGAGCAACACAGCGTTGTAGCTGTGTTCCAGGAGTCACGCTCTGCAATGGACCCCTTCAATAGACCTGAGTTTGATCGCATGATGGTTGGGATCGAACAAGGCGAATTCGATGGGATATACGTGTGGTCCTGTAACCGCCTGGCTCGAAATGACCTTGAGGGTGGCAAAATTTCTCACTACCTGAGGCGTAATCGAATTGGATTCATTCGCGCCATTGACCGAACCTTCCTCCCTTCGGACAACGCGCTCATCCTGTCGGTTGAGATGGGAATGTCGGTGGCGTATGTCCAGAAGCTTCAACTCGACGTTTCACGCGGTATGCGAGGCAAAGTAGAGCGAGGTTGGCACACGTGCAAGGCTCCCGTTGGATACCGCAACGATCCGGAGTCGAGAGAGATTGTGATTGACCCAGTGCGGTTTCCACTTGTGCGCTTTGGCTGGGAGTTACTGCTTGACGGCAAACACACCCTCGCGGAGATTCACAGAATTCTTGTCGCCAAGGGACTCACCGTTCGTTCCCGAAAACGATCGAAACCCATCTCCTACGCGCGGCTCTACACCCTCTTCAAGGAGCCTTTCTACTTCGGCAAGATTGTCTATGACGGCAAGCAATATCCGGGCAAGCACCAACCGATGGTGACATCGGAGGAATTCGAGACAGTGCAATCCCGCATGACCGCGAAACTCATTGACCGGAGGCCGATCAAGCGGACATTTCCGTTTTCAGGATTCATTCGGTGTGGAGTTTGTGGTTGCGCTGTCGTGGCCGAGCACCGGGAAAAGCACTACAGCAAGACCGGTGGGCATGCCACCTACACTTACTATCACTGCAGTGGATGGAAGGGTTGCCCCAAGAAGAGCATCACTGAAAAGTATGCCGTCGAGCTCTTTCAAAGCACGATTGAAAGCATTGCAATTCCTGAGTCAACCGTGGGCTGGCTGAAGAGCGCACTCGCTGAGGCATGTGAAGGCAACTTGGTTGTGACCGCAAGCTCGCAGGCTGCATTGGAGGCTGACATCAAGAGCCTCGAAGAGAGAATCGAGCGCCTCACCGATTTGAGGCTCGATGGAGAAATTGACGCTGAGTCATTCAAAACGAGGAAGATTGAGCTACAAGAGCGGTTGAGCAAACTCAAAGGTCACAAGGCGCAATCAGAAGACATGGAGCAGCGCATGCTGCGGCTCGCCTATGAAAAGCTGGATCGAGCTGTCGAGGCTGAAGAGCTTTCGGGTGAAGACCACGACAGCTACGCGCTCGGCAAGCTCATACAAATGATTGGCCACGCCACTCTCACTCTGGGAAAGCTCAATATTGACCTTCATCCGTTACTTCGTGAAATCGCCACTTTCAAACCTCTCAGAAATGGCTCTGAGAGGCCACAAAGGGGCAATGTACTGCCATCAAATTCAGTTTGGTGGACCCTGCTAAACGACATTCGAAAGATTGTTCAGACGGAATGTGTGCACCAATTTGAGGGGTTCCATGTCGATTCATGATTTGGCCCCGAGTTGGCAGCACGCTCTATATTTTGCGCCAAAGCATTTTCGTTTGACCGCGCGATCAAAGCACTGAAGAATCTGGATTATGAGCACACCGAACTTTGACTTTACTGTCTCATCCAATCCTAGTTTCTGCACCATCTGGCCAGAAACGAATCAAGCATTCTCCTGGTTCCTGGAGGTCGTTGAGGGAGACCTCTTGGAGTGCAGCGACGGTTTCGCGGTGGAGTATCGCTACATCCGAGACATCTGCTGTGCGATCCTGGAACGAGGATTCTCGATCACCAAGGATGGTCTGACTATGCTCTGCAACGCAGATGGCGAACTGGTTCTACAGTAGGAACGTTGCGCCTCCAGCATTGTTGCCTGCGATAGGTTTCGTTGGCACTTGTGGCCTCTCTCGCCCATCGTAGACGTAACCGGCAGTCGCCGGAATCCACATGAGAGCCACATGTCCGAATGCACCCTAACAAATCGGGCTTCCGACCACCCGCCAGGGTGCTTCGGTGAGCCAGACCATCTACGAAATGGTCACGTCAACCATCATCGCTGCCCTGAACAAGGGAGTGATCCCATGGCGCAAGCCCTGGAACGCCCAGTCATCGACTCCAGTAAACGCAGTCAGCAACAAGGGGTACAGAGGAGTTAATCTGTTTCTTCTTGGAATGGCTCCTTACGAAGACCACCGATGGCTAACCATCCGTCAGGCCAACGAGCTTGGCGGTCGAGCAAAAGCTGGGGAGACCCCCACCGTCGTAATCTTCTGGAAACATTGGGAGCCGAAGGAGAACGAAGTCGAGCCAGATCGTAAGGCAAGGATTCCGATTCTTCGCTACTATAAAGTGTTCAATGCTGAGCAGTGTGAAGATCTTCGGCTCCCGGCACTCTACCGCCCCCAGCCACTAATGCCACATGAGCGCATTCAGAGGGCCGAGCTCCTGATCGAGTCCATGGCCGATAAACCTGCCATCAAGGAAGGAGGAAAGTCGGCCTGGTATCGCCCGAGAGACGACCTGATTCGAATGCCGCCCTTAGATTCCTTTGAATCGGCGGACGCATTCTATGCGACGCTGTTTCACGAACTTGGTCATGCCACTGGTCACGAGAAGCGTCTTGCCAGGGCCGGAGTAACGGGGGAAATCAAGTTCGGTTCCGGTGAGTATAGCAAGGAGGAGTTGGTTGCCGAACTCACGTCAGCTTTCTGCTGTGCGACGGTGTCCCTAGACAACTCTTTGATGGACGGAGCCGCATCGTACATCAGCGGTTGGCTTTCAGTTCTGAAAGCCGATCCAAAGGCAGTCGTCATCGCGGCAGCTCAGGCTCAAAAGGCCGCAGACTACATACGAGGCGTCACTTACCAGTGACATCTTCCCCAACCCTTCCGCAATGCGCGGGAGGGTTTCTTTTGAGTTTCAGAACCCGAGCCAGCGAGCAATCATGACGCCGAGAAGGACGGAGAGAGCAAGGACCAACTTCCAGTTCTCGGCAACCGATTGGCCGCGCCGTTCCCGGTCCAGAAGATGAGCGCAAGGCGAACAAACGACTCTCATGCCGTACGTCGTTCGCACTGAAGCAACTCCTCCGCTAGGGTAGCGACGGCGTTCAGTGAATCCGGTCCGGACTCGCCTTCGAAGGTGTTTGCGGATGCCCAAAATTGGTCGCCCACAACGGTAGCAAGTAGTCATACGCTGAGCACGATAAGTGTTTGGGCAGCCGTTCAGCAAGTCAGCGGACGAAGGCGCAACGAGGCGTCAGATTCGAACCTTCCGGGAACCTACGTCGGCCCCTAGTGCCAGGTAGACTTCCTTCTGCTAGAGTGTAACCAAGGAATCAGGTCACACAATGTGAAGAAAGTATGTCGCCATCGAATTGGGAATCGGAAGCTCACACCCGCCGTAAGCGGATTGATCCCAAACTAGTTGCCCAGGGTTGGCAGGTAGTCGATTTTGATGCGTCCAAGAGTGTGACAGAACTTCAGAGTAAAGCGGTGGCCGAGTGGCCGACCGACAACGGCCCCGCCGACTACGCCTTGTGCTCCGAGAACCAAGTCATAGGAGTGGTCGAGGCCAAGAAGGTCACGATCGGTCCTCAAAACGTGCTTACCCAGGCCGCCCGCTATTCCCAGGGAGTGAGAGAGCACAGGGCTCAATATGGGGAAGGATTCAAAGCCCCCTTTCTCTATTCCACCAACGGCGAGATCATCTGGTTCCAGGATGTTCGCGATCCTATGAACCGCTCCAGGAAAGTGGCCGCATTCCACACGCCCGGAGCGCTCAAGGAAAAGTTAGGACGGGACGACAAGGCGGCGTTGACACGACTCGATTCAATGCCGTTCCGCGAAGGCTCGGTTCGCCCGTATCAGGAAGAAGCGATCAAAGCGGTCGAAGCGGCGATGCGAGATCACAAGCGGCAAATGATGGTCGTGATGGCCACAGGGACCGGCAAAACGCGGACGACCATTCAAAAGGCATACCGGCTCATGAAGTCCGGTGCAGCGAAGCGAATCCTCTTTCTCGTGGACCGTCGAGCACTCGCGGCCCAAACCGTTCGAGCGTTCGCCTCGTTCGAGTGCGAGCCGGGTCTCAAGTTCGACAAGGTATACGAGGTCTATAGTCAGCGGTTCAGCCAAGCCGACCTCGACGACGATAGCGGTGAGAAGTTTGACCCGAAAGTTCTCCCGAACCGCTACCTGACCGATCCGCAGTCCGGCGATGCGTTCGTGTACGTTTCGACGATTCAGCGAATGGCAATCAACCTCTACGGACGGCAAGGAATGCTTGAGGGACTTGGCGAATCTGAAGACGATGCTGAACAGCTCAATATTCCGATCCACGCATTCGACCTCATCATCGCGGATGAGTGCCACCGTGGGTATTCGCGCAAGGAAGAAGCAATCTGGAGGGACACACTCGATCACTTCGACGCTATCAAGGTTGGCCTCACGGCGACGCCCGCCGCTCATACCGTCGCCTACTTCGGCGATCCCGTCTTCCGATACGGTTACAAGCAAGCCGTTGATGAGGGCTACCTCGTGGACTACGATGTCGTGAATGTCAGGTCGGACGTTCGCATTGAAGGTGTGACGCTCAAAGAAGGCGAGAGGATCGAAGTTGTGGACACCCACGAAGGCACCACCAAAAACATTGACTACCTTGAGGATGAGGTCGTCTACGATGCCAGCGCCATTGAATCCAAGATCACCTCGCCTGACTCCAACCGCAAGATCGTGGAGGAGCTGAAGAAACATGCTTTGGCGCACGAGGCAGAATACGGCCGCTTCCCTAAGACGCTCATCTTCGCTGCAAACGACCTCCAACACACGAGCCACGCAAACCAATTGGTGAGCCTGTGCAGAGAAATCTTTGGACGCGGCGACGCGTTCGTTTCCAAGATCACGGGAGCCAAGGATGTTGACCGCCCGCTCCAGCGCATCAAAGAGTTCCGCAACCGGCCCGAGCCAAAGATTGTCGTCACCGTTGACCTTCTAACGACCGGCGTTGACGTGCCTCAGATCGAATTCCTCGTATTCCTACGTCCGGTGAAGAGCCGCATCCTCTTTGAGCAGATGCTTGGACGTGGAACGAGGCTCTGCGACACGTTCGAAGGCCCAGCCAAATCTCACTTCGTCGTCTTCGACTGCTTCGACGGAAGCCTCATTGCGAGCTTCCGTCAAGCGAGCACGATGGCGGTTGAAGCTCCAATTAGCGACCCAATTCCCCTGGAAGAGGTCATCGACAACATTTGGAACAACGAGCGCCGTGATTACCACGTCAAGGTACTCACCAAGCGTCTCAGACGAATCGACAAGGAGATCACAGGCGATGGTCGAGTCAAGTTCCTTGAGTTCACAAACAACCTCGACCTTGCGAACTTCGCGGATCAGCTAGACGGCTTGCTCAAGGCGAACTTTACAGGCACGATGGAGCTTCTGAAGAACGAGGGCTTCCAAGAGTTCCTCAAGGCGTACCCGCGTCCAAACCGCGAATTCGTGATCGCCACTGGCGTTCAGGACACCGTCAGCTCAGAGCGCCTTATTCGCTACAAGGACAAAGACCTCCGGCCAGATGACTACTTGGCTGAGTTCAGCCGGTTCGTCGAGGCTAATCGCAATCAGATCGAAGCGCTCCGAATACTCTTGGACAAACCCGAGGGTTGGAGTACTGAAGCTCTACGGGAGCTAAGGACTGCCCTCAGGCAGGCTCAGTTCCCCGAGGACCGCGTTCGTGAAGCTATCACCATCGCCAAGCACAAAGCCCTTGCGGACGTGATCTCGATGGTCAAGAATGCCGCCGACAATGCCCGACCACTTCTCACCGCCGAAGAGCGCGTCAACGCCGCTTTGAGCCATGTCACTGGCGGAATGGAGCTCACTTCCGAGCAACACGGGTGGCTGGAGTTGATCCGCCAACGTCTGGTTGCCGACCTCGCAATCGAGCCAGACGACTTTGACCTGCATCCACTCGACGAACGGGGTGGGTTTGCCAAGGCAAATAGGGTCTTCGGAGGAGGCCTTCGCGAACTATTGGGTCAACTAAACTGGGCCATCGCCCGCGCCGCCTAACACACCGACATGACCGACGTTGTAGCCAAACTTTGGGGATTCTGCCACACCCTTCGCCACGATGGGATCGACTATGGCGACTACATCGAGCAGATCACCTACCTGCTCTTTTTGAAGATGGCCGACGAGCGAGGCGTCGAGATTCCTGAGTCGTGCGATTGGGCTTATCTGAAGACCTTGAACGGAGTCGCACTCACGGACGACTATCCGCGCATTCTCCGAGACTTGGGCAAGCAATCTGGCATTCTTGGTGACATCTTTGCCGGTGCACAATCCCGATTCGCAAACCCAGTCAACCTTCGCAAGCTCATCGCTCTGATCGATGAGACTGAATGGACGAGCCTAGAGGTGGACGTGAAGGCGGAAGCCTTCGAAGGCCTCTTGGAGAAAGCAGCCAGCGAGGGCAAGAAGGGAGCGGGCCAATACTTTACGCCACGCCTCTTGATTCAGAGCATGATGCGTTGCACCAAGCCTGATCCTCGCGCCAAGGCAGACTTCACGATCGGCGACCCAGCATGTGGCACGGGCGGATTCCTTGTAGCCGCCTACGAATGGCTCAAGGAAGACCTCAAGCGCACCGGACAGGCCCTCGACCGTGACGCCGACCGCCGTGTGAAGCGACAGACCTACTTCGGACAAGAGCTTGTGGCCAGGCCACGCCGCTTGGCGCTTATGAACCTCTACCTGCACAACGTCACACCGCATATCGCCCTTGGCGACTCGATCTACGAGGTCTATAGCGGGCCAAAGTTCGACGTTGTGATTACGAACCCGCCGTTCGGCAACCGTGGAGCCAACCAAGCTCCCGAGCGTGAGGACTTCACCGTCACCACAAGCAACAAGCAACTCAACTTCATCCAGCACATCCTGACGATCCTGAAGCCAGGCGGAAGGGCCGCCGTGGTCGTACCGGACAACGTGCTCTTTGCCGACCAAGCCGGAGAGGTCTTCAAAATTCTCTGTCAGGACTGTGACCTTCACACGGTCCTAAGGTTGCCTCGCGGCACGTTCACGCCGTATACACCTGGAACCAAGACCTACTGCATCTTCTTTACCAAGGGCAAGCCGACGAAGGAAGTCTGGCTCTACGACGGTCGAGCTAACGTGCCCGGAATCACCAAGAAGGATCGTCCGCTCACGAAAGCGCACTTCGAAGAATTCGAGAGGTGCTTTGGAGACGACCCGAACGGCCAGTCACCACGCATTGAGACCGACCGTTTTAGACGGTTCGGTATTGACGAGATCAAGAAGCGAGAGTTCAAGCTCGATGGGTTCAAGTGGATCAAGGACGAGTCGCTCGACGACGCTGACGACCTGGGCGAGCCGGAAGAAATCGTGGCTGAAGCCGTAACGCAACTTACCGCTGCGATCGACGAACTGAATCAGGTTTTGAAACTCCTGGAGAAGCCGGAAAAGGTGGAGGCATGAGCGACGAGGGCAGATCAGGGGAGATCATCCTGTACACGGGCGCGGATGGGCACGCAAAAGTTGAGGTCGTCTTCGAAGGTGAGACGTTCTGGCTGACCCAAAAGCAGATTGCCGACCTGTTTGACGTTGACCGGACCGTCGTCACCAAGCATTTGGGAAACATCTTTGACGAGCAGGAACTCGACCGGGATTCAGTGTGTGCAGAATTTGCACATACTGCCGCTGACGGCAAGACCTATCAGGTTCAGTATTACTCCCTCGATGCCATCATCGCAGTCGGCTACCGGGTGAACTCCAAGCAGGCAACCCAGTTCCGCATCTGGGCGACGAACACCCTCAAAGAGTTTGTCATCAAGGGGTTTGTGCTCGACGACGAACGGCTCAAGCTCAACAAGCGGTTCGGGAAGGATTACTTCGATGAACTCATCGAGCGTATCCGTGAGATTCGGGCCAGCGAACGCCGGTTCTATCTCAAAATCACCGACCTCTACGAGCAGGCGAGCATCGACTACGACCCGAAAGCCGAGATCACTCAAACTTTCTTTGCGACCGTCCAAAACAAACTCCATTGGGCTGTGAGCGGGAAGACTGCCGCAGAGATCATTGCGAGCCGTGCCGATGCTGATAAGCCCTCGATGGGCTTGACTACGTGGAAGAACGCGCCCCACGGCAAGGTTCTGAAGGGCGATGTTTCGACCGCCAAGAACTACATGATCGAGACTGAGATCAAGGAGTTGAACCGCATCGTTGAGCAGTACCTCCTGTACGCCGAGGGTCTTGCTGAACGCCGTGTTCCGATGAAGATGGCTGAGTGGGTGGATCGACTCGAAGCCTTCCTCAAGTTCAACGAGCGAGACGTGCTGACCAATCCAGGCAAGGTCTCAGCAGAAGTCGCCAAGAAACTCGCGGAAGCGCAATACGAGAAGTTCAGAGTCAAGCAAGACGAAGTGTTCGAGAGCGACTTTGAGCGTGAAGCGAAGCGCATCGGAGGTAATCCGTGACGCTTCCAAGTTTTCGATCCGAACAGCGGGTAGTTACAGCTTTGACACGCAAAAACGTGCTCGATGTGTTTCGTGCTGGAGTGTGCTACCACGGAGAGTTGTCCGAAATCGACTTCCTAAGCAGGCTTTACGATCTTGAGGAACTGCCTTCGACCGACAGTAGGTTCCTTACCGCTTCGCGTGACATCCATCAACATACTGTAAACAACGGCGACTGGGATCAAAACTGGGTATTCACAGACACACGCTTTGAACTTAGTGGCGGCCCTGACGGGGTTCTCTTGGCATTTCTCGCTGAAACGATACACCCGCTCGTGCGATCTCTGGAAGAAGCCGAAAAGCTCCTCGATCAGTTTAACAAGCACCTTCGAATGGACGGTTGGCAGATTTGTCCAACTAGTGAAATGTCAGGTCGACCGATCTACGGATTTCTACCGTTCTCTTCGGAAGGAGCACTAATCTTTGGGCCGGCTCGGGACATCACCCATCGTTTGAACTCAGCGTATCTCGGCCAGCAAGTCACCCGTCTGCAAGCGTCAATAGCATCCGATCCGGAACTGTCCATCGGAACAGCCAAGGAATTCCTTGAATCAATTACCAAGACGTTGCTTAAGGCAAAGGGGTTGGCCTGGAGTTCTTCGGAATCATTTCCGCAACTTGTCAAGAAACTTATCAAAGCCCTTCCAATCGTTCCAGATGGCTTGGAACGCTCAGCAGATACACAAGCCGCATTGACAGTGATCGTAAATAACATTGGTTCAATCGTTGATAAGCTCGCCGAAGTTCGCAATTGGCATGGAACGGGTCATGGGAAGCCAACTGACGTTGAAGCGTCACTACTTCAGCACCAAGCTCGCTTTGCGGTTGGAATCTCGGTGCAGGTCGCGCACTTTCTGTTTGAGTGCTACACGACTGAGAGCAAAACGAGTCCTGTCGTTTTGGAGGCAAATGCCTCAAGCGAACCGGATCCATTCGCCGACCTATGAATACCATAACACCACTATTTGAAGTCGCAATCGAGTGGGAGACTGTCACTGTCGGACAGGTGTGCCAGGTCAATCCAGGCAAGCCAAAATCTGATGCACTCCCTGCGGATGCACCGGTGTCCTTCGTGCCGATGGCAGCTGTCGATGAAGTTGCAGGAGCAATCACTCAATCCGAGGATCGAGCATTTTCGAAGGTGCGAAGCTCATATACTGCGTTTCGCGATGGCGACGTGATCTTCGCCAAGATCACACCATGCATGGAGAACGGCAAGGCTGCGATCGCAGGTGGACTCACTAATGGTCTCGGATTTGGGTCTTCAGAATTCCACGTGCTTCGCCCTTCTGAGAAAGTTTTGCCAGAATTCGTGTATCAGCTCTTGCGTCAAAAGAGCTTTCGAGCCGAGGCAAAGGACAACATGACCGGCTCGGTTGGTCAAGCTCGTGTGCCGACCGAATGGCTGAAGAGCTTCGAGTTCACGCTACCGTCAATCGAGGAACAGCGAGAGATCGTTAGGCTTGTTGCGCAATTGCAGGCTCAGATGGAGTCAACAAGCGACCGGTTATCCACGATCCCAACACTCCTCAAGAAGTTTCGCCAATCCATCCTCGCCACCGCCTGCTCCGGCCAACTGACCGCCGACTGGCGCAATGAACGGGGAATCGACTCAGCGCCAGACCTGAAGGGGCTTACCAAAGCCAAGGGGAAAAAGGCACTTGAGCAACCTGTCGAACTGGAGTTGCCCGATCTGCCGGACAGTTACGCTGCCGTTTCCGTTGGTGAGATCGTCCAGTTGATCCAGTACGGAACATCGTCCAAATCGGGAATCCAGTCACCTGGAAGCGTCCCTGTCCTCAGGATGGGGAACATCCAAAACGGAACCCTGGACCTCAAGGAACTCAAATACGCCAAGCCAGACAAGGAGATACTCGGACTCCTTCTTGAGCCTGGAGACATCTTGTTCAATCGCACCAATAGCCCGGATCTCGTGGGAAAGACAGCCGTGTTCCGCGAGCCAAGTCAAATGACCTTTGCTTCCTATCTCATCCGCCTTCGCGTTGCGCCGGGGCTGGCAGTGCCGGAGTTCGTGAGCTATTGGTTCAACTCCTCGTGGGGGAAGGAATGGGCGCACCTTGCAAAAACGGACGGTGTCAGCCAATCCAATATCAATGGCACGAAGCTGTCGGTCATGCCGATTCCGTTGCCGCATTTTGCTGAGCAGGAAGAAATCGTGCGCCGCGTAGAGTCTCTCTTCGCCCTTGCCGACTCCATTGAATCCCGCCTTGCCGAAGCGAGTGCACAAGTCGAGCGCACGACCCAAGCCATCCTCGCAAAGGCGTTTCGCGGCGAGCTCGCTTGTGCCCAGTCATTCGAAGGAGTTTCTCGATGAAGCTACGAGCCATCCTCGTCGAGGAGCTTCCTCCAATCAAGCGCGCCGAGTTTGATAATTTGGGAAGTGTCGTTATCATCGCCGGCGCAAATGGTTCCGGAAAGACCCGACTCAAGCAGGCAATCATTGACACTGTTCGCAATCCTAATGGCGCTCAACTCAACCTATCTTTTGAAGCAACTCGCCCTGTGGAAGTCGAAGCATGGGGTGACTCTGTCGATGTCCGCCGCGGTGAGTCGAATCCCGCTTTCGCGCAATACATGGGATCAAGGACCCGGGGCGGCACGTACACGGGCACAGTAGTTCAAATTGACTCTCAAAGGTCAATCAATAACGTTAATTTTCAACCCCTAAATCTATCGACACCTGATCCTGATGACCAGGATGTGGATTTTTTTGTTTACTTAAATCCATTTACTAATCGGTGGAATGACACCGTTAACAAAATTTTTCAAAAAGTTGCGAACCGAGATCACAAGATTGCTCAGTTTGTGAAGACGCATCCTAGAGGAACTAACAAACAAGCCTTGGAGGACCACCCCGACCCATTCTTACCCTTCCAAACGCTGTTCACGTCGCTTCTGCCCGGTAAGCGCCTTGAGGAGATTGACCCCAAAAACCCTCGGGAATTTAACTATTCGGACGAGAGTGGCCAGGTTCTCGGATTCTCGACCCTAAGCTCCGGCGAACAAGAGGTCATCAAGATTGCATTCGATTTGCAGCAAAAACGGATGACTCATTGCGTGTTCCTTATTGACGAGCCCGAGCTCCATCTCCATCCAACACTCACTTTTCGTCTGATTGAGACTCTGAAGAACATTGGGGAGAGCACTAATCAATTCATCTTCTTCACACACTCCGGTGATCTTATCTCGACCTACTACGCATCCGGAAATGTCTTCTTTTTAGATTCCACTGGAACCACGGACAACCAAGCACACAGGCTCAGCGACGTGAGTAAAGAGCACTCGGCGATTGCCAGAGCAATGGGGGACAACCTTGGTCTCTTCGCGGTCGGAAAGAAGCTCATCTTTGTAGAGGGTCAAGAAGCTAGCAGAGATCGACTGACGTATCACTCAATTTGTCAGAAAGTGTTTCCGGAGGCTTATGTGATCCCTGCAGGCTTTGCCGATGGAATCGGAGCCATGGATCGGTTTGGCATGGAGCTGCAGAAAGCGGTTTTCGGAATTGACTTCTTTATGATCCGAGATCGCGATGGACTGACGGACGACCTCGTGGCGAAACTAGAGGCAAGCGGAAGGATACGCTGCTTGAAGCGTCGCCATATCGAGAACTATCTCCTAGACGAGGAAGTGATGGCCCTCGTTGCCGAGAGATTTAGTGTCCAAGACATGGAGCTTCGCAAAGCCACCGGATCTCGGCGCGCCCTGGACTCGACTGCCAGTGGCCTTCTTAACCAGGCGCTCCTTCTAAACATGAAGGAGCATGTCCGGGTTCGTCGTAGCATGGAAGTCCCGACCGTCAAGGACGCTCAATCGCTCACTCTAGACCAGCTTGAGGCTGCCTTTCTAGGGGATGCTAAGGCTAAGCGCGAAGGTCTCGAAGCGCTTGTCTCGCAGGTCGAGTTGGAGTCGGCGTTCGCCGCGAGTCGAGCCGAGTTGGAACAAGCACTGAGGGACGGTTCCTGGGTTAACCACTTTCCTGGCAAACTCGTATTCGAGCGCTTTTGCACCACACACCTCAAGACGGAGGCTGCTCGAGTGCGGGAGGCCTATGTTCAAATCGCGCTCGATGAGAAACCAGAGGTCTTGGAAGACATCATTGCGATATTGAAGGGGTTCCAGGCACTATGAATTTTACTCTCTCCAACTGCCTCCCAGGACTCAAGGACATCGCTGACCACATCGATCCTCGCCTCGCTGAAGTTATAGCTCAAGTCGAGCGCACCCCCCAAGCCAACCTTGCCAAGGCAATTCGCGGACACTTGGAGACTTCCCAATGAGTGCTCAATTGTGGAGCGATCAGTTTTCGAGGTGGAAGGAACCACCGGGCGAGACGGAGAAGCAGAAAGCAGAAAACGCCGTGCGCCTTGTCACCGATGCGATCAAAAGTTATGCACCGTTGCGAAATCGGAGCCTTACAGTTTTTTCACAGGGATCATACCGAAACCGCACCAATGTGCGGCAGGAGAGCGACGTTGACGTCTGTATCCTTTGTACCGACACGTTTCACTACGATACAGATCACGCACCCGGTGCAACACGTGAACTTCTAGGTATCTCTCCCGCAACATATGATTGGGACGAGTTCAAGAGCGAAGTACACGCCGCTTTGGTTTCTAAGTTTGGCCATCCGGGCGTGACTCGTGGGGATAAGGCCTTCGATGTGCATGAGAACACATATCGCATCTCGGCCGATGCCGTCCCTTGCTTTGAGTATCGAATGTACGTTCCTAACAGTTACGGTGGGTTCACGCACGAGAAAGGCACGGCTCTCCGCGCTGACAAATCTGGGAAGTTGATTCAAAACTACCCGGAGCAGCATTATGCTGAAGGCGTCCGTAAGCACAAGGACACCAGTGAGCAGTTTAAAAAGCAAACTCGCATTCTTAAGCGGCTTCGACATCATCTTCTTGCAAAGAATGTCAATCTCGGGCCTGGCACGTGCTCCTTTCTCTTGGAGTCACTAGTCCACAACTGCGCCCCATCGTCCTTCAAAGGGGCAACATACTATGACGATGCTAAGTTAGTGTTAGCAGACATCTGGGAACAATTGGAGAAAGAAAGTTCAACATTGACAATGCTGGAAGTCAATCGCATCAAATACCTGTTTCATTCTAGCCAGCCTTGGACCCTGTCAGATGCCAGGGCTTGTGTTCAAGGAATGTGGACGGCTATTACTGAGGGAACTCCATATGGTTAAGGCGCTTCACCTAAAAACACTCTTCTGGCTTGCAGTAGGTACTTGGGCTACCGGCCTGCTTTTGTCTGGCGAGGATATCACTCTCGCCTTGCTAAGACCTTCAGGCATCGCCCTTGCTGCGGTGACTGGCCTTGTGACTCTGTTTGAGAAATGGGCTTGGCGGTGGAAAGCGTTGCGTCCATGGTTTGTTAGTAAGCCTGACCTGAATGGCACATACAAAGGACACTTTACTCCTGTTGCGAATGAAGCCGCGGCCAAAGAGTCATTGGAGATGTTCATCACTATCCACCAGACCCTATCGACTCAGTGCATTCGTTTATTCACCAGCGAGTCGAGGAGCTTATCACTTGCTTCGTGCCTGGAGGAAGCAAGTGACGACCATTGGCGATTAATGTACACGTATGAAAATGTCCCAAATCCTGCGGTAAGGCAACGCAGTCCGATTCATTTTGGCGGAGTGATTTTGAACGTTGATGATCGGGATTACAGAAGTCTGTCAGGAAGTTATTGGACGGATAGACAGACTCAAGGAGAGTTAGCCTTGGTTCGAATCAGCCGTGACCGCGCACGTTCATTCAAAGAAGCGACTGAAATTGCGGACAATTATAGGGGTCAGTCCAAATAATAGGAATCGTTCATGTCAGGATGAGGAGCGAGGTCGCCATAAACTGGATATATCCTTCCAACCTCCGAAATCCGATCCTCTTCAAAAGCTCTTCGCGCCGAGTTGGTCCGCTCACATTGACCCAGGGTGAGATAGAAGCGGATTTCACCGAGAATGCCCAATAACTGATTAAACCGCCTCTCATCACGTTCCTCTTGTGACACCAGGGCCTCCAAATCGGCCACCATCTGTTCAATGTTAAGCTTGTCGAGCCGTGGTCTAAGGTGCGGGATCACATCAATCATGCCGTCGTCCGAAATTACGACAATCAGGCAATCATTTCTTCCGTCGGCATAGCGAACGGCTGAGTTGTATCGGCTACCGCGGTTTTTATCTCCCTTAGGCGAAACTACGCCATCAAGGATGAGCCCGAATGCGTGGCAATAGTTGTTTGTATCAAGCAAAATTGCTCCATCAACTGAGCAAAGCTTCTCTGTCAGTTCCTCAGTCATTTCCGTGGGTTCGATGACCGTGGCTTGTGGGGCAAGTCTTGTCGCTTCAAGTTCTGCGACGGCTGAGATTACAAGTTGGCAACCGTGGCCAAGAGTTGTCGCGGTTTTTACGGCTTCAAGCAGCCTGCCAGCCGTTGCGTCAGTTACTCCATGCACGCGTTTCAGATCGTCTGTGAGTTTCTCTTCATCAAGCAGTGATGATAGTGGCTGCGGCTCTCCATGAACGATGCGCAACATCGTGTTGCCGTCATGGTCAATGCGCCATTGACCATGACCTGTGAAGACGACCTCAAACAGGTTTTCTTGTTTCGGTTCGTAGTTGCCAGTTGCTTTGCCGAAGCCGTACACTTGAACCCCATCACTCAGTATGCCCGTACCTTGAGATGCGACTTGCACTAGTCTTCTGATGGCTCGATGGTTGCGTAGTGATACAGGCTCCTTAAGGGCGACCTCAACATGGATGCTTGGATGATTTCTGACAGCAAGCAATAAACTTCCTTGCGCCGCTCCACGCTCATAGAAAAGTGCCGATATTGCGTTGAGCGTGTCGTAAAGGTCAGATGCCTCGCCAAACTTCTCCGAAGCATGTGCTACTCTTCTAACTAAGATATCTGCCGCGAATCGTGGTGACGTGTTGCGATGTCTATGGAAGAGAATTAGGTCGCGACCTGGTTCCTTACGATCAAGTTCACTTGCGCATGCGTCAAGAAACTCAAAAGCCGTTGCCTCAATGTATGACCTCGCTACCCTTCTGTTATCCCAATCAGTAGTTCCCTTTGCTAGACTGTAGTATCTCTCGGCGATGGCTTTGTCGACCTGCAACACGATAACTACGTCGTAGAGGTCGACGGTCGCGGGAAGCGAGCAGAATGTCAGTTTGTCTATTGAAGCGGTATCCACGGAGCCGCGGACGGCCTCTGACAGTGATCGCCCGCTCACAAAGGCATCTGAACTTCGTTGGGCAGAAGGATGCGTATGGATCAACCTGGAGCGTGGGTCAACAGACGCCAGCTCTGGGGCGGCGGTTCCCACTTCATCGAACTGATCAACCTGAAAGCCGCAGTCCTCGGGCTCGATGCAAATGTCGTGCCAGCCTGCCTCTGGAGAGCGAATGAATCCAACCAAGAAGACGACTGGTCTCAATCGGGGATCAATTCGATTGAAGAGACTCTCGGCGAAGACCTTTGCAGAGATCTGGAAGTGAGGCTGATAGCCCCACATGAAGTATTCAAGAGTGTCACTCATACCGCTAGAGAGAGTTTATCTTCACAAAGGCAGCCTTGTGAGGCTGCCTTGAAGGTAGTTCATCTCGACTGAAAGAGCAAGGCGTCGATTTGACAAGCCGCTATGCTGACGATCAGCCGATCCATAGTCGGGTTGTGGAGCGCAAACGTGGGCTTACGATCAGGCCAACGGCGCGAAATGACGAGATCGGTTAGCTCATCGAACTGATATCGCCAGAGTCGAGCCGCCCGAAAGGGCTCTTCCTTCAGATTTGTCCCCAAGTGATAATGAAAACCACCTGAGAGCACGAGGATGCGTGGTGCTCCCCACCGTAGCGGCACGATTGCTGCTCGCTGATGGGCTGCATTGTGAATGCCAGTCACAAGGACCTGCCCGCTGAGAACCAAGTCCTCCGCCTGTCGCTCGATTTGATCGAGTTCTCGCGGCGTGTGGATGGGTGGACCGAGTGAGGATTCGATGCAGCCTAACTTCCCTCGGAGAAGTCTGACATTCCCGTAGAGCCAGAGCCCTGCGGGTTCGTAGAAACCGGGCTCTTGATCAAAGGGAGCTGAACGACGAGGTGGCGACTGTGCGTCGCCTTTGACGGGGAACTCAAGTTGTTTTGCCACCCTCCCACGGTCGCAAACCAAGCAGTTAGGCTCAACTTTTGCGCAGGGTAGGCAATGGATGCGTCAATTCACGGAAGCTGGTCGAACTTGAAACACCATCAGCTTGTTCGAGGCGCTTGAGGTAAGCCAGGAGCTGATTCAAGGTGATCCGTCTCGAATCGGCCCATTGAGACAGAGCCTAATTCTTTGAGGTCGAGAAGTCGATACACATGAGCGCGACTGAGTGAAAGCATTTCTGCGGCCTCCGCCACCGTAAAAGCCAACATTGTGTGGCTCGAATTGCTCATTCCCACATTCTGGGACAGTAGGGCGCACTGACTCGCCCGACCATTTGAAATTTGAGTTGCAGCTCAAGTTCGGTTGCGCAGAGGTGTAGATAATCGCGCCAAACCTAGGTTGCGGGCATGATTATGCACGGATGGGGCTCCGATTGGGCTCGGATGCTAATAGCCTCCCGTTATGGGCGGGGCATGTCCGAGTCCTTAGGGGCTCCATCCATGATCGACATTTCCGATTCGAAGTTTCCACTTGGCCATCTCGTGGCCACATCCAATGCCGCCGCCCAACTCAGCAATGAGGCACTGTCCGACGGTCTCCGCCGCCACGCTTCCGGCGATTGGGGCGAGTTAGACGACGAGGATCGCGCTGAGAACGAGGACGCCCTAGCGGTTGGCAATCGTCTGCTCTCGGTGTACACAAGCTCGACCGGCGTGACGTTCTGGATTATCACCGAATGGGATCGGTCTGTAACGACGATCCTACTCCCCGAAGACTACTGATCAATCTGGTTGGTCGGATTTCCCGGCGAGTCACCACCTGCGTGACTCGCCACTTTCATTTACGGGTTACGTCCAACGGCTTCGAAGTGCAACGGCTTCGGCGGAAAAGCCAGGAGAGCAACGAAAAAACGACGATCATCATGGCTGCGCCCGCCAGACCAGCGGCCGCGAGGCTCATCGGCAAGCCTATATACACGGTAAAGAAGAAGATGCTGACGATGTAGATGCCGACCCTGCTAGCCACTTCTTTATGGATGATGAAATCTTCCAGGCTGCGAAGAGGGTCGATCAGGGTGCAGCAGAGCCCGCCGATCGGCACGTATTCGCTGACGTGGGTCGCGATGCCGAACACCCCGACGGTCAATCCGAAACAGTGGAAAAGAGGCTAAGCCGCGTTCGCGGAAGAAACCTACCGTCGTCAAGAGGATGAGCGCTCGTCGATGCATAGTCTCCTGCTAATGGATCCTCATCATTCTGTCTCTACAGGCTTCGCCAACCTAATCAACCAGCCAATCGAATTCCTTTAGTTCGATGATCTCCGATTTCGAGTCTCTTACGAGTGCCAGCCGATGCGCCTCCTCGTACTCCTTTAGCTTTCGCAAGTCGTTCACGATTGCATAGGCTTCGTTCGCAAAACCTAGTCGATTATTGTTCTTATCATTTGCCCTGCGATTGAAGCTATCAGACCAGTCGTGGACGTAGTTCGTCAGGTACTTCTTCTTGAGATTCAACTCGGAAGGAACAAGCCCGTACTTCTCGGCTTCAGCGTTCAAAAGTGCGGCAGCTTCCGTTAACCGAGCTCGCTCGGCAAAATAATCTTGGCGTTTTTCATCCGCGTTTGCAGCTTGCGAAAGCGCGTAGGATTCCATCGTCGTCAGGGCCAAGTGGGTTCGCTCCGCTGCGGCGGCAAAGGTGAAGGCCCTCCCAATGATTGTGGACAGGGCATCCGCCCTACCTTGGTGGATCAGTCCAAGCTCCCGCCTTTGCTCAGCTGCAGCTTCGGTCCTCAGTCGCTCCACTTGTTGGCCCGCGTCGACCTCCTGCTTGGACTTCGCCGCATTTTCATCGATCCCCGCTTTCTTGTCCACACTTTTCATCGCAACAAAGTAGCCGAAATATGCCGCCAAGAAAGTCGGAATCAGCTTTAGGACTTCTGCCAGCCAGTTCACCCCTTCCTTCGCTGCGGGAATGTTGTTGACGATCGGCTGAGTTGGAAGCACCGTGATGTTACGGGTTGGCTCCTTTGACGTGGTCGGAATCGATTGGTGACGGGCAGCTTGACTGGCAGCAGATTGGCTAGTTACCGGTGGGCTCGTGTGGCCCTGGCCAGTGGTGGTGGTCTGCCCGCCTGCCGAACACGCCCCAATTACGGCTGCCACCACGAATACGGTTCTTCTCATGGTCTAATTCTGGCAAACTTGGCCGCGGCGACTGTGGTCTCTCAAAGGTCTCTCAAACGGAGGAGCGAGAATGAGACGACCTGAGACGCTCGTAGACTCAAAATCGCGCCGCTGAACCTAAAGAATCTCCATGACACTGTAGGGGTCACAGGTTCAAGTCCTGTACCGCCCACCAAGTTCAAAGGAACCTGAAATGGTTCCTAAGAATGGTTCCTAAATCAAAGCGAAATGCCGGAACGCTTAGGACAGATTCGGACTCATCTGGCGAGATATTAGCGGGTCCGACACGTTACGGGTTCGCCTCGGTTTTGATGCTGGTTCCTAACGAACCCTTCGGTCGGAGTTCGACGGGGTTTAGTGTTCTGTGTCACGGGGCGGGAACGGGTCGTTGCCGTAGCTGTCCTTCGACCGGATCGTCCCGTCAGTTCGATGCACGATTAGTTCGGCACCTCGATTCATCGCAATACGGCGGCCGATTTGAATTGCTTCTGCTTGCGTCGTGGTTACCTTTACTGCCCGCTCGGCGTTGGCAGATTTAACCTTCCAGCCGTCGCCTCGTGGTGTCACGTGAACTGATTTCTTGCTCATTAGTTGGTTCCTCGATATGTACAGACGATTGTCTAGCTTCGAAAGGCTCAGTCCTCACCGAAAAGACGAAGCTGAGGCTCGTATTGACGCTCCACAGTAACGGGATCTGAGGAATCGGTGAACAGGAACTCGCTCTCTGGATCATGCATGCGGAACCTCTTCACAGCTAGTTCCTGCGATCGCACTGCGTAGCAGTATACACATCCGTGAGGACAGGTGTCGTAGTCCCCGATGTCTCGGCTGGCAGCGCACTCGCACCCAGGTCGGTTTCCGAGCGTCTTGGCAGAAATCAATCGACCTCCAACTGCCTCCAAGCGTCCTGAGTCGATGCAGCGCGAAGAAGGTTGAATCGTGACGATCTCGGGCTGAGAGCAGATCGTCAAAGTTATGTCCCGGTCGCGGGCAAGTTGAAAGAGTTGTGATGCAAGTACTCGCTTTTCTTCGAGTGAGGGATCCCACCAAGAATTCGCGTGGTCTACGGCCATCTTGTCCATGTTTCGAGCCGTTTTGCGATATAGCTGCATGAACGAGATCACAACTTCGTCTGTTACACCCTGAAGCGCGTCAGCAATACGCGAGAAATTCTCGATGTGGAAAGTTGGTGGCGTCTCCCGGCTGAAGATGACGGTGTCGTAGCGCCATGCGACGCACCTCGGCCCAAATCTAGCCGCAAGGTCCTTCGCCGTCTCCACCGATTTACGCCAGTCCACGACGTGGTTCTCCAACGATTTCGGGTACCCGTTGATCGTGTATTGAACGATGAACGGTATGCCGCTCGCCTCGACAACGTGGACATGCTTCATGAACGGGCGAAAGTTTTTGGTCCAAAACACGATTCCTTCGACTTCGTTGCGCGTCATCGGTACACGGATCACTTTACGGTTCATGGGATTCCGCATGAGGCAGTAGCCAGCCGCCAACCGGTTTACGAACCACTGTCCGTAAAAAGCTGGAATGTCCGTCTTGTAGCTAGCAGAAATTATCATCTAAGGTTGATCGTATAGAGTGTGAGCGGCTGGCTGTCCTTTATTTGACGCCTACAGTAGAGCGGATCACAAGC
Organism: Fimbriimonadaceae bacterium; assembly: GCA_046597875.1. Lineage (GTDB taxonomy): Bacteria > Armatimonadota > Fimbriimonadia > Fimbriimonadales > Fimbriimonadaceae > JANJUB01. The sequence continues at coordinate 4,063 of JBKJJL010000355.1, read as the reverse complement.
ATCCATCTCAGATCGAATCGCCTCGCTCAGAGCCAGATCGTCCTTCAGGCCGCTGAAGTTGCAACGGAAGCCAGCGCGCTTAAGAGGCGCGTCCACAAACTCCTTGACGTTCTCAGAAATCTGAATGGGATAGTTGTAGTCCAGAAACCACGTTTCATTGGAAGTCGTGTTGGCCCGGATTCCTTCGATCAGTTTGACGACATCGCCCCTCTTCATGGCCTCGGACAGGACGAGCGAGCCAATCACCTGACCATCAGGAGCGAGCTCAGTAGGGGTATTCGTGAGCAGCGCGTTTAGCGGCGTACCAGTTCTCAGCCTGTATTCGTCGCGGGCGATCTCGAAGACGTCTCGCCAAGCATCCTGCCTTTCCAGGCCAACCACTGAGACGCCGATGTTGCTTGAAGGAGGCAGAGCACAAACCAGTCCAAAGACCTCCGATCCGGGGCCAGTGCCGATCGAGTTCAGAGCCCAATCAGCTCCATCGTCCTCAAAGTTCAATCGTTGCCCGATGCATCGCCAAATGACCGCATGCTTGGGCGCAAAGTGGAGCGTGTAAGCAACCAAAATGTCCGGGTCGGTGTACTCAGGTGGATCAAACCCGAAGTAGGAGGTCTGTACCTCATAGAGCTTGTCAAGTAAAACTCGGTGCCTTTCGGAGGACATTCGGATGCCAAGGTGCTCTTCCTGGTATCGCAACGCAACATCTCGATAGAATTCGAACAGGTTCACTCGAATGGGCCTCAACGAAGGATTCTACTTTAGGCGACTGATTAATGTCGGCTGACAACACCCGATTGTGCTCTCAAGCTGAGTATCGAAGAGGCACTACGGCGTGACCCCTACAGCTTGTAACTGTAGGGGTCACTTAGGTTCAAAATCAGCCGATTCTGCGAACTTGATCCACAAAACACCACATGACACTGTAGGGGGCACAGGTTCAAGTCCTGTACCGCCCACCAATCCCTAGGTGTCCGGAACGGACATCCTTGAGCAACCCGGTCCTATTCCATTCGAATGAACAGCGACCTGAGCGGAGTCGGTTTCAATGTGAGTTGGTATCATTAGGGTGTTGAAGCGAATCGCGGCTTGGCTGATGGTTGTGGGTCTGATGTCAGTTCAGGCACACGGTTTTGTGCCCCATCACCACCACGATGACGACGCTCCAGTTCACTCGCATGCAGCAGAGCATCACATCGGCCATAGCGACGGACTCGCACCTTCGGCTGAGTTTGATGGCGAACACCCCGAGGTTACGCCCCACGACGAAGCCTCAATAACCGCGACAGCAAGGCATTCCATTCAGGTTGACCTCGTGCTGGCGTTGCCTGAGGCTACTCAGTTCGCCTTTCCATCCAAATCAACCAGCGGGGTGAGGGCGCCCATTGCTTATGCTCGTCCTTATGGGACCGGCCCGCCTGGGACCAGATCGTCCCGTGCTCCTCCTGCGTCCTTGACCGCCTAAGGCTGTCGAGGTTTCATTGGCCACCCTTCGTCAGCCACGGCTTTGCCATTGGCCCTAACGGAGGTATCCCCATTGACGCACCGAACTATTTTCATCTGCTCTATCCTAACTATCGTCGCAGGTGCACGAGCGCAAAACGGACCATCGGTTGCCGAACTCGTTGCTCAGGCGGTTGCCGCTAACCCGACGGTGGCGGCGCGGCAAATGCAAGTCCATGAGGCCGAGTCAGCGGCGAAGTCTTGGAGTTCGCCCAAGAACCCGGAGTTAGAAATCGCTCCAGGTGTCGGCTTTACAAATTCCAACTTCGTGCTTGGCCAGTCGTTTGATTTCTCTGGAACTCGGGCGGCGCGGGCGCAACGTGCGAAAGCCGAAGTCAAAGTCGCCCATGCCAAGCTGCGAGGGGCCCAACTCCTAGTCGGATCGGAGTTCCTTTCGGCGTATGCGAACTACTTGGCGGCTCGTCGCAACGAAGACGGTGCCGCGTCCGGCCTCGAGATAGCCTCCAGGACGGTCCAAGGAATCAAGAAGCGGATCGAAATCGGTGAAGCCCCTGCCCTCCTACTGACGCGTGCTGAAATCGAGCTGAACCGGGCTGAACAACTTCTAACGCTTGCTCGGAGTGAACTCGCGATGAGCAGGGCGGCCGTCAACTCGTTGCTTGGACGCCCCTCGGCTTCGGACTTGCCCTTGTCGGTTTGGGCAGGTGTGACCGATACAAATACATTCTCGCAGGGTGGATTAGCGCGCAGCCCTGAAGTGCTTGAAGCCCTTGCGCATATTGAGATCGCTCGGGCTGTGGAACTCGAAGCCAGGCGCACGGACTTACCTTCATTCTTTGCAGGAGTGGCCGCGGACACGTGGAGTTTGGACCGACGGCCGTTCCAGAAGGATAACGTGGGACTGCAGATACGGTTGACGATGCCTTTGTTTGATCGAGGCGAGAACCGCTTTGCTCTGCGATCTGCAGAGGCAGGTCGAAAGGGCCGGGAAGCTGAGCTCAAAGATGCCGAGCGCAAGTTCAATCTGGAAACAGAAATTGCGGCGAGCAATCTCCTCGCGACGCGTGAGGTCGCAAAGCGCTACGAGAGCGGCATTGTTCCGAAAGCGGAGCAAATGGTCAAGGCGATGCAGGCGGGTCTCGAGTCCGGCTTGACCAGTTTCCTTGAAGTTTTGGAGGCCCAGAAGACTCTTAGCCAGCTTCGCCGTGAAGCATCCGACGCAACCCGAAACCTCCAACTTGCCGAAGTCCGTTACCTCACCGCCGCCGCCAGTATTCCTGGCCTGGAGCTCATTAAATCATGAAGCGATTTCTTTCGATCCTCGTACTCTGCGCCACCGTCGGTGCCCTTGCCCAAGAGGAGGAACCGGGCCACATGCACGGTGCGGATGGCCGACATGCCGTTGCCCCTCAAGCTACTGGAAGTGCTCAGATGTTCATTCTCAGCCACCACGACATGCGGATTGAGGGGGCCGACGGCAGGATCATCCTAAACTGCAAGGTGGATTCAACGATCCACCGGAAGGACGATCCAAGCAAGGTGATCCACACCGCACGCAACACCTACGAGCCCGAGAACGAGGTCTACGGGTCGCACATGACCTACAAGGAGCCGGGTGAGTATGTGATAAAGCAAGCGGTCACTCTCCCCGATGGGAAAAACGTAAGCGTGGACTTTCCCGTATTTGTCCCCGCAGTCGCGGGCGCGGTCACGGAAGCCGAACATGCGCATGGTCCGAACTACCTGCTGATTATCGGCGGAATCGTTGGAGGGCTGCTCGTCCTCTTTGGGGTCTACCGCCTAGGGCAGAAGAACGCTCGCCTAGGTGGAGCCTTAATCCTTGTTGTCGCACTTGGAACAAGCCTAGCTTTGACGCAGCAAGCTTGGGCTCAGGAAGAGGAAGAAGGCCATATGCACGGCGCGGACGGACGGCACATCGTCGCCCCGGATGCGGCTAAGTCAGCGGGACCGATGCTCAAAGCTTTCCCTTCTCCTAACCAAGGAGAGTCCGCCGAAAAGACGGTCGACGGTATCAAATTTGTCCTTTCGATCGAAAATGAGGAGATGACTCCCGATCCCGCACTTGTCTCGATCGGATCGGATAAAGCCAAGTTGATCGGGCTGAAAGCCGTTCCGATTCAGTTTTCCGCGACCAGTGGAGGCCTCAAAACCACGGGCCGTGTATCGGCGAATCCAAACGGCATGGTCGTGGTCAACGCTCGCTCATCTGGAAGAGTCATCTCACTTGGGGCATTGCCTGGAACCAGCATTGCTCGGGGTCGCACCCTTGCGGTTATCGAAAGCCCAGAACTGGCCGATTCCCAATCAGCGTACCGAAGAGCGATAGCGGAAGTTAGTCAAGCGCAAGCGTCAGTGAAGATTGCCCAATCTGGCATCAATTCTAGCGAGACGCGCTTGAATGTCGCCTTGCGAACGCTCACACGCCAACGACAGCTTGCGTCTACGGGAGCCTTTGCATCCCCGGCCCTTGAAGCCGCTCGTTCAGCGGTGTCAAAGGCTGAAGGGGACGTTTCACGGACTCGAACAGAGCTTCAAGCCCTTGAAGTTCGCGTGCGGAAACTCGAAGAAGGCGTTGCCTCTG
>JBKJJL010000338.1:0-8717 GCA_046597875.1 Fimbriimonadaceae bacterium | reverse complement strand
TTCACGCCTTTCTCTAGCGTCACTCTGCGCGTTTCCTGCACCATCCCAAAGTCGCCCGAGTAGACAAGGAGTTCAACCTCCCGCTGGGGCTGTGCGGGTTGGGCGGTTTGCTCTTGGGCTTGCGCATTTGCGCATCCGGAGACGACGTAGCCCGACGAGACGGCGACCAAAACCGCAATCAGGGTCCGATGTTTCATTTCGATGTACCTCTCTACGTAAGTGTAGCGGAACACGGGAAATGTTCAATAAAACGGTGAAACAAGAACCGTAGGCGCGGGTTCCGAGCGCTGGATTCACCCAAACTCCAATCAACAGAAAAGGCAAGCGACGTCCCGCGCTCCGAGGCTAGGGAAGCGCGGGACATCGCTTGCTGGCCGCGATTACTTTCTGGGGTGAGATTGACGCTCCGAACCCGCGCCTACGGTTCATCCCGCCCGAGCTACTCCAGTTCGTCCCCGGCGGGAAGTTTCCTGATCCGCTGCCCAGTCGCGGCGAAGATCGCGTTCAGAATCGCCGGAACCGCGGCGGGGTAGCCGACTTCGCCGATTCCTCCCGGAGACTCCTCTTCCGCGATGATGTTGACCTCCACTTTGGGCGCGTCGCCGATGCGGGACCAGCCGATGTCGCCGAAATTCTGCTGGCGCACGCCGCCGTTCTGAATCGTGATTTTCACCCCGATCGCGGTCGAAACAGCATCCATCGTTGCACCTTGAATCTGCGCTTCGATGCCTTTCGGATTCACAGCAACACCGCAATCGACGACCGCGACGACCCGATGAACCTTGGCCTCGCCATCCTTGACTTCTACTTCTGCGATCTGCGTGATATGAGATCCATAGCACGAACAACAAGCAACCCCTCGACCCCAGCCCTTCGGGAGTTCCTTGCCCCAACCCGCCAACTCAGCGCACACTTCGAGCGTTCTCTTTAGTCGATCGTTCGTGATCAAGGCGAGCCGCGCCTTCACCGGGTCTTGGCCCCCCGCTGCGCACATCTCGTCGAAGAAGCTCTCCTGAACGAAGATCGTGTACGTGTGCTCCACCGAACGCCATGCCCCCGTCGGCACAGGCGATGGCACCGCGCCCTGGCTCATGCCCGTCGTTTCGATCTTGTACGGCAGCCGCAAAACACCCCACCCAGGACCGCCACGCCGTCCCCTTCCGGCTTCAAAGGCCTGATGGTAGAACGCGGCGGGCAGATTATCCGCCCCGAGCGCTCCCTTCATCGCGTGGTAGTTCGCGGGGCGGTAGAAGTCGTGCTTCGTGTCGTCATCGCGAGTCCAAAGCAACTGGACCGGGCCCTTCACCTTAGCCCCGATTTCGAGGGCTTCCGAGATAAAGTCCGTGGAAAGCCTGCGTCCAAATCCGCCGCCCAGAAGGGTGACGTTCACCGTGACTTTACTCGGGTCTAAACCGGTTGTTCGGGCCGCCATGTCGCGCGCGCTGTCGGGCACTTGGGTAGGTGCCCAAATGGTGCACGAGTCGGCGGTTAAGTGAACCGTGCAGTTCTGGGGCTCCATCGTGCTGTGGGCAAGGTAAGGCAGTTCGTAGGCGGCTTCGACGACCTTTAGCCCAGCGGGCATGTCGGGGAAGGGCTGCACGGCGGACCTGAAAAGTTTGCTCAGCAGCGCACTCGTGAACGCGGCGTTCGGGCCAGCGTCCCACTGAACGTTAAGCGCCTCAATCCCTTTATGAGCGCGCCACGTATCGTCAGCAACGACGGCAATCCCGCTGGCGACCTCGAACACATCTCTGACGCCTTCTATCGCCTTAGCCGCGGCGGCATCGTGTGAGGTTGCCTTGCCACCGAATGTCGGCGGACGCGCGATCATTGCGACTTTCATGTTCGGGAGCTTTACGTCGAGCCCAAACTGAGCCTTTCCGGTGACGACATCCAGGTTATCAACCCGATTTGTGGGTTTTCCAATCAGTTTGAAATCTGCCTTTCCCTTTAGGGTCACGGCCGCTTTATCCGGAATCGGGAGCTTGGCGGCATCGCTCGCGAAATCTCCCATTTTTCCGGATTTGGCACCCGACTTTACAACCCCATTCTCGATTGAGACTTGCTCGACCGGAACACCCCATTTGGCGGCCGCCGCTTGGCGAATCATAAGCGCTGCCGTGGCCCCGGCGGTGCGGAGAGGGATCCACGCGCCGCGTACGCTTCCGCTACCTCCAACGCCTTGGCCGCCGTAGGTTTGGCGATCCCCGGGGGCTTGTTTGATCTTCACCTTCTGCCATTCCACGCCCAGTTCTTCGGCGATGAGCATGGCAAGCGACGTGCGGACGCCCTGGCCCATGTCCGGCTTAGGCACCGTGATCGTGACGTCGCTATTGGGTTCGATTTGCACAAACGCGTTCGGCGAAAGGCCCCCGTTTTGGCTGGGGCCAGCGACTGCTTCCATGCGAAATCCAAGGACGAGCCCGGCTCCAACGCCAGCGGAAACTTTCAGAAATGAACGTCGATTCATACAGTCTCCCCGGCGGCGCGGTGAATGGCCTTGCGGATGCGTTCGTAAGTTCCGCAGCGGCAGATATTGCCCCCCAGGAGATCGTCGATATCCTGATCGGTTGGCTTGGGATTGGCTTTCAAAAGGGCGACGGTGGAGATAATCTGCCCCGATTGGCAGTAGCCGCATTGGGGAACGTCTTCGTCGAGCCATGCCTTCTGAACGGGATGGGTTCCGTTCGCTGAAAGGCCTTCGATGGTGACGACTTTGGCGGTCTTAACCTCAGAAATCGGCGTCTGGCAAGAGCGGGTTGATTTGTCATCGAGCAGCACCGAACACGCTCCGCATCCGCCGAGCCCACAGCCATATTTCGTGCCGAGGAGCCCGAGCTGATCTCGCAACACCCAGAGCAAAGGGGTATCGGGAAAGACGTCGACTTCGCGATTCTTGCCATTAACGGAAAGTGTGAACTTCGCCACGTTACTATCCTAGCGCATATAATCGAAGTCATGGTTGCCGCGTTCTTAGCGTTTGTGCTCGGGTCTCAAAATCTCGTTACCCATGAAACCCGTGCCGCGCGGGTACCGTTGGTACTCGCTCACCTGGAAATCTCCTGTGGATTGTCCCTTGCGTCAGATGCTTCGATGCAAGACGAGGTTGTCGTGATTCGAGCCGTGAAGGTCAAGCCGGACGAACTATTGGACAAGATTGCCCGCGCGGTTGTGGGCCGTTGGCAGATGATAGACGGGAAGCGAACGCTGGTGGCCGACGTCGCAAGGAGAGCCGAGCAAGAACGTCAGCGAGTAGCGTTGCGGGAGAAGCGGATTCAGGCTTCACTCGACAAGTGGGCGAAAGAACTAAAGCCCCTCACCGCGGAATCAATAAGCGAACAAGTCGCTGATCGGCTCACCGACCCTGCGCGGGACACGAAGCTGGTCAACCCCTTCAATCGTTTGGGAATCCAAGCTGCGTTAAACCTAGGCGCGAAGGAGCTCGCCAAGATCGAGCGCGGGAAGCGGGTGGTTCTTTCCACGCATCCCGTCAAGGGCGAACTGTCGTGGCGGGGCAGCGAAGCGCTTCTTAAGACCTTTGTCGATGAACTTGGATTTTTTGAAGAACACCTGCCAACCAATCATGAAATGCCCTTCCTGCTTCGTATTGGCAACTTTGCCAGCGAAGGTGAGCGGGTGATTGAAGACGTCGAGCTTGTGCGCCGGGGGATCGCATACGTGGCATTTGGCGATGTGTTAGCAGAACCATTCATCAGGGTTGGCTTTCTTAGCCCTGATCGCGCACGGACCATTACGGCGCCCTTCTTTGTGAGCTTAGAACCCCCTACTCCTCTAATGGCCGAAGTTCCCGAGGGAGTCACCGCCAACCTGGAACCCGAGCCCGACACCGCTCGCATCATTTTGCTCGCGCCGAATCTGTGGAAACCCGGCCACGAGGTTCTTCCCCTGAATGACGACCTGGCGAAGTCTCTTCGCAAACCCCTCGACTTCGAGCCCCTTCAAATTGGCGCAGAAATGTATCTGCAGTACGCCAAGGCGAGGGGGCTAAATCTGGTGGCCAACCTCAACGATAACTCATGGGGCCGATTCTTGGTGGCGACGAAGCAAACGACCCAGACCTTCGAAAAAGCAACCCGAACCGCCATGACCTACGAGGTTGGCGACGGCTGGTTGATCCTCGCTCCCAATCAGCCTTCCGAGGCAAGGCGCAATCGCGATAGTCGGCGCGCGATGCAGGTTCTCTTGGGAGCCGGGATGGAAGATGGGTTTCTGGACTTGGATGAATACGCGGCCCTTATCGTGACGCGACAGTATCGCGCTAGTAACTCCTTGACGATTCCAGTAGGAGCGCTCTTAGATCCTGAGGTGCATGTCAATCGGGCCTACGATGAGCTGGCATTGAGGGTGTACGCTGGACTTACCAGCCAGCAGAAAAAGGCGGGAGGAGCCAAGGTAGGGAGCCTTGGCCCTGGGGCACGGGCAGCCTTAGCCCAGGCAGCCATAAATGGCGGCATCGTGAAGCAGTCGGGTTACCCTGAAGAACTGGTTCGCAGTATCCCCAGCTTGGAGTACATCGGGACTCCTTTTGAGGCGACAACGCTGTTGCCAGAAGGACTCCCATCGGAGGCGATGCTAACCTATTCAGCGGTGACGGCCCAAGGAATAAGGGCAGGCACGTTCGACAACTCAGACTACGAAACGATCCAGCAGATAGCTCGGCGGCAGTTCTACGAGGCAAATCCGCAGCTAGTGGTAGGCGACATGGGTTCGTGGGGCAAGGCCGACGCTTACACGGCCGTAGCAAAGACAAAGGTTGTCATGACCGTACTTCTGAACCAGGCGTTGCGCATACGGTTGACCTTAGAACTCGTTCGTCCTGCATGTCCTCCGGGGCCGCTCAGTAGGCTTCCCGACTCGATTCTTGCTGAAATCCAGAAGTGGCGTGACCAGTTCAACAAGCTGCGCGATGAGGGCAAGATGAACAAGATTGGAACTGGAGTAAATGGTCGTACAATCCCTCCACACCACTAAACGCTGATGCTCGTCAGCTGTTCCGCGGGATCATTTGTGTAGGTCGCGGTCCCTCCGTTCAAGGTTCTGACCGCTCTATTCTCAGCAATGCTAATGTCCCCAAAAGTTGATCAACAAGGTAGCCACGAGAGTTCGGTTCACCTTCGTTGTCAAGCTCGTTGGTGAACAAAACGACAAGGTGGTCTTCAAGCATATCGAGCTCTTTAACACTTAAAGTATCAAGTCGAGCAAGCGCGTCAGATACCTCGTCTGGGAGGCTGCCAATGGCTGTCACTAGTTTGTTAACCTTGCGTCGCAACAATTGAACGCTCGCTTCTCTTGCGAACACCTTCGGATTCGTCTGCTTTTTCATCATCAGGGTCATCAATCGCTCACCCGGTTCATTTGGGTAGCTATCAACTGAGGCAGATTCACGGCCAAAATTGGTTCTAGTCTCAGCCTTAGTCCGGTTGCAGATTCCTAATCAATAACTTCACCGTGGACCGCAGTTCCCGGTCGTGGTGCATCAGTTCGTTGATCTTTTGATAGCCGTGCATCATGGACGTGTGGTCTCGGTCTCCGAAGAGGCTGCCGATGTGCTTCCACGAGTCTCCCGTCAGCTCGCGCGTGAGGAACACGGCGATGTGGCGGGCGTGGACGATAGGCGCCTGCCTTCGAACCCCACGGATTTCTTCAATCGGAATCTTGAAGTGCTTGCTGACCGCCGCGACGATCTGATTGAAGCTTGGCTTCACCGCGGTGCCGGTTTGGTAGTGATCCTGAATCATCCGGGCGGCAAGCGCCAACGACGGCTGCTCGCTGGAGACACTGGCTTGGGCGACGAGGCGGGTGAGAGCGCCCTCCAAAACGCGGATATTGCCGGGCACGCTCTCGGCGAGGTACATCGAGAGGTCGTAGCCGATGTCAAAGCCCTCTTGCTCCGCTTTGCTCTGCAAAATCGCGCAGCGGGTCTCGGTGTCGGGCGGCTGGATGTCGGCAACGAGGCCGGCTTCAAACCGAGACCGAAGGCGCTCGTCCATCGAGTAAATATCGCGGGGAGGACGGTCGGAGGCGAGGACGATTTGTTTGCCGAGGGAGTGGAGATAGTTGAACGTGTGGAAAACTTCTTCCTGGGTTTTGTCCTTGCCAGCGATAAACTGGATATCGTCCACAAGCCAGACGCCCACATTCCGCTGGGCTCTTCGAAAGGCTTCAATTCTGTTGTTTTGAAGCGCAGAAATGAACTCTTCAGCAAATTGTTGAGCGCTGACATAAACGAGGGGAAACGCAGGATCGCGCTCCAACATCTCGCGGGCGATCGCATGAAGCAAGTGAGTTTTCCCCATTCCGGAGTGCCCGTAGATGAAGAGCGGGTTGTACTTCATGCCGGGCTCGCTCGCGACCGAACGGGCTCCCGCGAACGCTAAACGATTGCTCTGGCCGACCACAAAGTTGTCGAACGAAAACCTTCCATAAGGCTTAAAGGCTCCCAAGGGTGAAGTAACCGGGGCGACCACGGATGTGGGAAGTGTTTCAGTCGTTTTGGGCTTCGCCCGAGGTGCGCTGTGAAGCTCAACTCGAACCGGCTGGCCGAACTCATCGCCGAGCATCCTTTCGATGGTGCCCTGGTAGCGCTCTCGGATCCATTCTTGGACAAACTTTCCGGGCGCGGCAAAGTTCGCCACGCCATCGGCAAAGTCAATTGGAGCCAGCGGACGGAAGAAGCGCTCAATCCACGCTTGCGGCAAATCCGTCGCCAATCGACGGAATACTTGCTTCCATGCTTGATCGAGCGTAATTTGCTCGGGACGGTCATCCAATGTGTACTGATCCATTTTTGCGGCCAATCTTTGGCCCCGTAACAAGGCGGGCGATGAGGATTATACGCGGATGTTCGGCGGCGTGCACGGCAAGTCCTCATTATTGACACCCGTTCTCGGGCATTTATCGCGATTTAGATAGCACAATCATTCGTGTCAGGCTACAAAGATGATTTTTACGCGATTTTCCTCGCACTTTCATCGGTTGAACCTAAAGTGAAACCGTGCGCTATTCTCATGTAGAGAACCGTCTAGCAACCCTGTGGAAAAGTACAATGTTGATGTGGAAAAGCGTATCTTAGGCGTTCTCGGCGGACGAGACCTGTCCGGCTCATTGTTCAAGTTATGGGCCAATTCTGCGGACATATTGATCGCGGCCGATTCCGGCGCAGATTTTATCATCGAGCACGGCCTCCGTCCCCACGCGATCGTGGGTGACATGGATTCGATTTCTCCCGCAACTCTCGAAATGGGGATCGATGTGTTCAGAGATGACGATCAAAACTTTACTGATTGCGAAAAAATGCTCGCCCACGTGGCGATGGCGGGCCACACCTCAATCACCCTTCTCGGGGCCGAAGGCGACCGGGTGGATCATTTTTTTGCAACTTTGCATGCTTCCGTAAAATCGAACCTGGATGTCCGCCTCGCAGTCCGCGACGGTTTAGCGAGAGTTTTGTCACCTGGCCACTATCGCATCCCCGCATTTCCAGGAAGACGCGTCTCTGTCTTGCCCTTGCTGCCCTCCAACAACGTACGTTTAAAAGGGGTTCGATGGCCTATTCGGGACGCAACCCTCGCGATCGGAGATTATCTGAGCATTTCGAACGAGGCGATCGAGCCTTTTCTGGACTTAGAGTTCGCCTCTGGAGCGCTCATGGTGGCCCAAGAATATCGCGAACAAGACCTTCCAGTCTGGCCAGATACGGACGGGTTGGCTATACTCGCGGAATGAGCGACGATCTTATGCCCGTCGAGGCTGTCAACGAAGAAGTGATCGAACCCGAAGCCCAGGAAGAAACAACCCCGGAAGCAGGCCGAGCCAGGCTGACCTTGAAACGAGGTGGTGCCCCCACGGATATCTGCTTTGAGTTCTCATCCCCCGCCACCGTCGGAAGATTCGATCCGTCCATCGGGCCAATCGATGTAGACCTCGGATCGATTGACGAAAGCGTGTACGTGTCCCGAAAGCACGCCCGACTTTCGTGCGAGGATGAGACTTGGAAGGTGACCGATTTGGGTTCGTCCAACGGGACGTTCGTGCTGCGCGATGATTTCGAGCGGGTCGAAGAAGCAGAACTCGCCGACGGATCGGAAATCGCATTCGGCAACGCCCGCTTCGTGTTCAACTTGGGCGGGTAGCATGAAGTCGTGACCCAGGAACTAGCGATCCTGACTCCTGAGAAGACGATCGTCGGCTACCGCTTGGCGGGCGTCGGCACGCGTGCGGTGGCTCAACTTATTGACTGGATCATCATCATCGCCGCCAATTTCGCCGCGATTTATGGAATCTCGACGTTGACCGCGGCGCTGGGGGGGACTACCGGCCTCGATAATATCGTTCTCCCCATCATGACCCTCGGATGGGTCATCTACTTCATCCTCCTCGAAGGCCTTTGGAATGGTCAAACCCTGGGAAAGAAGGCGATGGGCATTCGGGTTCGTATGGCCGATGGTACGGCGATCACCTTCCTTGCTGCTCTCGGCCGCAACATGCTTCGCACCGCGGATTTTATTCCCGCTGGCTATATGCTCGGACTCATCGCCATCTTTACGAACCCAAAATCGCAACGCATCGGCGATCTCGCGGCGGGGACAATCGTGATCCATGAGAAGCGCGCGGAGCCGCGATTCTCGCCTGCTCCGTACGTCCTTGGCACCCACTCGATGGAGGGCTCGATCGGCGACCTCCGCGGGATGACCCAG
>JBKJJL010000277.1:0-16854 GCA_046597875.1 Fimbriimonadaceae bacterium | reverse complement strand
GGATCGCAATAGATGGGTAGATCTCCGCCGACTTCCGGCAGCGATCCCGTGTTGCTCGCGACCAGGGGCGCGCCATAGATCATCGCTTCCACCATCGGAATACCGAAGCCCTCGGAAAGGGACGCGACCACGGCGGCCTCAGAACGAGCAAACAACTTTGGAACATCTTCGTCGTCGACATAGCCTAAAAACGCGATTCTATCCTTGTGTTGGAGCGCCTCAAGCGATTCAAAGATCGAGCTCGTTTGCCAGCCCTTTGCGCCCGCGATAGCGAGCCCGACACCTTCCGGTAACTGGTCAACCGCCTGCATTAAACGAGGCAAGTTCTTTATCGGCTGAACGGTACTTATTGTAAACAAATAACGATCCCAGGGGACCCCGATTCGGCGCAAATCTTCGGTCGTCACCGAGGAACGGTCCACTGGCACTTGCAAGTTGCCGGGGCCAAGGTGCGTTACGACGATCTTATCATCCGCGATGTGGAACAAGCGTTGGATCTCAGACTTCGTGAACTCGCTGATCGTCACGATGCGATCGGCCCGGGGGATTGAGAGCCGCATCGCCGCTCCCGCGACGCGCCGAAAGTGCTTGGTCACATCGTCGGGCTGGGTGAATGCGAAGAGGTCATAAATCGCCAACACTTTTGGGACTCGAGCAAAGAGCGGCAGCGCGTGGGCGGTTCCGAACCACACATCCGCCTTAAGTTCCTTCGCGAAGCGGTGGATCAAGAAGGTGTCGAAAATCGTCTTTCGGGCGGCGAGCCGCCCCGTGACATGGATGACTTTGAGGTTCGGGCGTCCGCGCCATTCGGGGGGTGTTTCACACTCCTCGGGCAAAATGACGAAAAACTCATCTTTGGAACCAAGGCGCGCCAACGCATCAATTATTGCGAATAGGTAGCGACTAATCCCGCCTTTCGCCGCCCCTGCGTTGGAGGCCATGGCCAGGGCGCTGATAACGATCCGCATGCGCCGCAAGTGTACCGACAAGGCCCCACACGGTACTCTCTGATTCGAGGATGATCGAACGCTATTGCACTCCCGGAATGACGGTTATCTGGTCTCGCCAGGCAAAATACGAGACATGGCGCGACGTCGAAGTCGCGATTTGTCAGGCTCATGAGGAGGCGGGGAGCATTCCCTCGGGAACAACGCAGACGGTGCGTTCAAAAGGCTCGTTCACGCTAGAGCGGTGCGACGAAATTGAACAAGAGACTCGCCACGATCTGATGGCGTTCGTGCGCAATCTTTCCGAAACCACAGGGCCAGAGGGTCGCTACATCCACTTTGGCGTGACGAGTTACGACGTGATCGACACTTCCCTTGGCGTGATGCTTCGTAACTCCTGCGATGTTCTACTAGCCTCCGCGAAGAGCCTGCTCGGAGAGATTGCAAGGCTTGCCTTAGAACATGCGAACACGCCTTGTATTGGGCGGACTCACGGAATCCACGCGGAACCGATCACCTTCGGATTCAAATGCGCAAACTGGCATGCCGAACTGTCGCGAAACGTCGAACGGCTAAGCCGAGCCCGAGAGGACATCGCGGTTGGAAAAGTGAGTGGTGCAGTCGGGATTCACGCGATTACCTCGCCCTCCCTAGAGGCGCGAGTCTGCGAGATTCTGGGGCTCGTCCCAGACCAAGCAAGCACGCAGATTATCAATCGAGACCGCCACGCAAACATCCTGAATGTCCTCGCTCTGCTCGGAGCGGGATTGGAACGAATCGCCACTGAACTCAGGAACTTGCAGAGAACGGAAATCTTGGAAGTTCAAGAAGCCTTCGCCAAGGGTCAAACCGGTTCCAGCGCGATGCCGCACAAGCGGAACCCGTGGAACAGCGAAACTGTCTGCGGGCTTGCCCGGCTCTTGCGTGCAAACGCGCACGCGATGCTTGAAAGCGTCGCGACGTGGCACGAACGGGACCTGACGAACTCGTCGCTTGAGCGCATCATCTTTCCCGATTCCTGCCAACTCGCCGATTTCTGCCTCCACCGGCTAACCGCGATCTTGAAGGGGCTCGTCGTGTTCCCCGAAAACATGATGGCGAACATGAGAAAAATGGGAGATCTGGTCTTCTCTGAGCACGTCATGATCGCCCTCATCGGCAAGGGAATGAGCCGGGAAGACGCCTACAAGGTTGCCCAGAGAAACGCGGCCAAGGCTTGGGAGGGATTAGATTTCAAGGCGTCCGTAGCTGTCGATCCGGACGTGGTAGCGCGATTGACGGCCGAAGAAATTGTGGAACTTTTCAGTCTTGACCACCACTTAAGGAACTCGGGACATACCTTGGAAGCGACCGGAATTACATCAGTCGCGAAGACGTAAGAACGGCCTAAATGCAAGCTCCTGACATATCTATTCTCCTCTCGAACGGCCAGACCGTTCCCCTAGCGTCCCTATTCGAAACGCAACCCTTGGCACTCGTGTTCTTGCGTCACCTGGGATGCGTGTTCTGTCGAGAACACGTCGCCCAGCTTCGCGGGCTTAAGGATGCGAACATCGTGTTCGTTTCGATGGGATCGCCAGAGCAGACAGAGGCGTTTCGAAGCGAGCTATCCTCACCCCACCGCTACATTTGTGATCCCGAAAGGGTGCTTTACCACCATTTTGGTGTTCGGCGAGGTGGTCTTGTGAACCTTCTCCATCCCCAGGTTTTCATCCGCGGAATCGGCGCGGCGATGTCACAGGGAATGCAAGCAAAGCCCCAGAGCGACCCGATGCAGTTGCCCGGAGTCGTCGTAATCGATACGACGGGAGACGTAACTTGGGAGCACCAAGCCCGCCACGCGGCCGACAACCCAAGCGGTGAGGAAATTCTCCGACACCTGAATCCTTCGCTAATCGGCCAAGCTTGATAGGCCAGCCTCAAGCACTTTCTTGCTCTCATTTGCCCAAGCCGCTTGTTTCGGATCCGCGGTAGCAACGAGGTCACACAGGGCAACGCCGACCGTCACCTTTTCTTGCGCTTGAGCCAGTGTTACGCCCCCGAAATCGCCGTCCATGTTGCCCTTTGCGAACGTTTTCACGGGGGGCAAGGTCGTCCTCGCGTACTGCAGATAACCTTCGATTGCAGGCTTCAGCATCTCCGCCTTGGCCGTGCCCGTTAGACTTTCAGCTAGGAAGGCCCGTGCTTCGTAGGTCTCGGTCGGAACAAGTTCTGGAATCGATCGGACCGAGAAATAGGGCTTGGACTCGATCTCCACAAGTCGCCGCGCGACTCTTTCTGCTTTATCGGGATCTTGCCTCTTCGCTAGTTCAAGCAACCGCTTGAGGGTGAACAGGTTGTTCGGATCAAGGGTTAAGCTCGCGTTGAGTTCACGCTCCGCCCCAACATCGTCGTTATTTTCCAAGAAGACGTCGGCCAGTTGACGATGGGCAACTGGCGTCGGGCCGAGCGCGACAACCTTGTTCAGGTACTCCTTTCGTTCCTCGGAGTCTTTGGCCATTCGTGCTCCGAGTGCCCAAACCCGTGGGTCGCCGGGAGCGAAGGACCGGACGGAATCAAGAGCCTCGTGAGCCGCGCGTGCGTCACTCGCACCCAGAGCGTAACGCAAGGTCCCCAACTTAACGTCGACCACTCCGAAGTAGAGCATCCCGACCGCCACCAAGGCAGCCATCGTGCCTGCGAGTACCCGCAACCCGCGGGGTGTGAACTCGGGCACCGTGGCGTCACTCGCGAGTTGAAAGAGCGTGCCCAACATGAGAAAGAACGCGAATCCGAGGCCGAAGTACGAAAAATCAGAATCAACGACTGCGTGGGCCACCAAACCCACAAGCGCAGATAAAACACCCGTCCGCAAGAGGGCCGATTCTTCAGGCAATCCGCGTGAACCGCGCAACACCTCAAACAAGCTGAGCCCCAAAGCAAAGATGAAAACGGCAAGACCCGCAACGCCAGCTTCGACCCCTAGCTGCAAAAAACTTTGGTGCGCGAGTTGGGTTTGAGTGCCCAACCCTGGTTTGGCGGAATGGTAGCGGAACGTGCCCAAACCGCGCCCCATGGGGTTGTCCTTGATAAGATCAACGGACGTTTGCCAAAGCAGTTTGCGGAATCCGGAGGACTGCTCTTGATTGGCACCTGCGTTCGAGATGCGTGAAAAGGCTCCCCCACTGGGCGCGGTCGAGGAGGGTTTTCGGTGCGAGGCGACGATCAGGTTCGCCAGGATTGCGCCGCAGGCCACGGTTCCCCCAAGAAGCAATAGTGCCCTTCCCATTGGTTTCGCGCCCCTTGGCAAGGACATCAGCAGGAAGGTCATTCCACCCACCGCGAGAGCGACGAGACCTCCCTTTGACCCCGTCAACATCATGCCAACCGAACATAAAGTGGCCCCAAGGGCCGGGGCGACCATTGATAGCCGATTGCGTTCATTCCGAGCGATGCACGCCAAACAGGCAAAGGTGCCCATCACCAAGAGGGCCGCAAGCGCGTTCGGATTATGCCAGTTCGCAAATACGCGCCAGGTCGGGTCTTCCTGCTGGGCGTACTCACGAATCGCCATTAAGGCGACGAGGGTCGCGCCGCCTGCAAACGCACCCACAACGAAGCGCGGCCCAACCCCCCGCCCCGATAACGCGACTGCCGCAAAGAAGGCAACCAAGTACGCCCACCACTCCAAGAGGGTCTGCAGGCTCATAAACTTGTAAGCGGACATCGCCACGGAGGCTAGCAGCAACACCGCAAACATAACCCAAGCCGCGACCGTGCGCGGGTGCGGAACCTGCAAAACCGCGCGCCGGAAGAGCGCAACCAGGACACCGATTACTAGAGGTAGCAAGATGAGGAAGTGGCCCAGCACCGCGCCTTGTGGCTCTCGGAATATCGCTACCAGAAGACCGCTGGGGGCAAGCGCTTGGGGATCTAGAGACAACTGCCCACCGAGCAAGGGGGCCAAGAATGCCGCAATAGCAAGCCAAGGATAGTAGCGCTCAGGGCGGACCGAATCCAAGTTCCTATGTTAACTCATCGACCAGGGAGGGTGTCGGGTGTTTTGGTTTTGTTAACAGGCTTTGGGCCATGCCTGATCAACTGTTTGGAAACAACCCGACCATACTGGAATGGGCAATGAGTCGCGCCTCCATGCGCCGAGTTGCTCTCGAAGAACTTCTCGAACGTGACACTCTGGTCAGAGCTGACGAAGGCAACCCAGCCTTCACTTCGACCGGACCGAGTTAAACCGAAGTCTGCGGCGCGGGTCTTTCCTCCGCGGGCGGTTCCGGCATCGGTTCCCTGCTCCGCATCGAGGAACAGCCTCGGAACCCGCCGAACAGCAAGAAGGCGATCAATACCCACCAGTAAAACGAGATCGGACCCTGCCTCAATGAGCCCTTCAAGGGCGTGAGCATATCGTGCGCCACGCCGCGGGCGGTTACGGGGATGTTATTGCGCGCGCAATCCGGGCAACGCGGACCGGCGGGGCCGATTTTTACGCATTTCGTGCAAACGGGCCTCTCGCAGCGCCCGCAGAAAAGCCGCGTCATTTCTTTGGGGTGGCGATAGCATGGCTTGATATCGGAGTCGTCGGGGATATCCGCGGAAACTTGGGCGAATTCAAGCCCACACCGACCACAGAATTGGTTTTCGGGAGCGTTTTCTCGACCACAGCGTGGGCAAACCAAGGGTGCAATCGTACCGGTTTTTAGATTCCGTAGCCGGGCTTGATCAGCCAAGCTTTGGGCACCGGCTTGATGCCACAAACCACGCGGTTAAACTCGGGGCTCTTCAGGACGCTCGCGGCGACCTTCAAAGTAACGACGCCGTGATCCGTCTTGAGCTTGACGCTCTTCAGGTTAACGAGCTGCTTCCGATTTTTCTTCGGTGCCCGAAACTTCCATTGGCCCGAGTGACGGTGCCGAATGTGCTTGGCGTTATTCGCCTTTTTGCCTGTTACCTGACAGATATTCGCCATTACAATGCCTCTGCGCACAACCCAAACGGAACTAGGGTGCGGCGCACGAAAGGAAATGATACCACAGGTTCGCCGTTCCGGTTCACGGCGCCAATCTCACGACTTGCCAGCCTTCGCCTTGCCGCGAGTAGGCGAAGCGGTCATGAAGGCGAGCAGGGCGACCTTGCCAGAACTCGAAGCGGTCTGGGATTAGCCGGTATCCGCCCCAACTCACGGGCATAATCACCCTGTCAGGATACATCGCGTCAAGTTCTGCCACGGAATCTTCGAGTTCCTTACGGGAGGAAATCTCTTGACTCTGTGGGCTGGCGGCGCTAGCGAGTTGGCTCTCTCGCGGCCGACTGGCAAAGTACTCTGTCGACTCCTCAATAGAAATGCGCTCGACGTCCCCCTCGACCCTCACCTGACGCTCAAGGACCGGCCACCAGAAAAGCGCAGCCGCGGCTGGTCGCGCATCCAGTTCCAACCCTTTTCTACTTTCGTAGTTGGTGAAGAACACGAGCCCATGGTCCACGGATCGCAGAAGCACCATCCGGCTGCTGGGCCGCCCATCCACCCCGACCGAGGAAATTCCCATCGCGCTGGGCTCGATAACTCCCGCGTCCTCGGCCGCCTGCAGCCAAATGCGAAGTTGCTCGAACGGATCGCGCGCCAGACTATCCCGTTCAAGAGCTCCAACCTCATATGAACTCCGCTCACCCAAGAAGTCCTCGCGCATACCGGAAGTATGGGGGAAATTAGGTATTGGGTGTTGGGTAATGGGTGTTGGGCACTACGGTATTAAGGTATTGGGTATTGGGTATTGGGTATTGAAGTATTATTTCCTAATACCTAATACCTAATACCTAATACCTTAATGCCTTAACACCCTAACGCTGGTTTCCCCTCAATGCATTTCTTTGTCGCCCAGCAAAGTTTGAATGTACGCGATTTGGCCTGTGTGCCACGTCGCGTTCCAATAGGGGTACATCATGATGTCCCAATAGGGATGGTCCTTCCCGGTAAACGGTAAGAAGAGCGTACTGGTCATATCCGCCTCTGGAAAGGCATCGATCGTCTCGATCAGCTTCCCGACCCGCACCTTACATTCGGCTTCGCATTTGTCGATCGTGTCCCATTGCTCCCGCTCGGCTGCCATCGCGGCCCAGGATTCTTCGCCGAAGTCGCCCACGGACCTCGTTGTCAGCATGTTGGTGCTCCACCCAGGAGACTGCACGCACTCTTGAAGCAGGCTCATGGCCGGGCGGGCACCATCTGAAGGCGACCAGTTGAGTTTGTCCTCCGGCACTGCCCGCGCGTTGCGGTACAAGTGGTCGACGGAATCGTTGATGAGATTGATGATAAGCTGTTTACTCGTCATGCGTCTACTATACACGATCATTGCGTAGTTGTTCAAGGGCCCTTTAACCCATCCAATCCTCACAATCCTCACAATCCTGACAACCCTCACGTCTTTCGCCCCATCTCCCACGCAAGGCAGGTACTGTGATAACCAATGGAAATGAGGACATTTGGCAACCACGGATGGCATGTTTCGCCGATTGGGTTTGGCGGTGCGGAGATCGGTTATAAGAATGTTCCCCAGAACATCGTCGATCAGATGTTGAACACCGCGTTGGACCTGGGGGTGAACGTCATTGACACCGCCGAGTGCTATCTGGACAGCGAAGAGAAAATCGGCGCAGCGATTGCCCACCGCCGGAATGAGTACTACCTGTTGACCAAATGCGGCCATGCGTCCGGCTTTGAAGAGCCCGATTGGGATCCGAATATGCTGCGCAAGCAAATCGATCGCTCGCTAAAGCGACTGCAGACAGACCACGTCGACCTCCTCCAGCTTCACACGTGCTCGCAGGAAATCTTGGGACACGACGAAGTGATTCGAGTGCTCCAAGAGGCAAAGGCGGCCGGTAAAACACGCCTGATCGGCTACAGCGGAGACTCGACCACGGCCCGCATCGCAATCGAAATGGGCGTGTTCGACGCGCTCCAAACGAGCGTCAATATCTGCGATCAAGAGTGCATCGACTTGACGCTTCCCCTCGCCAAAGAGCGTGGAATGGGCGTCATCGCCAAGCGTCCCGTAGCCAACGTTTGCTGGAATCTGACTCCTAACGACACGGATCGATACGGCTATCCATACTGGGAACGATTTCAGTCGCTTCAATATGAGTTTGACGACATGGTCGGTACCGCGCTTCGATTCACGCTCTCCCAAAGCGTTAGCGTAGCCATTGTGGGGGCATCGAGTGCAGCCAGATTCCCAGCGAACTTGGCGACAGCGGCGAAGGGCGCCCTGCCTACTGCCGAGCTCACGGCGATTCGGGAACGGTGGCATTCGATGGCGCAACCGGATTGGGAGGGATTAACGTAGTCGTACCGATAGATTCACACCACATCCCAGTCGAACCCTCGGAGAGGAACGGAAACGGCCCTTGATTACCGTTGCAACAGGGCCACACGTTCGATCAGTTTCGGCACCGGCCCCAGAATCTTCAGTGTAGGCTGCCTCGGCGCGGCAAGATGAACCAACGCGAGAGCTAAAATCGCCTGATTCGAACGCTCGTTCCTGAGACCACTGTAAACGCGCCAGCCATCTCTTCCTGATGGTCTTTGAAGGCCGCCGCTGTCAAATCAGCTTTTGATGCCTGGGGCAAACCTGCGAGCCGTAAGAGAACTATGCCCTTTGCGAGCAATCCCTGACGGAAAACGAGATCGCCGAAGTCTTTGTCTTGGGTAAGAAGAACTGCGCCAACCGCATTCGCTTGCTCCAGGACGACCTCGTCTGCAATGCCTGCCTCCATCTCGGCGACATAGGCGACATCATGCCCTTCGGTACGCAAGCGTTCGACGATTTCACGGTCAACCCGTTCGTCGGCCAGAATCGTCACCGGGGCGATCCGCTAACCGGGTACACGACATCGGCGCGAAGCGCGCTGGCGGCGAAGCCGATCGCCTCCCGGATCGCTTCCGCCGTGAGGCGCGGGTGGGCACTCAGGATTTGATCCGCGGTTTCGCCTGCTGCGAGCCTTTCCAAGATCGACTCGACCGTAATGCGGGTGCCAGCAATGACAGGCTTTCCCATCATTACATTGGGGTCGCTGACTATAACATTCTCTGCCATTTCACTCTCTATGATGCATCATCGGGCTCTCCCGCCGAAGAAATGAGGGGCCGCCATCGAAGGGCGCGGACCCATCACGTTGTACCAACTAACCCAACCCTACGCCTTTCGGTACACTTCACCCCGATATGCCTAAGGTTGATGTGACCCTGATTGCGAGCGGTGCCCTGGTGGATGAGCCTTGGTTGGGGCGGCTGGCTCGCGAGTATGATTTGACGGTTAACCTGAAGAAGGCGAGTATCGATAACGACTACGGTTGGATGCAGATTGAGCTGGACGGGCCGGTGGAAGAGATCCAGCGCGCGACCGCTTGGCTTATGACGACGGGCTTGAATGTCGAGGCTCATCAACGCGCTGTTGGGGCATGAATCCATTTCTGCCGGACTTGCCGGAAGACTTTGATGCCTTTTGGGCGGAGACGGTGGCGGAGGCGCGGGCGGCTCCTTTGGATTACCGGCGAGACTTCGCTACCCGAGTTCCCCCACCCCCCAGCCCCCTCCCCGCGACACAAGACATTCGCGGAGAGAGGGAGCGCGTCGATTCGCTAATTACCTTTCGAGGGATTGACGGGACGCCGCGGTTTGGGTGGATGAGCTTTCCCGAGGGGGCGCGTCGGCTGCCCTCCTTCCTTTGGATTC
Organism: Fimbriimonadaceae bacterium; assembly: GCA_046597875.1. GTDB lineage: Bacteria > Armatimonadota > Fimbriimonadia > Fimbriimonadales > Fimbriimonadaceae > JANJUB01. The sequence goes on along the minus strand of JBKJJL010000277.1, from coordinate 7,185 downwards.
CCCCCTACGGGCGCGAGTCTTTGTTGCCGAACGAGTATGGGACCCGAGAGGGATTCGCTTCGATGAGCTTCAACTTCTTTGGTCACGAGGCGATGCACCAGGAGAAGTACGTTCCGGCTCGCGGCTACTTTGCGGAAGGGGTTGCCGAACCCGAGACGTGGATTTTTCGTCGAATGTTCCAGGACGCGTATCTGGCTGCCCGGGTGATGCAAGCCCAGCCCGAGGTGGACGAGGACCAAGTTGCTTCGATGGGGATGAGCCAGGGCGCAGGAATTTCGATTTGGTTGGGGGCCTGGTGCCCGATTGTAAAGACGGTTTGCGCGGATATGCCCTTTTTAGGAGCGATGCGAGCGGCTTTGAATCGGAACACCTACCGGTATCCTTTGAAAGAGTTGGTGGACTTTGCGGAGACGATTCCGGTGGGGATGGAACGGGTATTGAATACGATTGGCTACTTTGACACGATGCACCAGGCGACGCGCTGCAGGGTGCCGACGCAAGTGTCTTTGGGGGAAAAGGACCCCGCGGCTCGTCCTGAAAACGTGGAGGCGATTTTCGAAGCTTTGGCGGGCGAAAAGCGGCTCATTCGCTACGATTGGGGCCATGATTGGTTGCCAGATATGATTGAGAGCAACCGCCTTTGGTTGATGGACCACCTGAAATGAAGATCTGCCAAGTTGGAAGTTCGCTTCACGATTGGGGCGGGATTGAGAGGTACTTGGTGTACCTGTGCGAGGCTCTAGAGGCAAGGGGCCACGAAGTGTGGGCGTCGGTTCCGCCCGGGTCGCCTTTGGACAAGCGATTGACGTGCCGGAAGGCGCATCTCGACCTTCGGCGACAGTTTCAGTTCAGTCGGTTGGCAGCGTACTTGCGGCTCTTTCGTGCGGAAAGATTTGATATCGTGAACGCGCATTTCAGTCCGGATTACATCATTCCGGCAATCGCAGCGAAGCTGACTCGGCAGCCGTGTCGGGTTCTTACGCGGCATGTCGTGATTACCTGGAGCGCGACGAAAGTACGGCGTTATACTCGGCTGTTTACGCACTTTATTGGAGTATCGGACGCGGTAGGGGGCAAGATGGTGGATTCGGGAGTGCCAGCGAAGTTGGTTCAGGTCGCGAAGGCTGGGTGTCCGGCGATCGAGCCTTCGCTGAGCGCCGAAGCGGTTCGGCAACAGATGGCGGTCTCGGGTTTCGCCGCAGGATTCTTCGGGCGGATTGTTGGTGAAAAGGGGATATCAATGCTCGCGGACGCGTCTGCTCATCTTCCACCAGAGACGATTCAAGCATTTGGCGACGGGGCATTGCTGAACTCGGTTCGAACTCAAGCGACGGGCGTGCGTTTTCACGGCAGGATTGAGGACGTTGGCAATGCGATGAACGCGATGGACTGCGTGCTGATTCCGAGTCTGTGGGAAGAAGCTTTTCCATTTTCGGCACTGGAGGCGATGTCCTTGGGCAAGCCGATTGTGGCAACGAAATCCGGGGGGCTACCGGAGCTCGTGGTGCCGGATGAGACAGGCTTTTTGGTTGAGAAGCGGGATTCGCAGGGGTTGGCCAGTGCTATTTCGACATTGAGCGAAGATCCCGCCCTTTGCGCTCGGTTAGGTGCGGTTGCCCAGGAGCGGCATCGCCAGTTGTACACCATCGAGAAGTTTGGGGAGCGGGTGGAGGCGGCTTACAAGCTCGCCACCGGACTATGACTGAACAGGTTGTCGACGTTGCCGTCGAGGTGCGCTCCGGTGGTTCGCAAGCGATCTGGACGTATCGCGCAGATCGGGCCTATCGTTCCGGCGAGTGCCTTTTGGTGCCTCTCGGATCGCGCGCGGTTATTGCTTACGTCTTAGGAACAAGGGAGGTCACGGAGGCCTCGCTCGGATTTCCCTTGACACAGCTTCGGTCTCCGTATGATCGGATATCCGGGCTTGACCTTCCGACCGAACTCATGCACTTGGTTGCCTGGGTGAGCGAGAACTATTTGTGCCCCGTACCGGTTGCGCTTGGCCCCGCCTCACCGCCTGGAGCTCGGGAAAGGATTGTCACAACCTGGAAGCTTCTTGACCATTCGGCTACCGAAGGGCTGTCTCCACTTCAGGGAGAGGTTCTGTCAACTCTCCGCGATTCCGGGGGCTCGCTGTCGGAAACGAAAACGAAGCGTCTTCCGGCGTCAACGGCTCGTGTGCTCCGGCTTTTGGAGCTTAAGGGGCTGGTTTCTCAGATTCGGGAGGCCGTACCTTTGCCCGCTCCTAAAGCCGAGCAGGGCCTGCTGCGATTAAGCACGGATACCGTACGAATCGATGAGTTCCTGCGCCGAGAAGGCAAGAAAAAGCCTGCTCAGGCGCTGACTTTGATGCGCCTGCAAACCGGGGGGCAACCAGCCCTTAGCAGGGACGAGATCAAAGCGCTCTGCGGCGTTACAGATCAAACCTTGAAGGCTTTGGTGACGGCCGGGTTTTTGGATGTCGTGATTGGCGCAATGCGGGAAAAGAAAGTAGCGCCCCAACCAAATCCGCATCAGCAAGTCGCCATTGAAGCCATTAATGCAAAGATAGGCGCTCGTGAGCAATCGAGTTTCTTGCTTTACGGCGTAACGGGCTCCGGAAAGACGGAAGTGTTTTTGCGGGCGGCTGCCGAAGCTTTACGGCATGGGCGGCAAGTGCTGTACTTGGTTCCTGAAATTGCTTTAGCCACGCAGGTCATCGCTCAGCTTCGAGATCGTTTTGGAGATCGGGTAACCATTTTACATAGTGACTTACCTGCTGGGCGTCGACTTGATCATTGGTTACGTGTTCGGAATGGGGCAGCGCCCGTAGTCCTTGGCGCCCGCAGCGCCTTGTTTGCTCCCTTGGACAATCTGGGGTTGATCATTCTTGACGAAGAGCACGAAGGAAGTTATAAGCAGGATACATCGCCAAGGTACTTCGCGAAAGCGGTTGCGATGGAGTTGTCTCGATTGCATCGGTGTCCTTTAGTTTTAGGTTCGGCGACTCCTAGTATTGAGACGTACTATGAGGCAAAGGCGGGTGTCCATACTCTCCTAGAGTTGCCCATTCGGGCAGCATCGGCTCAGCTGCCGACGGTCATTGTTGATGACCTTCGGATCGGATACAAGGCTGGCCATCCGGTGATTTTGGCTCCAGAGCTCATGGCTCGCCTCTTCGCGACATTGGGCCGCGCTGAGCAGACGATTTTGTTCTTGAATAGGCGATCGTATTCGCCCTTTATGATGTGCCGCGATTGTGGTGAGACTTTTCGCTGCCCCCGTTGTACCGTGTCCCTGAGTTTTAGTCGGCAACTACGACTGTTACGCTGCCATCATTGCGATTTTCAGATGACGCCTCCGGATGTTTGTCCCAAGTGTGGGGGAACCCGAATGAGTCCCATGGGGATTGGGACAGAAAAGGTTGAGGAAGCGGTCAGCGCTGAGTTTCCTTCCGCCAAGGTAGCTCGCCTTGATCGTGACATTTCTCGGAAGAAAGGCGCGATGGAGGACATTTTAGCGCGCTTTAGAAGCGGCGATATTGACATTTTGGTTGGTACTCAAATGGTGGCCAAAGGCCTTGACTTTCCCAATGTCACATTGGTTGGGGTTATCACGGCAGACGTAACCCTCAATCTTCCCGATTTCCGAGCGAGCGAACGTACATTCCAATTACTCTCTCAAGTTGCCGGACGAGCTGGGCGCGGGTCTACACCTGGATTCGTGGTCGTGCAGACTTTTAATCCCGAACATATTGCCCTGGAAGCAGCAAGAGATCATGATTTTGAGCGATTATACCGAGAGTTAATTGAAGAAAGGCGTGTTGCGGGTTATCCACCATTTAAGCGCTTGGTGAATGTTCACATCTCTGGCGAGGATTTGCCTTCTGTGAGACTGGCGGCTGATCAGGTAGCAACGAGGCTGAAATCATTAGACGGAGTCGAGGTTCTGGGGCCAGTCAACGCTGCGATTGAGCGACTGCAGAATCGGTGGAGACGTCATGTCCTGGCCAAGCTCGCTCCCGGCGCAAGTATTGTTCCCTTGGGGAAAGCATTGCTAGACTTCAAACCGCAAAAGGTCACCGTTGCAATTGACGTTGATCCGTTCTCGATGATGTAGGTGCTTAGTCTCCATCCTTCATGCGTTTGTATTGACCACGGGGTACGGCTTCGTCGTCGATCACCATAGCGAAAACGGTCATCGGCGGAATGGTCATGCGAAGGGTTCCAGCCTGAACTCGAGCCGTCTGGCCCGAGAAGGCATCTTTCATCAAGGTGTAACCCATAAGGGTTGGATCCGGAACGACCCACGACTCCGTTATTGGTTCTGCTGTCGGGTTAGCAAGCACGATGGCAGCTTCCAAGGGGCGCTCGGTAGTTCGCAGGAAGGCAAGACCCTTGTTTCCACTAAGAGCACGAAAGTCGCCGATTCGCAGTGCTCGAACTTGCTTCCGCATTTCGGTCAGCTTTTGTGAATACAACCAATCATCGTTCTTGTCTGTCAGGACGTCCCATTTCATGGGAGCACGTTGTGCGGGATCTCCTGCCCCTGTCATCCCTATCTCGTCACCATAGTAAACGAGTGGGGCTCCAGGCATGGTGAACTGGAGTGCCCGAGCAAACTGTCTTTGCTTCAAGTTGGGCAGGCTGGTGGCTAGTCGATCAGTATCATGGTTTCCCAAGACGATCCAGGAACGAAGGAGGGGCTCTATGCCACAGTCCGCCACAACCTGATTCATGGCATCGCCAACCTGCTGGGAGGTGAACTCACCTTTTGTGTAATCGAGGATTAGGCGCCCCATGAACATGTTGAGGATGCCGTCCATGCTCAGGGTCCATCTCGCTGGATAGTTCCAGACCTCGCCGAGGACAAGACTGCCTGCCTTGTGCTCATGGGCCGCTTTTGTTAGTTCCCTTAGATATTCAAGGCCCAACTCATGAGCAACGTCCAGTCGCCAGCCATCGGCACCTTCCTTAAGAAACTTCGCGACAACGGAGTCTTTGTCCAACCATAGGTAACGCCTTGTGGCTTCATTTTCCAACTTGACTTCCGGCAAGTTGCCCACGTTTGCCCAAGCACGATAACCTAGAGGTAGTGATTTATCGAAGGTAAACCAATCTCTATACTTGGAAGTAGCATCACTTTGCGCGGAACTGAAGATCGGATTGCTACGACCGCAGTGATTAAAGACGCCGTCGACGATGACCCTCATCTTTCGAGCGTGGACATCGTTTGCTAACCCTCGAAACTCATTCCAGTCCCCGTACTCGGGTGCTATTTGATCCCAATGAGTGGCGTCGTACTTGTGATTTGTAAGGGCTTCGTGAATCGGATTCAAGTACAGAACGTCTGCAACGCTGGCTACATGATCTAACTTCGATCGAAGGCTTTTTAGATCGCCGCCCCAAAAATCAAGTTCATGGCTCCAGACGCCAAGCTCCGGACGCGAAACTCCGCCAGATGGCAGCGTGTTCCAATCCATCAAACGACGCGGGCTGTTGTAGAGACTCCTTTTTGCAGCAAGTTCTGTCGATGGGGCAAAGCGATCTACAAAGACTTGGTACACGACTGGCCCAACGCGCCAATCTGCTTCTCGCGCATGCATGTTCGCCACCCGATCAGATTGAGTCATCGGACTGGAGGCTGACACAAGCACGATTACGGCGACTGAAACACCCAGCATCGGTCGTCAGTTTGAGGTACCTGTTCCAGTCGGACGATCTCCCAATACGTCTCGAGCTCTGACACCAGTTTGTTTTTCGATTTCGATGTACTTGGCTTCCTTTTCCTTGGAAGGCATTGGGCTGCTCGCGATCGCCTTTATCTTATCTTCGGGCGACATTTTCTCGATCGCCGATTTTGCATCGGACTCGGACATACCAGATGGCGCACTACCAATATCGCCGCAGCCACATCCTGTACTCAAGCCCAATCCGACAAAACCAATCGTCAACGCTACAGTTTGAATAATTTTCATGAAGTTATACTAAAGAGAGAATGGGGGCAGGCGAACCTGCCCCAAGTTACTAACGGACTACTGATACTCAGGAGCCGCGTAGTTGGTTCCCCACCAGTTGAATGCAGTACCGTTCTGCTCTGGGTGCGGCGCGCCGCCAGACCATGGAGCATTAAATGGGCACGAGCCGCCTTCTCCGCCACACCAAGTATCGGTGTAGAGAAGAGTACCGTCGTTCTTCACATTGGGCATCATCTTCGTTCCCTTGTAGAACTTCGCGTGACCATCCATATGGGCGGCGTTATTGCCATCCGTGAAGTAACCAAGTTTGATCCCCCAGAATGACGTAAGGCCCGCTTGGTTGCCTGGCCAGACTACACCGACTGGCGGAAAATCGGTCCAGAGAATAACCCTTGCTGGGTTGACAAACTCCAGCGCACCGGTACCAACGCCCTCAACACCATCGCCGCCGGGTTGCCCCGTCGACGTATTGGGAGCCGGTGCATAGTAACCGTAAGCGCCCGTACACGAACCACCTTTGTATCCAAAGATGTTCGGGTTTAAGCGGTAGTCCATCGCTGGATACTTGTCATCAAAGTAGTTTGCCGCACCCCGAGTGGACGGTCCAAGACCGACGCACCCGTCGTTTGGATCGAGAATGTAGTTGCCGAAACCGTTCTCCGCTTTTTGGCGCTGCACGGATCCCCGCTTGGACGAACTCGAAGGGTTCTTAAAGATGTCCTTATTCTTAGTGTAAGGAAGGATTCGAGCTGCAAACACATAGTCCTCTTGCCAGTTGGTGTGAGGAATGTAGTCATCATAGTCGTTAGCGTAAATGAATGTTGCGGTCATATTTTGCTTAAGATTGGAAAGGTCCGACGTCTTTTTGGCAGCAACTTTAGCCTGGGCAAAAACGGGGAACAAGATGGCCGCCAAAATGGCGATGATCGCGATAACGACCAACAGTTCTATCAGCGTAAAGCCGATTCTTTTATTCATTGATTTTCTCCTACAATATGCGCTTTGTGATTAGGGGTGCGCGTGTAACGGGTCGATGTGCTCTTCGATGGCAGCAGAACTGCTGCACTCTTCGGAGCAAGGGTGACAAGAAGAGATCCTGGTTCTAGACGAACTTCGGCGGCGCCGAGAGCGTCGCGAACCTCTTGGTTTTGTGCCTTCTGCGGAAGACTTCTGAGCGGTATAGACATTGTGTGAGCGGTCGAATCTCGGTTAACCGCCACGATCGCGAC
>JBKJJL010000201.1:0-4716 GCA_046597875.1 Fimbriimonadaceae bacterium | reverse complement strand
CCGAATCCTTTTATCGCGAGTTTTTCGTCGAGCACGAGCTCCCCTAGTCGATCATAGAATCTCCCCGGCTCCTTCACTTGCAGCTCGATTCCGTCTCGCACGAACTGCATGCTGAGGACATTCGGTTCCTTGGCAATCAGCGAGGCCAACTCCCGAGACTGTGACGTCTCGATTCGGACGCGGTGGGGGTATTTATCCATCAGTTCGCGAATCACTTTTAAGTCCCCGCTCGCCAAGAGTCGTCCGCGGTGGAGGAGAAGGATTGAGCGGGTCATCTGCTCGACTTCGAAAAGGATGTGCGAGCTCACGAGGATCGTTTTTCCTTCATCGGCGAGCCGATGAAGGAGGTCGATGTACTCGCGTCGCGCCATCGGGTCGAGGCCGTTCAGGGGCTCGTCGAGAAGGATAATGTCGGGGTTGTGAAGCATCGCCTGCGCAAGCTTGATGCGCTGGCGCATGCCCTTGGAGTAGCCCGCGATCTTACGATCCGAGCGCTCGCTCATTCCGACTGCTTCGATAACTTCCGCGGTTCGCCGTTTTGCTTGGGCGTGATCCATGTTCTGCAAGCGGGCGAGATGGTAGACGAACTGGCGTCCGCTCATGTGCTCGTAGAAGTTGTCGATTTCGGGGCAGTAGCCGAGGTGGGTGTAGACTTCCGGATTCGCGAAGGGCTCGTGTCCGTACACCTGGACCGTGCCCGTTGTCGGCCGGATTTGACCAGTTATCAGGCGCATCATCGTGCTCTTGCCAGCGCCATTCATCCCGAGGAGCGCGGTAACGCCGGGGCCGATGGTGCAGTTCACGTCGTTGAGGCCGATGACTTGGCCATACCAACGGGATGCGGATGTGAGGGTGATGCGATCGGTCAACCGACCACCTCCACTGCGCGAATGCGCCTCCAGGCGACAAAAATGAATCCAAAGCTAACAGCTAACATGATAGCCATGGTCGGAATTAGCGGAGGGGATGGCACCATCGGAGCTCGACTATCGATTCCAAAATAGGGGGACCCTGCCGTGCCGAATATAGCCTTAGCCAGTCCGATGTTGAGTCCGTCTACGCTCGCGTAGAATAGCTTCTGGGTTAACGCTACAATGCCCTCAGGTAGAGAACCGCCCCGACGGCCGGATCCGGCCATGACCGTGAATACCATGAGCTGGGTAAAGAAGTTTGTGAGAAAGTAGAGTCCTGCATAGGAAGCACCCGCAAGCCGTCCTTGGTTAAACATCGAACTGAAGCCAATTACAATACTCGCGTGGAACGCAGCACATACCGGGCAGATAGCAAGCAGTTTGAGAATAAGCCACGGATCCTGACTGAAAAATCCCCTCTCCCGATAGCTCATTGCTCCGTAGAAAAAGAAGAACAGAGATGGGATGAGCATCGTTAGCAAGAGAGGCAAGAATACGCCAAACCACTTCCCTATGATGTAATCCAGCTTCGAAACAGGTTTACTGAGATACACGAGAAGCGCGTTGGCCCTGGTGTCATTTGCCAATGTTCCTGCGCCTAGGAACAGGCTCATTATGAGAAAGAGCATTTGCCCGAAACCTAGTCCGTGTACGAACTGGTCTTTCCAGATAATTCTCGCAAAGAATTCCTCGATCATGTTCGGACGTCCTGGCCGTCCCCCAGTTTGAGTAGCCATCTGGTCCATGATGAAGAGAATGAAGACCATGCCGAAGTAGTACCATGCAGAAAAAGCCGTGAATACCCAAAGCATTTTCTTCTTGAATGCCAGCTTAATCGACATCTTAGCGATCGCCCACCAACGATTTCGCGTTGAGCCGAGCGGGCCGTCGTAGTTGCGGTAACTGAGATCAAGAATGGGTGAGGACATGGCTTAAGGTGTTAAGGTGTTGGGGATGTCACAGAGCAAATGTAGGAATCGCACCGCTTCCTGGCGGAGCCTTACTTTCAACCGCTTCCATAAATGCTTCTTCCAAACTGCGCTCGGCGATGCTGAAGCCGCGGACTTGGGCGCCAGAATCCCGAGCTGCGGCCATGACGATTCGGAGCGATTCCTCGGGCGAAGAGGCTGCCTGGAATCGGTAGTGATGAGCCTTTTGAAAAATCATCTGACTTCCTCTAGCGATCATGGCGGGGGCAAAGGTATCACTTTCTTCCCTTAGCTCCACATCGACCGGCTCACCCTCGATCTTCTTGAGGTCCTTGATCGAACCCATCGCGCGCAGCTTTCCGCCCATGACGACGATCACCTGATCGCAAACGCGTTCGATGTCGGGCAAGAGGTGGCTTGAAATCAGGACGTTCAGGCCCTTACCGTGCGAAACCGAGCGCACGAGTTCGAGCATATCTTCGCGACCGGCGGGGTCGAGCCCGTTCGTCGGTTCATCGAGAAACAGCAGCTTTGGCCCGTGCACCAGCGCTTGGGCCAGCTTAATGCGCTGTTTCATGCCGGTCGAGTAGGTTTCGACATTCCGGTACCGCGCCTCTCCCAGGCCGCAGTATTCCAACACTTCATGAGCGCGGCGAAGGGCCTGCTCGGGGGGCATTCCTGCGAGTTCGCCGGCATAGGCGACGAATTGAACCGCGCTCATCCCGGGAATGTGGCAGTCCTGTTCGGGCATGAGGCCGATGCGCTGCCGAATCGCGCGATCGTCCTTGGAAACGTCGAGCCCCAGAACGGTGGCCGACCCCGCAGCGGGGGTAACGAAGCCCATCAGGGTCTTGATCAGGGTTGTCTTGCCTGCCCCGTTTGGACCCAAAAGCCCGATCGCGCCTTCGGGAATGTCCACCGAGAAATCGCTCAAAGCCGTGAACGACCCGTAACGCACGGTCAGGTTGCGGATCTCGGCGACGGGCATGGGTACTACTTTACACTCTGGAGGGCACCGCCGTGCACATGATAGGACTTATAGGACCTATCCGACCAACTCTTTGAGGACGCTTGCGTATTTCTCTCGTACAACCTTGCGCTTCACCTTCAGAGAAGGCGTCAGCTCTCCGCTTTCGATCGTGAACTGAGTGGCCAACAAAGCGTGCTTTTTCACTTTCTCAAAGTCTGCCAACGTCTTGTTCACCGCATCCAACTCCGCTTTCACCGCCGACTTCGCGGCATCGGTTTTAATGAGTTCGTCATCGGTCACGTCGATCACTCCAAGTTGGGCTCGCAGGCGCTCCATGTTTGGAACGATCAGCCCATAAACGAACTCGTGTCCATCGCCGAAAAGCACAGCTTCTTGAATAAGCGGTCTCTCTCTCAACTGGTTTTCGATCTTCTGGGGGGCGATGTTTTTGCCATTCGCCAGAACCAGGAGGTCCTTCTTGCGATCGGTGATTTTTAGGTGTTTGCCCTCGAACTCGCCGATGTCGCCGGTGTGGAACCAGCCCTCTGCGTCGATTGCTTCCGCGGTGTCGGTGGGCAGGTTCCAGTATCCAAGCATAAGCCCGGGTCCTCGGGTGAGAATCTCGCCGTCTTCAGCGATCTGGATCTCCATTCCCATGGATTCGCCGACGGTCCAATATCGGTTGCGATCCGGGTTGTTAAGGGTCGTTCCAGCGGCGGTTTCGGTGAGGCCCCAGCCTTGCAGCACGGTCAGCTTGAACGCCATGTAGAAGCGAGCCACATGAGGCGGTAGGGCGGCGCCCCCCGATACGAAGAAGCGGATTTTGCCGCCGGTACGGGCGCGAATCTTCTCACCCACGAGCTTGTCTAAGATTCCCGCAAAGGGCGCAAACTTGCCTTCTGCTTTCTTCGCCCCCTGATCAAGCGCCCAGTGGAACATCTTTTGCCGAAGCGGTGGGTACTTCTTGACCGCATCCGTGATCTTGTCCATCGTCGCCTCCAGGAATCGAGGAACGCATAGCAGGATGGTCGGCTGGATCGTCGTGAGGTCATTCGCAAGGGTCACGAGGCTCTTAGAATACGCCAGCGTCGCTCCCAAATAAACGGGAAGGGCTTGGCCCGCGACGCGCTCGTAAACGTGGGACATTGGGAGGAACGTCAGGAAGACATCATCGTGATTTATGGGCAGGTTATCTTCGACAAACTTGCACACATGGAGAATCGCGCGATGCGGCAGCATCGCGCCCTTCGGATTGCCAGTCGTACCACTGGTGTAGATGAAAGTCGTCACATCCTCGGGGTCGGCTTGGTCAATTTCGGCTTCCCATTGAGCCTTGCCCATGTCGGTTGCCTTGGCCCGTTTGTCGAGCTCGGGAAGGAGAATCTTAGGAAGCTCTAAAGCCGAAATCTTGGCTTGCTGTTCGGAAGTGCTGGAGATGACGCCCACGCACTCGGCGTCGCGCACAATGTACTCCGTCTGATCGGCGGGAAGGGTCGGGTAAATCGGAACCAGAATGATGCCAAGGCAGCGACAAGCCCAGTCCACCAGGGACCATTCCAAACAGTTTTCGCTTTGGAGCGCCACGCGTTCGCCGCGCTTGGGGCCCCATTCGAGGATCGCTTGACAATATCCGCGAACCCGGTCCTCCAACTGCGCGTAGGTGAGCGTAGCAAACCCCTTATCGCCAGGGTAGTGAACGGCCACCTTATCTGGCCAGGTGCAGCAACTTCGCCTCAAAGCATCGCCAAGCGTACAGACTTCCATTTTCAAAGTATAGCGGTTGCGATGCGGGCCGGTACAATTCGACACCCCATGACCGTTGACGAACAGCTTGCCATCTTGCGTCGAGGCACCACCGAGATCATTAGCGAGGGCGAACTTCGCAAGAAGCTGTCGCTAGGTCGCC
>JBKJJL010000006.1:0-21144 GCA_046597875.1 Fimbriimonadaceae bacterium | reverse complement strand
AACGTCCAGTGAATCTTACGGCGGCGATATCTACGATAAAGGCGCGCTCACGCTCCATGCCTTGCGCTACCTCATCGGCGATGAGCCGTTCTTGCGCTCAATTCGCCGCATGGCGTATCCCACCCCCGAGTCTGAACAGTGGGCGGATGGCCGTGCAATGCGGCTCGTTACCACCGAAGACTACGTGAACATCGCATCCGCTGAGGCTAAACAGGACCTGCGCTGGTTCTTTGAAGTGTATGTTCGTCAGGCCAAACTGCCGACGCTCAAAACAGATGCTGCGGGCGGCGTGCTTCGTTTGGAGTGGGTGACACCCGAAGGCTTACCCTTCCCGATGCCGATAGATGTGGTGGTGGATGGAAAGACCGTGAGGGTTCCAATGACGGGAGGTAAAGGATCGGTGAGTTACTCGGGTGCAGAGCCGGTGATCGATCCGAACGGTTGGGTTTTGAAGCAGTAACGGTGAGCCCGTCTGATCCCGAAGGGATCTCAGAACTTAGCCGCGTGGTCGACTCCCGGAGACCCGGGGACTTACGCGGGGCGGAACCAGCACGCCGAAGGCGTGCCAGAACACGAACAGTACCTTTCTGGCACCTCTTCGAGGTGCGCGGAAATGCCGGATCATGGTTCCCCGGGTCTTCGACCGCGCGGCTAATATCTTCCAACCCTTCGGGTTGGGCGGGACATTGCGATGGGTGGCCCCACGCCAACAAAGTCACCGGCCATAGACTTGACGATGGGTGGCTCACGTTCGACACTGAACCGACCAGAGCCAACATCCGGGCAATCGAATACGCGGAGGTCACGTCCGCCATGCCTCGCTAGTGGGTTGCACTATGAAACATCAGAGGTCGCTTCTTGTCGTATTAGACTCAACGAGCTTGCCGCGAAAGTAGCGCAGCGAAACCCTCATCGGTTCCAGAATAAAGCCAAGCCAGTTCGATGAGGCATTCTGCCTGAAAACGATTGTGCCCGTGAAGTTAACGCTCGATGCGTCCCTTACGCCAGCCTTTAAGTCAACTTCGTAGTAGACCTTGCCTCCTGCCTGCAGTCTCGTCATGCGCTCAAGAACTTCGCCCGATGCATCCGTTATGCGATATATACTCGCGTCGCGCATGTCGTCTGTGTCCTTAACTGCAACCGGTATCCATTCTTCAACTACGCAGTCCCAACCGTGAAAGGCATCAAAACCAATAGGGTCAAAATGCGCGGGCACTTCCGGGCTATGGAACACCTCCCGTACCAGGCCTAGCGCACACAGAAGCACCGCGCAAAATGCGAAACATAGTGGAATGGGTCGTTTCAATGTCCACCAGCGACGCCGCCAAGAAACGCATGCCTCGTCGTTACGACGTGAGATGTGAGCCGGATCAGGGCTAACACGGTTGGGCTCATATTAGTATTATAGAGCGATCAGTTATCTGGAGTTTCTTCGCCGAGGAGGTGCCGTACCGAATACATTTGACCGGTGTGGTAGGCGATATGGAACACGAGATACTTCATGAGTTCCTGGTAGCTAAAATCCCAGTGAGGAGCCGGGCTGGACATGTCCGGATTCAACGCCTTCAAGAACACCATTGATTCCGAGTGGATGCGCTGCAGTTCATGGAGAACCTGCTCGGCGGTCATGGCAAGTTGGGCTGCACTTGTCGAACTATCAACCGTCGTCGGATAATAGCTAAACCGAGGATCAAGCAACGGGCTGGCTATCCGGCAATCAGAAAAATCGCGAGATGCACCGCCACTTTCGTTGGCTCCCGCGAAGCGAACCGCCTCCCCGTAGGCGATATGCCCCGCCAACTCGCCCACGGAAAGAAGCTGGACCGTTGGGCGCTTCCAAACATTTTCGTCGGCAAGGCCCTTGAAGGCTTCAGTCACTTCGAAATAGCAAAGATCAAGGAGATTTAGATAGGTATTGAGCATGGGAATCCGTAGGTTAGTAACGCCACTCTACCCTTGACGCTTGACCATTTCCGTGATCCAGATCGGGGCGAAGGGCGAAGTGCATCCCTTTGATACAGGATAGTCCCGGAAGGCACCCAGTTTCTCTCCGATGGCGAGGGCGCGCGCCCGATGCTCGGGGAAGTGGATGCCGATCTCGGCGAGGCAGTAGTTCATGGTCCATTGCTTCGAAGTTGGCGCGCCGCCCATTTCTGTTTCGATGCGATCCAGCAAGCCGGAAAGGTCCAACCCTTCCGGGTTTTTGATCACTCTCTCGACGGTCAGGCTCCAGCCCATTCTTGCTGTCCACTCGTGGTCGGAGTTCATCCACCGCTCGCGCCGGGTCTCCTTTTCCGGGTGAAGCTTGATCACATTCGAGAGGTAGTCAGCCACGTGGGCATAGGTCACGGAACCCACCAGCCGGTCTAGGTCATCAAGCGAGAGTTGCTTGGGCTTCATGAGCAAAGTCGCGAGCATCATCGCGTCGGTGTTGCCGCTCTTCCACAACTCTTCGGCCAGTTCCGGATTGGCTTTGATTTGCTTCGCAAGGATTCGCAGATCGCCCGTCGTTACGCCGAACTGGTTATCGCCCGCTCCGCGCTTGGCGTTCTGCTTGTACACGCTCGGATTGCCGAGCGTGCTCAGGTGGGCCATCACTTCTTTGTACGTCATGGCGTGATTTTATCTTTTCGAGCACCCCTGCCCCCTTTTCCCCTGGGAAGGGAGAAGGGGAATGAGTCGGCCTTCAGTTCGCTCCGAACTTGCGGAGGACGTCTTTCACGTCTTCCCTATCACCAGCTTGGTCCAACATCGAAGTCCCACCTGAGTTTGCAGGAGCCTTGGCATCAGCCCCCGCCCTCAGAAGTGCATCCATGACCGCAACGTAATCACCGCGTTCGTTTCTGCAGTTGTGGGCACCATGGGCGGCCCATCCAAGTGGGGGGCTTCCATGCGTCGCATCCTTCAAGTCCAAGGGCACATGCGGAATCAACAGCCTAACGATGTCCACGTACCCGAACCAACAGGCAACGTGCAACGCGCTTCCGCTGTCTAGTCCCGGAGCCTTGGGATCGAGGCCCGCGCCTAGCAACAGCCAAACGGTCTCGGTCTTTCCCGCCTGGGCGGCGTCGGTGATGGATCGAGAATCTGCGCCCATATCCTTGCCCACTCCGGGATGCTCGCGAAGGAGTGCAGCAACCGTCTCGGCGTCCTCGTTCCAAGCCGCGATCACCAGTCGGCGTGATGGCGGCGAGTCCTTTTGCAACTCCTCAAGCACGGCTTGGCTTCCCCGCTCAACTGCAAGCTGAAACGGCGTTTTCGTGGGACCCAGTCGATAGGCGTAAATGTGGCCACCGTTCGATTTCACCGTCGCAAACGGCGGTGCGCCAACTTTAGATGAAGGGGCCTTGGAGTCTGCCTTCAAAATGCGGCGCAGCAGATCAACGTCGTCCAGCACCACCGCCGTAAAGATGTCCGGTTTCGCCCCGTGGCGCAGGAGGATGCGCAAGATCTCGGGATTATTGACATGATGCTGAACGGGCGTGCCCTCATGGTCGACGTCCCGCTGCTCTAAATCCGCCCCTCTTTCGATGAGCAACTCGGCAATCTCCGGGGTCGCGGCAAGGTGCAGGGGGCGCTGGCCATCTCCGCCAGGGGCATTTACGCTCGCTCGATCTTCGTCCAAGAGCCTCTTCAGATCGGCGGTGCGACCGTGAGCGGCAGCCGACCAGACATCGAGCTTTGCTCCCAAGCCCAGGAGGAGTTCAACCGTCTCGCCTTTCGCACTGTCGAGCGCGGAAAATCCTCCCGCCCACCACTTGGAACGGACGTTTGGATCGGCTCCGTAACGAACAAGAATCGGTAGCAGTTTCTCGGCGGCAGGGTGATGGCTAGCCCGCAAAATCGGCTGTGAGTTGAACTCGAACATCGGCTCGTTCACGCGCTTGCGAAGGGTCGCGTTCGCCCTTAACAGCTCTTCTAAAGCTGTCGCGTCGCCCTTTTCGATCGCCCTTTTGAAACTCTCAATCAAGACGGGCGTTTCAACTGCTTCGACGAGTTTCGGCCAGCTTTCAAAGCCGTACTTCCGCGCGATCAAGAGTTGAGCGTCGGCGAGCTTGGGGCTGGCTTGGGTCGTGTGAAGGGAGCGAAGGAGTTCCTTCGCTTGAGTTCGGAGCTGCCGGATATCGGCGCGCTCGGGAATTTGTTCTGGCATTTTTAACCTCAGTTGTGTGGCCTGTGGTCCGCGAACAGGCACAACGAAGGTCGGCGTAGCTACCAACGATCTATTTTTAGATGGACTCAGTCCTTCCCGCGGACCCGGAGGCGTTCCTAACGCCAGCTAAATCATAGCATACGGGGCCGAGAAAGGAAAAGGGTCATGTATAATGACCCTTATGCGGAGTATCTCAGTGACGGAGTTCAAAGCTCATTGCCTGGAGCTTCTAAACCAAGTGGCTCGAACGGGCCAGCCCGTGATCCTCACGAAGCGAGGCAAGCCAACCGTCATGGTCAGCCGTCCTCCTGCCGAGGTTGCTGAGAAGTGGATCCCAGGACAATTCGAGGACAAGGGAAGGATTGTCGGGGACATCATCGCGCCCTTTGATGAGCCTTGGGAGGCAACGCCCTGATTCTTCTTGACACCCACATGTGGGTCTGGTTCAATCTTGCGCCAGACCGCTTGCCTGCCGCAGTGGCAAGGGCCTTTGACGAACCCGGAGCCGAGTTTTGTATCTCGGCGATCACGGTTTGGGAGACGATTCTTGCTATTCAGAAAGGCCGCATTGAAACGAGCCAATCGGCAGAGCAGATGGTGCGGAGTTGGCTGGCCGCGAGCCCGATCGTCGTCGTCCCAATTGAAAGTGAAATTGCGCTCCTGTCTCGGACTTTGGAGTTCCAGCACTCCGATCCGGCCGACCGCTTCATTGCAGCCACGTCGGTCCATTTGAACTGTCCGTTAGCTACCGTTGACGAACATTTACGTAGGTTGAGTTGGCTGAAGATATATTCGTAGATCCGCGTATCGTTATCCTTGGTTGCGCGGGGACCGGGAAAACGACGTTTTCACGGCGATTGGGCGAAGTCACAGGTGCCCCTGTGATCTGCCTTGACGCCATTTGGCAGCCCGAGTGGAGTGAAAAGGACGTTCCGTACTTCAGATCGCTGCTTCAAGAAGCGCATGCCAGTGAACGGTGGATCAGTGATGGCAACTTTGCCCTCGCCACTTTCGACATTCGACTCCCTCGTGCGACTCTGATCCTCTGGCTCGAAGAGTCCAAATCAACGTGCGCCTGGCGAGCAATCAAGCGCGTTTTCACCCGCCAAGAGCCACACCGCTTGGGTCGTCTCGCGAATGTCTTGGCCTTCATTTGGCGGTTCGATCGAATAAACCGCCCTCGCATCGAAGCTCAGATCGAGATTCACGGGCCCAATGTACCCGTGCGTAGACTGAGGACCAGCCGCCAATGTACAGCTTTTCTGAGCGACCTTGAAGCGACATAATCCCTGGCAGTACCTTTATGTTCTCAGAAGAGCAACGTCCCGTCGATGAAACCGAGGCCAAGCGCCTTAAACGGCAAGTTAGTCAATGGAAGCGAGAAGGTCTCTCGGTGCCGAAGAACGGCATTTCATGCGGACTGACAGTTGCGATTCCATTGAGTTTACTGGTCTTTTTCGCGAATCCAAGAGACCCTGTAAATCGGTGGGGGGCGCCGATCATGTTTGTCATTTATTTTCTTATTGCTATTTGGGCTGGTGCATCCTACAAGAGGGAACTGACTCAACGAATCCAGCGGCTTGACGAGACCATTCGCGAGGGAATGGTCATCGTCACGCAGGTTTCCTCGGGGCGATGCTTCAAGGTTTGTGAAGTTGACGATGAAGGTTCCGAGTATTACTTTGAAGTCGATGACAATCACACTGTCATTATAAGTGACGTTGACATTTGGTCACGGCGTTTTCCTAACAACGATTTCACTATCACTCGGATTTTGGATCTCAATGGCCATATCGTTGATCAGCGAACTGTCTGCAATGGAAAACTGCTGACGCCGATGAGAATTGTCAAGAGAAGTGAGGTGACCTATGTTCCTGGCCATGTGCAACTCCAGTTGATCCCTGGAACCCTGGAAGATCGCCTTGGAGAGCTAGGAGTACTATAGATACCCAACGTTAACTAGCCCGTGATACGTTCATGGAATAATCTGGATAAATTGAGCGCCGAAATCTGGAAGGCGTGGGTGGTCCCACGCGCGCAGAACAAAGTTCTCAGGTCAAACAGCTGCTAAACAATCCACCGTTACGCATGGTCCGACGATCACGCACTACTTACTAGACTCATCCCAGAACTGCCCACCATCCACAATCCGAGACCGATCAAAAGTACGGCCACTACGATTCGGAACGCCTTCTCCGAAACCCTTTTCAGGACGCGGGCTCCTATGGCCGTGCCGAGCAACACTCCGACACACGCGATTCCGAGGGCGGGAAGAACTCGCAAGAGCTCCTTATGCTGGGTAGCACCATAAACCGGCATACGGGCTAGGTCCACGATCAAACCCGTGGCGGTAGCGGTTGCCACCAAGGCATGGCGAGATACATCCAGACCAAGCATCGCGCCGGATCGCAGGCCCCCTTGATTGCCCACAAGGCCTCCCAGGAAGCCCGAGACCGCGCCCGCCGCCCAAGCTGCCTTACCCTCGAATTTCATTTTCTGCGAGAATCCGGACAACCCCGAAACTCCGACGAACAGGAGCAGCCCTCCGAGCACCAGGCCAAGCACGGGGGACGATGTGAAGGAGTTCAGGAGCGCGCCCAATAGCCCACCTGCCGCGCTCATGAGTCCAAAGCTCTTTAGCACCCGACGGTCAATGTGCTCGCGCATGATCCAGCACCGGTAGGCGGTTGCGACCAGGTGGGGCACCGACACCGCCGCGACGGCCAGTTTCATCGGCATCGCCAGCGCGAAGGTTGGCGTCAACAAGGAGCCGATCCCGAACCCGGCAACCGACGCGATTCCGCCCGACAAAACCGCCACCGCGAACACCAGCGCCTCAAACCACACATCGCAGAGCATACTAAATGTGACATCCTTGTGTCCCCGGCAACTTCCGGCAAAGTATGATGGAGCCGTGCCCAACCCCCTCAAGCTCTCCAAATCAGACGCACGAAGGGCATTGGTGCGGCACCATTTTGCTCCCTGTCTACGCCAACAAGACGCGTTTGAGCGACTCCGCAGCATCCAGTTTGACCCCATCGCTCCGGTCGGATGCAACCACGATCTCGTCCTGCAAGCCCGCGTGAAGGGTTACAAAGTGGGGGATTGGCAAAAGCTGGCCTACCAAGACCGCCACGTTTACGACGGTTGGGACAAGCAGGCTTGCCTCATTCCATTCGATGGCTGGGCGGTGCGGCGCATCTTCTGGGGATGGTCCGAGCGGTCCAAGAGATTCCTTTCCGAGCACCCGGAGGCGACTCATTCCATCTTGCAGGACATCGAAAATCGCGGGCCGTTGCAGCCGAAAGACTTCGAATTTCAGCAACGGCGCGAGGATCTGGTTGGAACATGGTACGGACCGAGCGTGACGAAGAATGTCCTGCGCGCCCTGTGGAACACGGGTCAAGTGATGACCTCCGGGCGGCGCAGCGGCCAGCATCTTTACGATCTGACCTCTCGCATTGTCCCGCACGAGTTGCTCAGTTTGCCGATGCTACCGGAGGAGGACGCAATCCGCGAAATCGTCCTCGACCGACATCGCGCGATGGGACTCTTGCGCTTAAGCCCGCCCCCGGAAGTTTGGGCCTCAAACATCTACTACGCACACGTTCGCAACGCCGCCATCAAGGCACTCGTGGAACGTAGCGAAATCGTTCCGGTCGAGGTAGAGGGGATGAAGGGCCACGCCACTCCCGCCTTTATAGCTTTGCTCGACAAGCCATCCCTGGCCCCGCGAGTCGTGTTTGTCGCGCCGCTGGATCAGTTCCTGTGGGACCGGAAAATGACAGCTCATGTGTTTGACTTTGGCTATGTTTGGGAGATTTACACACCCGAAGCGAAGCGCCGTTGGGGCTACTACGTTTTGCCGGTTTTGTATGGAGATGCCCTCGTTGCCAGGGTGGAGTTCTTCTGCCGAAAGGGAGTTCTCGAACTTCGCCGCTGGCACTTCGAGGGTACTGATCCGGGTCCGAAGTTTCTTAAGGAACTAGAACGGACGCTTCGAGACTTCATGAAGTACTGCTCCGCAACGAGCATTCAGGCGGAGGCCGATATAGACCCCAAGATCCGCGATCTCGCACTGGGATTGTCGGCGGTCACGTGATCCGCCATGCCCCGGATAAGGGCCAATCCAGAGTACTCGTATGGCTTTTCACGAGTTGTAATGTACACTAGAGTCGTGGCAATGGAACATCGGTACAAGGGGATTGCTAGGAACGGCAAGATCGAACTAGAGGGCGGCGTGAAGGTGCCCGAGGGGGCTGAGGTGATCGTTCTATTTGAGGGTGCGCAGACGAACAAAAAGGCCGACGCGTCAAAGTGGGCGGAATCCATGAGAATCATCGAATCGTTCAGAGGAAAGCTACCGATTCTTCCTGAAGATGCTTACTCTACAGAGGCGCTGTACCCGTAATCGCCAATGAACATCCTGGTCGATTCGAGCGCCGTTTTACGATACATTGCCGTTGACGAGCCTCGACATCAGGAAGTTGTGTCGAAAGTCGCGAGCCTTCTGGCGTCCGGCAATCTGCTGGCGATAACGCCTCAAGTGGCCAGGGAGTGTTGGTCCGTGATGACCCGACCGCGGGGAGTTAACGGGCTTGGATTGTCGCCTGAGGAAGCCACGAACCTCATGGTGCCGGTGGAAAACACGTTTACGATTCTCGACGATGTGCCGGGAATATTCACTGAATGGAAACGGTTGGTTCGGGTGCATCGAGTCTCCGGAAAGCAGGTGCACGATGCGAACCATGTTGCGGCGATGATGATTCACGGACTAGACGGCATACTCACGCTTGACGAGAGGGACTTTGGCAGGTACTCCGGGTTCAGTATTTTAAACCCAGGGGATTGACGAACACCATGTTGCC
This sequence comes from Fimbriimonadaceae bacterium, assembly GCA_046597875.1. Taxonomy (GTDB): domain Bacteria; phylum Armatimonadota; class Fimbriimonadia; order Fimbriimonadales; family Fimbriimonadaceae; genus JANJUB01. Next base: position 12,123 of record JBKJJL010000006.1, on the reverse strand, counting down.
CGAACCACCCGAGTTTGTCGACTTTCTCGCCCCGTATCCCGAGGCCGTCCAGACCCTCGCCCGCGGTTTGCGGATTCGCATGCTGGAGCTTCTGCCGCCTTGCATTGAAACGGTTTGGGATGCCACAAACGCGGTGGGAGTTGCCTTTGGTTTTACCGAGAAGAACGCGGATCACTTTATTCACCTTCCCGTCTACACCAAGTACGTCAATCTCGGCTTTTCGTACGGTGCGCAACTGAGCGATCCCGAGGGTCGGCTCCAAGGAACCGGGAGTCGCGTGCGCCACCTTCGCATCGTCGCTCTTGAGGATCTAGAAGACCCCTACATCCTCGATCTGGTCCGACAGGCTCATGAAAACGCCGCGAGCAGTGGGCCCGTGGAGCCCAAAACGATCATCCGGGTGATGGATGGTCCAAAACGAAGGCCTCGTCCCAAGCTTTAGTAAACTTGCCGGCGCATGAGTATCGACGTTAACGCACTGTGGGATCACGGTAATCCTGAGTTGAGCGAGTCGCGGTTTCGCGCTGCATTGAAAGACGCCGAACCGGACGATCAGCTCATCCTCACGACCCAGATCGCGCGGACCTTTGGGAAGAGGAAGGAGTTTGAGGTCGCCAGAGAAATCCTCGCCACAATCGAGCCCAAACTTGGCGAAGCGAGCGACGAGACCAAGGTCCGATATTGGCTAGAGCTCGGCCGATCCCATTGCTCGACTGCTCACGCACCGGATTTGCGAACTGAAGATGCAAAAGCGCTGGCAAGGGATGCCTATTTGCGGGCGTTTGAAGCCGCCAAAGGAGCGCGCCTGGACAACCTCGCCATTGATGCCCTTCATATGATGACGACGGTTGATGAATCGCCGGACGACCAGATCGAATGGAACCGCAAGGCAATCGACTACATGGATACTTCTGACCAACCCGAGGCGAAGAAATGGGAAGGCTCTCTTCTCAACAATCTCGGATACGCGCTCCAGCTCGCGGGCCGGTATGAAGAGGCGCTTTTCGAGTTCCAGCAATCGCTAGCCGTTCGCGAAGTGGCAGGGAATATCGGGGGAACCAGGGTTGCGCATTGGATGATTGCGAACACCTTGAGATTGATGGGCCGATTTGAGGAAGCTTTGGAGATTCAGCTTCGCCTTGAAAAGGAGTATGAAGATGCAGGCGAAGTCGATTCCTACGTCTTTGAGGAACTCGAACAACTCTATCGCGCTCTGGAGAACCCCGACCGGGCCCAGTTCTACGCGGACAAGCTTAAGGCTTAAGAGACTCGACGCTTGGCGGCCAATTCGGCAACTCGCGCCGCAATCATGGCTTTCACGAGAGCCTCAGGCAGAGGGTCCTCAGGCGAAAACTGAACCGTTCCCTTGGATGTCTTGTACGGTTTAAGCTCATTGGCGAAGTCAGCGACGATCGCGCCGGGGAAGAATGAGCAATGGTTTTTGAACGCCGCGAAACCGGCGAGATAGCCATTCAACTTGTAGCCCGGCATTCCATAGCTGATGCACTCTACCGCCTCGGGGGCCGCCTCGCGAATGAGCGTGCGAAGCCGCGAAAGCGCAGTACGGTCTGCCACTGAAGGAACCTCGGCGAGGTACTCGTCTACTGTTGCGGGCCCCGTACTTTTCATCGAAAAAAGCCCCCGGGCCGAGTTCAGCTAACTCTCGGTCCCTGCGTGAGTTTGATCTTCGCCGCTCGTTCGGCGAGCCACTTCCGAAATGCGATCCCGGCCCATATCAGTTCGAGGAAACCGAAAGGCCACGAGCCGATAAGGAAGCCATAAATCGACGCGAGGACGCAGGAAATCGAGAATCCAAGCACGAATCTAGAGTCCCGTTCCTCAAGCGAGTAGCAGAAAACCATCGCCGAGACCGCGACGACTCCGTAAAGTGTTAAAAGATCCATGCGACCGACCTCCCGCTGCGAACTCTGCGACCGCTGCGTGAGGATTTCAAGGTCTCACGCAAAGGACGCGGCGTTCGCGGAGGGGACGTTCCTCTTACTACGCCTCAGCCCATCATTTCCCTTCGATCATCCCTTCAGCGCCTTTTTAGCCTTCTCGATGCGATCTCCCTTCGGGAGTTGATCCAAAATCAGCCTCGCCGCTTCCACGTCTCCGATGAGCCCGAAATATATCGCTCGCAGGAATCGAACCTCGACCAGTAACGGATCCGCTTCATCGAGCCTGGTCAGCGCGTCGAGCGTTTGGCCCGCCTCCTTAAGACCCTCCCCGGTCGGATCGCGGAGCAGGAAGGATGCACGGGCCAGGCGTAGTTCCGGGTTCTGGGGCTCCCTCATGAGGCCCTCGGTCGTCGCGAGGTCCGCCTTCGCGACCTGGCCCGCGCGCTCCAGCGCGACGGCGACCCCGAGGGCGATATCCGCCGAAAACTCCGTTTGTAAGAACGCTTGGCCAAGCTCGGCGGCGTCGCCGGGGCGGTTGAGGGCCATCAGGAGTCGAAACCGCATCAACTGGACCCGCGGAATCGGCCGCTCGCCGCTTGCCTTTTCTAAGTTGTCGAGTGCCTCAAGGGTAGCTCCGGTCTGCGCATGGATCACCCCGAGTACTTCTCTGGCTCGCCGGGCGTCGGAGGATCCCGATTCTGCGCTCGCTTTCAGTCGCTGGGTCAAGGTGGCGACAAACTTTGCCGCATCCTTGGGCAACCCCGATGCGCCCTTGGATTTCTCCATCGCGACCCGCGATTCGAAAGCCTCCCACTGGGCGATTACGTCATCGGGCGTTAGGTTCGAGGCCTCCTTGTAATGCGCGAATGCCTCGGACGGCATCAGGCCGACGGTTTTTTGTTCGGCTCTCCAGAGGAGAGCGCTCTCGACGTACGCCTGACCTCCCAAAGCGACGGCAAGACTTCGATGGGGACGTGCGTCCTTTGGTGCGAGTTGGCAGGCCTTCTTCAGCAAATCGGCTGATGCTTTGAACTGGGCCTTCCACGCGGTGGCTTCATCGGGGCGTCGCAGAGCGGTAAGGGACAACGACAGCATTCGATCGCCTCCTGGTGCCTTCACGAGCACCCCTGCCGCTTCCCACACTCTAAATATGCCGAGTTCGCCGCGCAGGAGCGTCGTCGTGGCTTCGTCAAGCTTCCCCTGAGCAAGCGCAACCTCGGCTTCCTCGAACTCCGCCGACGCGGTGAGGGACTCGACAAAGAGACGAAGCTGTTCTGCATCGTGTTCCTTCGTTTTCGCGAGTTCTCGGAGGGCCGAGGAGGCTTTGCGGAAGTACTCGCGCGCGGCAGGATCGCCCATTTCGCGGAGCAAACTTCCCGCTCGAAAGTTGAGCCGCGGATTCGTGCGATCCGAAACCAGTTCACCGCTCAGCGCGGCTAGCTTTTCGCCAGCTCGTTCCGCCCTGAGCGCCGGAACGTCGAGGGTAATGGGTTCCGCGATGTACGGAATTCGGATCAAGGCACGGAGGGCTTCTTTGTCGGCGACGTTTTCGAAATGTAGTGCGTGGATGCCTTGTGCCGCGCCTTGTCGGAGCTCGGAGCGGGGCACAAGACATCCCCGTTGCCACATTGGTTTGACCTCATTTGAAGGCAGTAAGGCAGCCGGCTCAAAAATCACCGCGCCGAGTAGGCAAAGGGCGGCAATCATGGCGAAGGACCAATCGCGATCGCGTTGAGGAGCATCTGCCAGTGGCCTGCGTACATCGCTCGTTCAGTGGGGTCTTGCGCGAACCAAATGACGCGACCTTGACCAGACCGCTCGACTTGCGCGGCAACCGTTCCGCGAACCGCTTTCTCGGTTTCATCCGGCCAGGTCCAGCCGCTCACGAGGGACTTCTCTTCGTCAACAATCGTCCAAACCGATCCGTCTCCGTTCGCTCTGTAGAACGACGTTCCGCCTACAAAAGAGGCCAGCCGCACCTTCCCATCAGTGTCTCGGGGATAGCCGTACGAGAGGAACGAACGTGGATCGATCTGGGCTCGGAACAAGCTTCCTGGAACGTTTCCAGGCTGGCCGACGGCGCTTTGCCGGTCCAGCTTGATGTAGCCTCCCCGAGTAGGATCACCGCCGAGCAACACCAAACACCCGCCGTCTTGAACCCACTCCTTGAGCTTCGCGGACGACACGTCGGCACCTTCCGGAGCGAGGATTGCACTATAGGAATCCAGGTTTCCCCTTGGGGCTCCGCCGATTGCGGTGAAGGGCAGGCCAAGCTCTTTCTCCACGACATACCAAGCTCCGCCAAACTGGCTCGGGCTGCTTTCGTCTCCAAACAAGATTCCCAGCCGGCCCGCTCGCAAGCGCATCACCGATTCGGACCCCGGCGCAAATCGTTCGCCTTCGGGATACGCCGTCGTCAGGGCAATCGCGTCAGATCCCTTGACCTTCGAGTAAACATCTTTCTCGTTCCGTTGGGTGAGAACTAGATACGTACCGGCAGGAAACTCCTGGTCGCCAAGCTTCATCGCCTTTGCACTCAAGCTCACTCGGACGCCTTGGCCCAGGAGCTTCAGAACGGCAAGCGTGTTCGCTTCTCCAGGCAAAATCGCCCAACCGATTGTCGAGTCCTGCACCTCGCCCCGCTTCAACATTCGCTCTGCAATATTCGGTTTCGCCGTGCTCCACCACGCTTTCATTCCATGCAGCATCGGCATGGACCAGCCGGTCAAGTCGTAGAACTCCTCGCTCTCGCCGTACTCCGGGCTTGCTTTGCGAGCCTCTCGGCGTCGCAACTGTTCCTTCACGAACTCAGGCTCGAAGTCACTTTCGGTTTGGAAGAGCGTGAGGGCCAAGGTGGCTTGAGGCTGGGCCATCGGAACGACCAGGAAGTGTCCTTCCTTAGCCACCGCCTCGCTTTTACTTGACCAAAGAGACTCGCCGGAGAACTCCGCCTTGCCTGTCGTCACCTCGCTCTTGATATTCGACACATCCAGAATGCGTTTCATTCTTTCAACCTGTCCACGTTCTGCCGACTGCGCCACGAAGAAGCGACGATCCCCCGTGGTCTGGCCATTCGCGTTCCGCTCTTTGAACTCGGCGAAGGACTGGAGGAAAGCCTCACGATTCGCCGCGGCCGAGCCGATGACGGCGAGTGCGGATGTAAAGTGTCGTTCCATCCCATCTCGCAAGGTGTTCACTTTGCCGTCGCTGTCGGTTCGGGCGAGGAGGCTCGTGTTGGTCTCGTGCGTCATTCCGATCGCGCCGCTGAACGTCGCCCAAGCATCTAAATAGACCGGCGCGTAGAAGTCGAAAATGTCTTTGACATAGTAGTTAAAACCCAGATCGTCAAAGGCCTTCCCAGTCGCGCGGCCCAGGACGTCGGTCCATTTGTTGTAGCGTTCTCGCACGTTCTTGTGGACGGACATCGCGGTGGGCGGGAAGAAGTAGTTTTCGACCTGGCCGTGCTGATCAACGTAAACCTGGGGGTTCCACTTGAGGAATGCAGCAACTTCTTGGCGGGTTTCAACCTGAGACATCGAAAGCCGGTCGCGGTTCATGTCGAATCGGTAGTGATTCGTCCGCCCATGAATGATGCGCGGCTCGCGAGCCTCAAACGCGCTCGGATCTGCGTCGCCGCGAGCCACCGAGTTGTACCAAACGACGAATCGCTCGTGGCCGTCTGGGTTGTAGCACGGATTCACGATCACCACCGCGTCCTGCAGCATCTTGGTGGTTTGGGGAGATCGGCTTGCTACCAGGTTGTAAATCAACCACATGCCGGATTCAAACGACGCACTCTCGTTGCCGTGGATCGTCTCGTTGATCCAGACAATCACGGGGGTTTTCGCGATCAGTTCTGGTTTTAGCGTGCCGTCTGCGAGGGTCTGAATGTCTGCTTGAATCTGGTCCAAGCGCTTGATGTTTTCGGGCGAAGAAATCGCCAACGCTCGCAAGGGGCGGCCTTCAGTAGAGAACCCAATCGGGATCAGCTTGACCCGTGCGCTCCCCTTGGAGGCGATCGCTTGGACCACCCGTTCCTGATCCATGTAGAACGTGTGCCGTTTGCCCGCCGCATAGCTCAGAATCGTGTCCGGCTTGGGAATGGCCCCATCGTAGGGGCCATGGGCGAAGAAAACATCAGCGGCAAGAGCCAGGGCAAGCAACATTGCCGCTGAGTGTACTTGACGGCTAGCCGCCGCCTGTCTTGACCTTCGGGAAGTCCGGACGTTTGATCTTTCGCGGGCCCTTCTTGAGCTCGTTCAGCAGGTACTCAACCGCCTTTTCGAGCTGCGGGTCCTTGCCCTTTGCGAGCAGGTCTGGCCGAGCGTCAACCGCGATGTCGGGGTCAACACCCTTATTCTCTGCGATCCATTCGCCGCGCTCCATGTCGTAGAGACCGAACTCTGGTGCCGTCACTTGCCCGCCATCGACGAGAGGAGCACCACCCGTGATTCCGACCAAGCCGCCCCACGTACGAGTTCCGATCAGCGGACCAAGCTTTGCCTCGCGGAAGAACCACGGTAAAAGGTCACCACCTGATCCGGCGTACTCGTTGATGAGCATCGCTTTCGGCCCCTCGATAGCTTGTACCGGGAAGTTGATGTCCCCGCCGTCTCGCTGCCGGAACGCGGTCATATACTTTCGGGCCAGTTTCTCGATGAAGAACGTCGGGATGAAGCCCCCGCCATTGAACCGCTCGTCAATGATCACCGCATCCTTGTCACTCTGGCTGTAGTAGCCCTTCGTGAACTCGATCATGCCCGCGATTTGGGTATCCGGCACGTGAATGTAGCCCACCCTTCCTCCCGTCATTTCGGATACTTTTCGACGATTACCCTCAACCCACTCGATGTAGCGCAGATCGCCTTCATCGGCGATCGTCCGAACGTCGACCGTTCGCGACCCATCCATCGTAGGCTTCGAGTTCACCGTGAGCCGGACTCGGCGGTTTGCCTTGTTGACCAGCAGGACAGACGGGTCTTGAGCTCCGACGGGTTTACCATCGATTGCAAGCAAGTGCTCGCCTTCGCTGATGTTCACGCCGGGGTCTGCGAGAGGTCCTCGGCGAGACTCTTCGAAGCTATTTCCGCCGTAGATCTTGGTGATCCGAATGCGGCCGTTCGAGTTATCGAAGTCTGCGCCCAGAGCTCCTGTCGGGATCGGTGTGACCCCTTCTCCCATATCGCCGCCCTGCACGTACGAGTGACCCGTGCCGAGTTCGCCGAGCATGAGGCCCAAAACATAGCTCAGGTCGCTTCGGTGCGAAACGTAGGGCAGGAACTTCTCATATTTCTTGCCGATCGCCAGCCAATCGAGGCCGAGCATGTTCTTGTCGTAGTAACGATCTCGCTCCCATCGCCAAGCTTCCCAGAAGATTTGCTTCCATTCTGCTCGCGGATCGACGACGGCTTCGACGTCGTTCAGATTTACGCGACCGGTACCCGGCTCCACCGCCGGTCTCACGTCGCTGATCCCGAGAACGCCGCCGGCGATGAATGCCATTTTCGATTTTGCCGGATTGATGTCCAGAGCTTGCAACCCTGCCGCAACGACGACTTGGGGTGCCCGGCTGGTGAAGTCAAACATCAGCAGGCTGCCCCCGGGGGTTACCGCTAGGGCGCCGTTATTGATACCGACCACAGAAGAGTAATCCCCAGGGCCCCACGGCAGGGTTAGCACGCGCTTTCCGAGTCCTTCGAGGTCGATCTTCACGCCTTCCGGCTTTGCGGGAGGCGGTCCCTCGGGCTTGGCTCCGCTTGGCTCTTCGTCGCCGGGGCGGAACATGGGACTCTGAGTGTCCTTTGAAAGCACGAGCGCGTAAACTCGTTGAGCTTGGCTCATGTTCAGGTCGAACTCGAAAGTTCCCGGAGTCGGATTAAACGTTCGAGCGGACACGAAGTAAAGATATTTCCCATTCGCGTCAAAGCTCAGGGAGTCATCGCGGTAGTAGCCTTCGGTGACCTGGGTGTTCTTCTTGGTGGCGAGTTCGTAAAGGTGAATCGCTCCAAAGAGATTCTTTCCGGTAGCCAGATAGGCAACCCATTTCGAATCCGGCGACCAGTCGTAGACTCCGATGCCCCCGAACATATCGGTGGCAATTTTGGTCGCAGTATTTGTCGCCAACTCGAATGTGTAGAGGTCATTCGTTTTCGAGGTGAAGCTCAACATCTTGCTGTCAGGCGACCAGCGATATCCCGTGATCACGACGCCCTTCGGGGTCTGCACTTCCGTCCAGTCTCCGCCCATCTGGGGCATCGTGTAGATGCGATCTTCACCGGACTTATCGCTCATGAAAGCGATGAGCTTTCCATCGGGCGACCAGTTCGGATCGTGCTCCTTGCTCGTCGAGTTGCCTCCAACGTTTCGAGTATCGCCGGTGCGAGCCGGAACCGAGAAGACTTCACCCCGTGCCGCTACGGCGATACGGTTGCCGCTCGGGCTCAGCGAGAATCCGGTAACGAGAGTTGCCAACTTTCGCAACTTTGGCCGCGCAGCGAGGAGATCACCGGCCACTCTCGGGTGGAGGACTTTTATGTCTCCGCTCGCGACGTCAAAAACATTCACATAGCCATCGCGCTCGAAGACGATGCGGGTTCCGTCCGTGCTCGGCCACTTGATGTCGCCATCGGTAAAGGTGGTCAGCTGAGTCTCTTTGCCCCCATTTGGATCGTAACTGTAGAGATTCCGGGTTCCGGCAACCTTATCGCCGATATAGTAAACCTTCGAGCCGATCCACATCGGCTGCCATCGGTTCTCCCGTCCCCCTGGGATTTCCTTGTAGGTGCTCGCTTGGACGTCGGAGAAGGCGATTCGGCCTTGCGTTCCACCCCGGTACCGTCGCCAGTTAAAGTTGTGGGAGTTGTTTCGGTTGTAAACAACTCGGGAGCCATCAGGAGAGAACGAAAGGTCGGAAACTTCGTCGAGCTTGGTCCTGGTCGCGAGTCCACCCTCGGGGCTGATCAGGCGAAGACCGGGCGTGAAGGAACCAGGAGTATCTGCACCCGAGATGTAGGCGATCTGGCCATTCGGGGTCCACCCGCGGACCATTTCGGGATCGGGGCCAAAGGTAAGCCGCTTCGGCTCTCCGCCTTCACTGGCCATCACATAAACGTCGGGATTCCCGTCATAAACCGCGGTGAAGGCCAGCATTTTGCCGTCGGGCGAGAACCGCGCGAACTGCTCGGCGCCGGGACCGGATGTCAAACGGCGGGCAAGACCGCCCTTCACGTCGGACGACCACAGGTCTCCCGCGTAGGTGAAGACGACCGTATCTTGATAAATTGTTGGGTAGCGAATGAGACGCATTTCGGCGGAGTCGCCGAATTGCGCCAATGCGATGGCAGCTATGGATGCGAGCATTGAACCTCCTGGGCCTCAGGGAATCTACCCGAACCCGCACGACCCTGGCAGGACCAATGACCTCCAAATGTGCATATAATGCGAGTGAGGGAACTAATGGGAAATTTCACACGACGCGATGTTCTAAAAACTGCAGGCTCCATCGGGGCCGCCGCTGCTATTCCGGCTTGGGCCAAGGCCTCTAAGCAAGTGAGCGCGAACGACAAACTCGTTATAGGCCTCATCGGCTGCGGAGGCATGGGCGCTAGCAACATGCGAACCCTGATGGGACACGCGGATGTCGAAATCGCGGCCCTGTGCGATGTCGATTACAACCGGATACCCGGCGATTACAAGGACGTCGAGAAGAAGTATGGCAAGAAGCCCGAGGTCTATCGCGACTATCGCAAAATGCTGGAGCGCAAGGACATTGACGCCGTCATCATCGGCACGCCGGATCACTGGCACGCGCTGAACTTGATTCATGCCTGCCAAGCCGGAAAAGATTCTTATTGCGAAAAGCCGCTCTCCCACCACCTTACCGAGAGCGTGAAGATGGCGGAGGCGGTGAAGTATCACAACAAGATCGTCCAATGCGGCACGTGGCAGCGTTCGACGCGAGAATTCACCGATGCGATTGCCTACATTCGGGCGGGCAAGCTTGGCAAGATCGTCCACTGCCGAGCCTGGATCGCCGACGGTACCCGCATCGGGAAAGTGAAGCCCTCTGCAGTTCCTGCGGACCTCGATTACGACATGTGGATCGGCCCGGCGAAGATGGTTCCGTACCAGTCCAACAAAGTCCACTGGAACTGGCGCTGGGTGATGAACACTGGCGGCGGATTGACGACGGACTGGGGCGTTCATATGATGGACATCGCCCTTCTCGGAATGAGCCCGGACCAGAACCTGGTGATGCCGACCGAAGTGTCGGCTTACGGTGGCCAGTTCGCGATTCAGGATGACGATCGCGACGCGCCTGACACGATCGAGTCGATCATGCGGTTCAACGACCCCGATTTCGTGATGACGTGGTCGGTCCTTCGAGATCACCCTGGAAAGCCCGGACACGGCACAGAGTTCGTGTCTGCCGATGGCAGAACCCTCCGCGTGTGGAGAGGCGGCTGGACGATCGTCGACGCCGATGGGAAGGAACTGCCGAAAGAGCAGTCGCCCGAAGTGCCAACCGACCACTGGCGAGATTGGGTGGACTGCGTGAAATCGCGCAAGCAGCCACGCGGTTCGCTGGCCTCGGTCGCTCAGACGACAATTGTTTGCCACCTCGTGAACTGCGCCTTGTACTCGGGCGAGACGGTTCGATGGGATAAGAAGCGAATGGACATCGTGGGCAAAGCGGGCAAGGCGACAGAAGCGTACGACCGGCCGTATCGGAAGCCCTGGGCGATGTAGCGCGGGTGTTGGGTGTTAGGTGTTTGAGTCCCTCGATCAACTCCCCTTCCGAAGCGGCCCCTAGAACTCGGGCACGCAAGCTATAAATCTCCTTCATCAGCAGGTTCGAAAAGTGATCGCTTTTCTCTCCCGCACATCAACTTATCGTCGAGTCGGAAAGTGAGAGATCATGGATGGTCCTGAGCGATGGCGTAAGTGGCAGATGGTAACGTGAATCAGTTGACAGACGAAAACGATTGGGCTCATCACCATGTAATCCTCGCCCTGGCTGAGATGCTCGAGTGCGACCCGAACTCGATCTCGCCCTCGGATCGGCTGGCCGATCTGTTCGTTGACTCTCTAGGTCTCGTCGAGGGCATTTTGTACTTCGAGGAGAAGTTCCAGCGGCCGGAAGCAACTGGGCCATTAGACACTGTAGAGGATCTCATTGTTCTCGTTCGGAAGCGTACGTGAATCGGCTGTTCGTCCGATGCTGGGCGAACTTAACTCATCCTTCCATACTAGCCTTTCGCTCTAGGAACTTGCGACTTTAATCCCTTGAACCTCTCAAATCAATTGTCCCAGGTAACTAAGGTGCATCCGTGCTCCATTGCTAGCGCGGCTAAGTGGGCGTCCGAAACATCCCGTCCCGAAACTTCGCCGGTGCACAGTGCCGATTTGAAATGGAGCCAAATCCGACGCCAGGTTCTATCTGAACTCCTGCTGAGGCGTTTCGTATGACGCTGCAAAAGGCAAGAGCTTCGTCAACCGTGTTCGGCGTGCCATAAATCTTTCGGCTCGTTGTGATGCGTACCACCGCCAACAACACGAATGTCGACCATGCCAAGCGTTTCAGCTAGTTGGCGCGCGGGAGAATGGAAAGGAGATTCGGACCGAAATGCGTTGATAAGTACGTTCACATCGCAGAAGATCATAACTCTTCTGAAAGCTCCAGAAGTTGTGAAGTGTCCGTCAGGTCAACACCTCGGAGGGCCCCCGTGCCGCCATGAAAAACTGGTAGCTCAACCCTCTCACGACTATTTTGTGGAGCCACTAATCCGCGTCGAACAACGTCCTCCAGTTCCGACGCCACAGACCGCTTGTTCTTATGAGCACGCTCTTTCAAGGTGTCAAGCAGGCTGCTCTGGATGCGAATCGTTGTTCGTATCATCATGATGCTATTCTTTAAGATGCTCATGTAGCATTCAAGGTTTCAGGCGGATTCTTTGGCACGCAACCGATGCTGAGCAGCTAACGTTTCTTTCGATCAATGCGACGCTACCGCGCGAGTTGGTCGGGGCTTTGGACGATCGCCATGGTGGCGTTCCTCATGGCGGTGGCCAGCGTTGCGATTCCGCTCGCGATCCACGAAAAGGCGTGGCTGGAGGGAGCTGTAGCCTGCGTTGCGTGTTGGGTCATCGCGTGGGTCTTTGTGTCGATCGCGCTGTTTGTTCAGCCTGACATTGAAGAAGACCTACCCTCACCATCAGTGAAC
>JBKJJL010000007.1:0-9415 GCA_046597875.1 Fimbriimonadaceae bacterium | reverse complement strand
GAACCCACTCCGATCTTCATTTCACTCATTGTGGCACCGTCCATGATTCATACTGGAGGAGTTATGCGCGCGATTCATTTTCTTGCAGCTGTTCCTTTCTTGGCTTTCGCGGTTTTTGCAGATACAGACGTCGATAAGCACGCCCAAACCCTTCAGGCGGCTCAGTCGCTTCAAGCTACTTTTACGGTCTCAATGGTAGGCGGCTCCACCGAGGAGCAGACTCTGAGCCTCTCCAAGCCGAACTTCCTCAAATGGGAGTCTCCTTCGAAGGTTGTCGTGGGCGATGGAAAAACTCTGTGGACCTTTAACAAATCGACCAAAGTGTACGAGAAAATCGACTCCAGCGAAGCCGCGGTGGTCAAGGCTCTCGGCGACGACGCAGTCTGGGCCTGGTCCGCTTTCTTTGACAAGGAGTTTGCCGCCGGAATAACCGGCGCCCAAAAGGGTAGTTCCCGCAAAGTCCGGAATATGCCGGTTACCGACTTGACCGTCACCCGAAAGGATAAGCGCACCTTCTTGTTGCCTCTTTCAGATGAGTCGGGCGTCGCGATGGGGTCCCGTTTTACGACCGCGGCGGGGGAAACCATTGTTCTTGTGAAAGAGTTTGTCCTCGGCGAAAAAGCGATTGAGGAATCACTTTTCGCATGGGCACCTCCCGCGGACGCGAAGAGCGCCGAGGACGTGAAGGCGGCGGCCCTTACTTTTGCCGACATCAAGCCGATTATCGACGCGAACTGCGTGGGTTGTCATGGAGGCCGCGCTCCGAAAGGCGGCGTGGATATGAGTAGCTACAGTTCGCTCATGAGCGGCCGGATTATTCGGCCGGGCAATCCGGATACCAGCAAATTCATGCGCGAGATTAAAAGTGGCAAGATGCCCCCGGCCGGGCCCCTCCCTGCGGCAGCTCAGGACAAACTCGCGCAGTGGATCACCGATGGGGCGAAGGAGTAATCGCGATTAAAAGTCCCTGGGGCCCGCAACGTTGACCTCCCCTATTCGCATCGCGTTTCTTGGCTTCGGCACCGTGGGTACCGGGGCCTTTCGCATGCTGGCGGATAACAAAGCCTCGATCGAACGCAAAGTCGGGGCGCCGATTGAGGTCGTTCGGATCGGGATTCAAAATGCCGAGAAACCTCGGATCGCGCCCCGCGAGCTGTTCACAACTGACCTGATGTCCATCGTCGATGACCCAACCATTCAGGTCATTATCGAGGTTATCGGCGGCCTCGATCCGGCTGGCCCCCTCCTGGAAAGGGCGATTCAGCAGGGCAAACACATTGTTACCGCGAACAAGGAGCTCATCGCGAAGAGTGGAGCCGGACTAATGCGGCTTTCCGCCAACAAGGGCCTCGATCTCCATTTTGAAGCCGCGGTCGGCGGCGGAATTCCCCTCATCCAACCCTTGAAGCACCAGCTCGCAGGCAATGACGTGCTCAAACTCATGGGGATCGTCAACGGAACGACGAACTACATCCTGTCGAAAATGAGTGACGAGGGACTGTCCCTAGAAAGCGCCCTCGCTGAGGCTCAGCAGCTCGGTTACGCCGAAGACAACCCAACTGCGGATGTGGATGGTTTCGACGCCCAGTACAAGCTGGCCATTTTGACCGGGATCGCTTTTGGGAAGGAAACGCCGGTCGACGCGGTGTACCGCGAGGGCATTCGGAGGGTCACCGCCGAGGATATTCAGTTCGCAAATCTTCTCGGCTATCGCATCAAGCTACTCGGGATCGCAGAGACCCTCGGCGGTACGGGGCAGATCATGGCTCGGGTGCATCCCACGCTTCTCCCGAAGCGTCACCCGCTCGCCAATGTCCACGATGTTTACAATGCCGTTTGGGTGAAGGGCGACTTCGTGGGTGATGTCATCTTCTCCGGTCGCGGCGCAGGCAGCGACCCGACCGGTTCTGCGGTGGTTGGAGATTTGATTGATGTCTGCCGGAATATCCGTCTCGGCGGCGCGGGAAACTTTCTGACTCCCGAACCTGGAGGCGTGTTTGTTCCGATCGAGGACCTTGAAACTCGTTACTACTTGCGAATGCTGGTTAACGACAAGCCAAGGGTCTTGGGCCAAATCACAACGCGCTTGGGAGAGCACGACGTCTCCCTGACTGATATGGAAATGCGGGTTAAGAACTCTGCAGAAAGCATCGGCGAGATCGTTTTCCTCACCCACACGTGCCGGGAATCGTCCTTCAGAGCGGCCATGCAGGCGTTGGAGTCCGAGTCGATTGTGCGTCAGATCGACAACTGGATCCGCGTCGAGGGTTAAGAGTACTTCCCAGCTGCTGTGCCGTGGGCGCGCGGGGCATCGCTTACCGGGACTTTACCGAAATCTTTGGTGTGATCGCCGCTCCGAACCCACGCCTACAATTTCCTCGAATGTGGCGTTTCGGAAGATCCGATCCCAGACTAAACCCCAGTTAGCTTCAGGACGATGTTCCACTCGTCTTTCGTAACCGGCATCACACTCAATCGCTGGCCCTTACGGGTGACGAGCATGTTCTCCAAGCCCGGCACTTCGCGCAGCTCGGCGAGCGACACCACCCGCTTGAACTTCTTCACGAATTTTACGTCGCGCACGTACCAGCGCGGGTTATCCTCAGGGCTGCGGGGGTCATGATAATCACTGGTCGGATCGAACTGCGTCGGGTCATGATAAGGCTCATTGATGATCTCCATGATCCCCACGATGCCGCTCGGGTCTGAGTTTGAGTGGTAGAAAAAAGCGAGGTCACCCGCCTTCATCTCATCGCGCAGATAGTTGCGCACGAGGTAGTTGCGGCAACCCTCCCACATATTCGTGCCATCCTTTTTCAGGTGGTCGATCCCGTAAACGTCGGGCTCTGATTTCATCAGCCAGTAGTTCATGCGCCTCTAGCTTAGCGGAATGCCCCTACGGGTTGCTTGGAAGGCCGAAGTTACACTCGCTAGTCGGTCCAATTTGCAGTAAAAATGTTTGTTTCCCCGCGAACCGCGCCGTTGCGGTTTGAGGCCCAAACGAGGCGTTTGCCATCGCGAGTGAACATCGGGAAGCCGTCAAAGTCGGGAGTTTTCGTGATTTGCTTCAGTCCCGATCCGTCGAGATTGATCAGGAAAAGGTCAAACTCACGGCCTTTCGGATCCCCGTAGTTCGACGCGAAGACGACCTTCTTACCGTTCGGGTGAATGAAAGGCGCAAAAGAGGCGGCGCCGAGATTGGTCACTTGGCGTTTGTTGCGGCCATCCGCGTCCATCACCCAGATCTCGAGCTTGCTGGGGCGAACAAGGTGCTCGTGGAGCAAGGCTTCGTAATCCTTTTCGTCCTGCGCGGTCGCGAATGTCGAGCGCCTATACGCAATCTTCTTGGAGTCCCAACTCACGAACGGGCCGCCATCGTAGCCTTTCTCGGTGGTCAGTTTACGCATGCCGGAGCCGTCAAGGTTCGCCCGATAGATGTCGAGATCGCCATCAAAACTTCCCGTGAAGGTGATGTACTTCCCGTTCGGCGCGATGGTGGTCTCGGCGAGGTAGCCAGATTTCTTGATAATCGACTTCAATCCGGTGCCGTCGAGGTTGGCGCGGTAAACAGCGAACTCGGGGTTGACCATCCAGACATAGCCTTTGCTCATGTCCACCGGCTTCTGGGCGCCCTCGTTTCGCTCGTGGGTGCTACTGAACATGATGCCGCTCATGTCGGGCAAGAAATAGCTGCACGTGCATCGACCCTTGCCAGTGCTCACGAGCTTTTTGCCCGAGCCATCTGCGTTCATCGTGAAGATTTGTTCGTCCGGAAACTCGGGTTGCCGGGTCTGGTAGATGATCTTGCTGCCGTCAGCGCTCCAGTAGGCCTCCGCATTTTGACCGCCGAAGGTGAGTTGCCTCACGTTCGAGAGGTTGGTTTCCGCGGGGTTCAGCGCGATCGCTCGCCAATCGGGCCAAGAAGACATGGACTGCGCGGCGAGGGCAAGCGTTACAAGCATTGGCCAGAGCGTACCGAACTGGTTTGCCGAACGCTTGTCCCCCTTGACGGAGACAGGGGGATCTGCCCCCGCGTCGATCCTCGCTGGATGAGCTAGCGAGCTCGCGGGACGAAGGAACGCCGGCGTTCGAAAAGAAAACGGCGGCTTGCAGAAAATGCACGCCGACGAGTGAAAGTCACAAGCCAACGTTTGAAAGTTACAAGCCGCTGCTCACAAGTTACAAGCCACCGAGCGAAACTCACACGCGGTCTTTTGAAGGTTACATGCCGCCGAGTACAAGTTACACGCCTCCAAGTTGAAAAGTGATCGCCCTTGTTGAATGAGCTGTCGAACTAGCTAGTGGACCTTAACAGGGCCATTTGAACCCAATGCCAGACTCAGAAGGGGCGGATCGCACTCCAATGGACCCGCAAATATGCCGATAACCCAACCATGCATCCGAAAGTCACGCGCGGTGGGCTCCTCCTTTTACTCATCGCGGCAGAGTTTATTGGCGGCAAACTCGGATTGCTCTTGGCGATTCCACCCGGATTCGCGACCGCAGTTTGGCCACCTTCGGGGATTGCCTTGGCGGGCCTTCTGCTGCTTGGGCGTTCGGCTTGGCCCGCCGTTTTCATCGGCTCTTTCCTGATAAATATCAGTACGAGCGGGCATCTATCCGCCCAATCCCTCGCAGTTGCAGCTGCGATTGCTACTGGCTCCGCTTTGCAGGCTCTGCTCGGCGAAGGCCTCATTAGGCGGTGCACCAGCTACCAAGGCTCCCTCGCTCGATCTCCCGATGTTGTTCGAATTCTCGCGTTAAGCGGGCCCGTAGCGTGTCTCGTTTCCGCCACGGTGGGCACGATTACCCTCGCCGCGGCAGGGCTCCTACCGATCAGCAACACGGTTTGGAGTTGGTTTACCTGGTACGCAGGCGATTCCGTAGGGGTTGCCGTTTTCATGCCGGTTGTACTCATCCTGTTCGAAAAACAGAAGGGATCGTGGCCACAGCGACTTGCGATTTTGGTTCCTCTCATCAGCATGATTTCGCTCGTCGTCTTGGCTTACGTCATGGCCAGCCGCGCGGAGGCCCTTCGGACAAGGAACGAGTTTGATAACCTCGGACGCGACGTCGCCCGAAACTTTAAGGAGTCATTTCAGTCGAATGTCGAGGTCGTCCATGCACTTGCGGCTTATTACCGGAACTCTCAGAAAATAGAACCCCGAGAGTTCGATGCGTTTGCGGGCACGCTACTGGTCCGGCATCCCAGCGTGGTGGCGCTCAGTTACAGTGTCGCCGTAACCGCGCGCGAACGAGCGGCCTTCGAGGCAGAAGGCAAAATCTCGAATCCATCCTTCCAAATCACAGAGTTCGGTGAGGACCGAACCCTACGAAGAGCAGCGAATCGACCCGTTCACCTTGTCGTCCAGAACACAACAGCATGTGTACCCAACAAGCACGCGGAGGGTTTTGATGTGCTGTCGGAGGAAAATCGTCGGACCGCAGTCATGCGGGCAATTAGTTCGAACGAGGCTGTCGCGACGAAAATGGTCCGGCTCATCCGAAGCGCGGAGTTCGAAGATGGAATCTTGATTTTCTTGCCTTTGAAATCGGGCAAGGCCTCTCGATTGCAGGAAAGACTGATCGGTCAAATGGGGGTCATAGCTGGCGTTATGCGCGCGGGCCCCATGCTGGACCGTGCGGTTCAGATCGCGGGTAACGGGGGAGTTACGGCGACTTTTCGCGATTCCGAACCAAGAAGCAGCCTGATTGCATCTGGCACCCCCTCGACAGATAAACAGGCTTTGAGGATCGAGGTTCCGATAAAGGTTGGCGGACGGACATGGATACTCGAAGCCGTTTCGACGAGCACCTTCGCGGCAAACCATTCGTCGTGGGATCTCTGGGCGGTCTTGGCGATCGGCATGGTGATGACTGGCATATTGGGCGCTTTTCTGCTCGTTATCGGGAATCGGAATGAAGCGGTAGCCAGCCTTGTCCACGTGCGTACTTCTGAGTTGTTGTCTGCAAATCAAACGTCGGAAGTTCAGCGCGGCCACCTCATTACGCTCACACGCGAGCTCGAATCGGCGCTGGAGGCGAAGGATCGCTTTCTTTCGAACGTATCGCACGAAGTCCGAACCCCGTTGAGCGCATCGTATCAATTCCTGACCCTCGTGCTCGATGAAGTCCCCGGCAAGCTGAACGACGTGCAGCGAGAATATCTGCAGATATCGCTTAGGAATCTAGACGAGCTGACGCACCTGGTAAGTGATCTGCTGGACGTATCGCGTTCCATAAGTTCAAAGATGCACATGGAACTCTCCCCTTGCGACCTCGGGAACCTGATCGAAGAGACCGTCAGATCATTTGCGTTAGAGGCTGAGGAGCGAAACCTTACCCTTGAGTTCGAAGTTACTCCTGGACTTCCTTTGGCGATGATCGACCCCTCCCGAACCAGACAAGTTCTTTCGAACTTGATCGTCAATGCTTTGAAGTTCACCCCCTCCCCGGGTTCGGTTCGTGTGACGACTTCCTGCGGCGAGAATGAACTAACGGTCTGCGTTGCCGACACAGGAGTGGGAGTGCCCGCCGTAGACCGTGACCTCGTTTTTGATCGCCTTTATCAACTCAGTACGAAAGGAGATAGTGGACGTCGAGGACTGGGCCTTGGTCTCGCAATTTCGAAGGAAATCGCGGAAGGTCAAGGGGGCCGAATCTGGGTGGAAAGCGTCGTGGGGGTCGGAAGCTCCTTCAGCTTTACGGTTCCGATTTCTGCGATAAAATCTGCAGCAGCCTAACGACGGGTTATGATTTGCCCGACTTAACTTTGTGAAGTCTGTCCAGATCAGTCTTCTTGGAAGCCGGGTGTCTCGTGCCTGGTGCCCTGTTCGATGAGATGCCATATGGGAAAGATACTTATCATTGAAGACGATCCGGATGTCTTGCGTGGGCTCTTCATTCGCCTGCACTCCGAGGGCCACAAGCCTTCCTTTTGGCCGTGGGGCAGAGAGGCAGTGCAGGCAATCATTGACGTCCAACCCGACTTGATCATTCTCGACTTGGGCTTGCCGGGGCAAGATGGACTTGACGTCTTGAGAGAACTAGGAACCGCCCTGCCAGATACCACGATCCCCGTGATCGTGCTGACTGCTCGCGATCCGGCCACCTATCGCAATGCCTGCTTAGAGGCGGGCGCGAAGTACTTCCTGCAAAAGCCCGCAAGCAATGAGGTCATGATGTCAATCATTAATGCAGAAATGGAACGGAAAAGTGCTTCCCTTTTCGCCGCTTAACTGGGCTTGAAAAGGATGCCGCCGGTAAACTCCCGGCCATGCCCACCGTTGAGACCTCGGTCCTTATTTCCGCGCCCCTGGCTCGGGTTTACGAAATCGCCAAGGACAACCGCTCGTTTCCCGAATACATGAAGGACGTCAAGTCCCTCACTGTCATTGAGGAGGACGGCCCCCGCGTCGTGAGCGATTACGTCGGCCTCATCCCCCAGTTCATGCTTAAAGTGCGCTGGCAGCAAGAGGACATCTGGGACGACGCGAACCACCATTGCACGTTCCGCCAGATTAAGGGCGACTACGACAAGCTCGAAGGCACCTGGGCGTTCAAAGAGGAAGGGGGGCAAACCCGCTTCGATTCATTTCTGGAGTACGAGTACAACGTGCCCACCCTCGGCCCGCTTGTGAAAAAAGTCGTCCATTCGATTGTTGTGAAGAATATGGACAACATCCTGGAAGCGATCAAGGCGAGAGCGGAATTGGGGATGTAGGATGCGGGGATGCGTGGGATGCGGGCTCCCGGAGTGGGACGGGTTGGACTTGTTGGACTTGCGGCCCGCATCCCATCCATCCCCCATCCGAAATTCCCATTTCCACTTGAACCCTTTCCAACCATCCCGACACTAACCTTCTGAAAACCAGCAGGCAACAGCACATGAATGGGCTGATCGAACGAGCCGCCCGAGGCGATCGGGACGCGATGGCATCCATTGCAGCGGAACATTACGCTGCGATCTACCGCTTTTGTGCCCGCCGAATCGGGCCCGAAGCCGCCCAAGACGCCGCTCAGGAGACTTTCCTGGCCGCGCAAAACGCGATTCGGAAGTTCGATCAGCGAAGCAGCCTCAGTACGTGGCTCTTCGGAATCGCCCACAACATGTGCCGCAATGAAGCCCGCAGGCGACGAAGCGACATGAGCTACGACCACGCATTCTGCGAAGAGCACGGCGAACCTTTCCCGGAAGGATCGCTCGTTAACCGCGAGGCCCTGCGCCGCGCGATGACGAAGCTCTCGGTAGAGCATCGCGAGGTGATTGTCCTCCACGAGTTGGAGGAAATGACCTACGAGGAAGCGGCGAGCGTGCTCAATGTTCCGGTCGGAACGGTGAAATCCCGACTCCACCACGCGTTTCTGAATCTGCGAACCTTCATGGCCGAAAGAGCAAACGCATGAACGACATCCGCGAAGATTTGAAGGCATTCCTAGACGGCGAACTCTCGCCCCCCCGCGCGGCGGAAGTTCAAGCGGCACTCTCCGGTGACCCTGCGTTGCAAGAGGAGCTTGAACTGATGAAGGCACTAGGATTTGAAATTAGGAAGATGAAGCGCGAGCCGGCTGTGGCTGGAGCAGAGGCGACGATGACGAAGCTAAGGAAGAAGCCTCGCGCGTGGTGGCTGCGTCCCGAGCCGTACTTTGCGGTCGGGTTCGCAGTGATCATTTGCGTGATCACGTTCCCCGTTTATGCCCAATCTAAGGGGTCCATGGACTCGTTAGCAAGATCCAAGGTGGATGCCTTTAGCCCAGAAGCCCACGCGGGAGTCAACGTTTCGGAAGCGCCTGCGATCATTCAAAATGATGGTCGCCGGACCGGCGGAATGGATGTAGGCGGGGGAGGAGGGGCAACGGGTGCAACCGGATCGACTGGATCAACTGGAGATTTATCGGGCAAGTCGAGAATGGAATCCAACCTGTATGGCTTCAACAATCGAGGCGACAAAGGCATTGAAGGAGGTCCAGCCCAGCCAAGCACGACGATCACTCCCCGAGCTCCCCAACTCCTCATCCGAACCGCCGATCTTCATCGTCGCGTCGAGGATGTCGCCATAGCCCAGAGGGACATGATCCGCATCGCGACCGCGAATGGCGGCTTCCTCGCGGGCAACAACATGACCGGCTCTGAGGGCCAGCTCCCGGAAGCCAACGTCACGATTCGCGTGCCGGTGAAGCGGTTCGATGCGGTCTGCGAATCCATCCGCGCGATGGGAACCCTTGTCAGCGACAACACAAACACCGACGATGTAACGACTCAAGTCGCCGATACCGAAGCGCGCCTGAAGGTCATGCGCGCCGAGGAAGACAGCTATGTCACGATGCTCCGCGCCGCTCGGAAAGTCGGCGAACTGCTCGAAATCAAAGAGCGTTTAAGCTCGGTGCGACAAGAGATCGAAAGCCTCGACGCCCA
>JBKJJL010000303.1:0-17936 GCA_046597875.1 Fimbriimonadaceae bacterium | reverse complement strand
CGTCAGCTGTTCCAGCTGAGAAACCGAAGCGTCCCGATTGTGCTCCGCTTCCCGAATCCTTTCGACGGAACGATTGCCATCGAAGAGCGGGTAGGACGCGGAGATTCCCAAGAATCGATTGCTCTGGTTGTCGGGGCTAAACGTCTTGGTGTACGCAAGATCGACCGACCAGGTAAGTCCATTATTAAGTCGGGTGAGGCGGACACCCGCGTTCTGAGCCTCGATCCGTTTGCGGTTCGCGTTCAAATCGGCTCGATTCTGGAGGCCTTCTGCGATGAAGCCCTGAGCGCTGGTTTGATCGGAGACCAAGCTCAAGCGGTCGGGTTCCCCAAACTTTTCCAGGTCGGGCAGTTGGGCGCGCATTTCGTAGCCGATCGTGGCTTTCAAGTTCGCTTCCGATTGTCGTCGCCGTGACTCGGCGGAAAGGCGATCAACCTCCGCGTTTTTCGCGTCAGCCTCCGGTTGAAACTTATCTTTTTTGGCGGCTTCGCCAACTACAATCTGCGCTTCGGTCTGTGCGAGAGCTTCATTGGCGCGCTTCACCTGGGCAGTCGATACTTTCACCAACTCTTGAGCCCGCAACGCGTCGAAATACTGCGTGTAAACCGTGACGAGGGTTTCTCGCAACGTCTGAATCGCATCCAAGGTTTCTGCTTCGAATCCTCGCCGAGCGCTTTTGTAGCTTTCGTCCCGAGCACCGTTGTCCAAGACTTGCCACGTGGCCTCGATCTCCGTGTTCGTTCCTGATGAAAGCGCGTTGCTCTTCCCGATTCCGGTGTAAACGCTACGGAACTGATCGGAGTAGTTCAGCGAGGGCGTAATCGTCGGAAAGAAAGCTCCGCGAGCCTGGATAACCCTTGAAGCGCTCGCTCGAACGTTCGCACGTGCCGCCGCGAGCGAACCGTTGCGATCCTTCGCCATGCGCAGGGCTTCTGTGAGAGTCAATGGGGTTTGCGCATTGGCGCACAAGGCTGTACACAGCCCCAAGGTTAAGGTCATCCATCGAATCGGTCGCACTGGAAGCATCGCTTCGTAAGTTACCGCCCTTGGCGAGTTTGCACTTAGGGCTTTTGTCATTTCTGACCTTCTGTTATACGCGATGAGAGGCGTTCGTTGGTTCCCACTGGGGGCTCGAACGGTACACTTTGGTTACCCCATGCCCGATCTTTTACTAGAAGTTGGTTGCGAAGAGCTGCCGGCGTCGTTTGTTCGACGAGCGGGCGACGATTTGCGCGATCTTCTGATAAAGAGACTGGGGGAGGCGTCATTGTCGGTTCAGGCTTCCGAAGTGATGGGAACTCCGCGCCGGCTTATCGTATCACTGGTGGGGATAGCCGAACGCCAGGCCGACGAGGAAAAGGTCCTGCGCGGCCCTTCGAAACAGGCGGCTTACGACGCAGAGGGCAAACCGAGCAAGGCGCTCGAAGGATTTTGTCGCGGACAGGGTGTGGACGTCTCGACGGCTTACGTTGAAGGCGAGTACGTCTGGGTTCGGAAACAGGTCACGGGTCGTTCCACCCTTGAAGTTCTGTCAGAGGTCATTCCTGATTCGATTACTTCGCTCACCTTCGGGAAAACCATGCGCTGGGCGGGGCACCGATTGCGATTTGCCCGTCCGATCCGCTGGATTCTCGCTTCCTTCGGGGGAGCGTTGGTCCCATTTTCAGTGGAGGGCGTTGTTTCGGGACTGAAAAGCCGTGGCCATCGATTTAACTTCCCGGGTGAGTTTGAGTCTCTGACGTTTGACGCGTTGGTGAAGGGATTGCGAGAAAGGGAAGTTGAGCCGAATGGCGATCTCCGTGTGGCGCGGATCTCCGAAGGAGCGCACAGAGTCAGTGGAGGCCGGGCGGTTGTTGAGCAAGAGTTAGTTGAAGAAAACGCGTACCTCACCGAATGGCCCAATGCCGTGCTCGGTACATTTGACCCCCTATACATGACCCTGCCCGAGCCTGTTTTGACCACCGTCATGGCCAAACACGAGCGGTTTTTCCCAGTTAGAGAAGCTGCGGGCTCCCTGACGAACGAATTTGTTTCGATCCGCAATGGAGGCGTGGATGAGGTCGTCGCAAAGGGAAATGCTTGGGTCTTGAACGCCCGATTCTCCGACGCGAAGTTTTTCTTCGACGAGGATCAGAAACATACCCTCGACGAGTTTTTGGAAAAGACCCAGGGGATCGTCTTTCAAGCCGAACTGGGCACAGTTCGCGAACGCGCTGATCGGCTGTCCCGCTTATGCGAAGAAATCGCGCGACGGACCGGCGCAGACGATGAAGAAACCGAGTTTGCGCGCGTGGCTGGGTTGTACGCCAAAGCCGATCTGAGTACAGGTCTGGTTGGCGAACTGGACGAACTGCAAGGCGTCATCGGCGGCATTTACGCCCGTCGTGAAGGATTTCCCGACCCTGTCTGTTGGGCGATCCACTCGCAATACGAACCCTCAAAGAATCCAGAGCCAAGCTGTCCAGGCGCGAGGACTGCGATTCGACTTGTCATGGCCGATCAGCTGGATAAGCTGGCGGGCTACCTCGGTCTTGGTCTGACGCCGAGCGGATCGAGCGATCCGTACGGGTTGCGTCGGGCGGCAGGGATTTCGATGGAGTCGGCACTCGTCTGGGACGATTTGAACCTTGCGCAGCTTCTCTCCTACGCCGCTGCAGGCTACGCTAAGGAACTGAAAGATCCGATACCAGCCGCCCGCGAGGTGTTCAAGCAACGATGCGAAACGCTATTCCCGGATGTTCGGCCCGACGTTCTCGATGCCGTACTTGCCGACGCTGAGCTTGTATTCCAGCCAGCGATCTTGAAAAGCCGCACCCTCCTCATGTCGGAACTCGCCGAAGACGTTGCCTTTGTCCAAGCCGCGACTCGGCCACTGAATATCGTCTCGGCGGCAGAGAAGAAGGGATATGATGCGGTCGCTTTAGATGTCGCGAAACTTGACTCGGCGGAAGGGGTTGCCCTGCTCGAAGCGGCCCGGTCCTCAAGCCAGCTAAAAAGCCTCGCTGGCCCGATCAACTCATTCTTCGAGGCCACCATGGTCATGGTCGAAGACCCCGCCGTTCGCGATGCCCGCCTTGCAATGCTTCGCGAGGTCTGCGCGGTTCTCCTGAAAGTCGGCGACTTCTCGAAGTTGGTGATCGCAGGCTGATGTTTAGAAAACTCATGCAGCGGGTCGACCGAATGCTCGGTCGCGGGGTCATCGACGAGCAGATGTACGACGAACTCGAGGAAGCCCTCCTCGAAGCGGATACCCACGTCCAAACCGCTCACGAAATCCTGGATGAACTTCGGAAGGCAATAAGAGATGAAAAGATCACGGACGCGGAGGGGATCAAAAGTCGCCTAAAAACGTCCATCGCGGATCGGATGCGCCAGGACGACGCGCCGGGCTTGATCGTTTCCGAAGAAGACCCAACCGTGTTTCTATTCGTCGGCGTGAACGGGGTTGGCAAGACTACAACGATAGCAAAAGTCGCCCACCTTCTGAAGAGGCGGGGCTACACGGTGCTCCTCGCAGCGGGCGACACCTTCCGAGCGGCGGCGATCGAGCAGTTGGAAGTTTGGGCGAAGCGGGTCGGAGTGGATATCGTGCGTTCCCAACCCAACTCGGACTCGGGATCGGTCATTTTCGACGCCATCACCGCCGCGAAGGCTCGCGGAATTCAGTTCGTTTTGGCCGATACAGCGGGACGACAGCACAGCAAAACCGGACTGATGGGAGAGCTTCAGAAGGTGGCCAGAGTCGCCGAAAAAGCGCTCGGAAGAAAGCCCGAGGAAATCCTCTTGGTTCTCGACGCAAATACGGGCCAAAATGCGATTCGCCAGGCCGAAGAGTTCATCAAGCATGCGGGCGTAACCGGACTCGTGCTTACCAAACTAGACGGCACCTCCCGAGGAGGCGCGATGTTAGGGGTTTACAAGCGATTCCGAATCCCCGTCAAGCTTATCGGCACTGGCGAGAAGCCGGAAGATCTGAAAGACTTCAAGCCCGCCGAGTTCGCGGCGAGCATGTTTGATTGAGGTATTGGGTATTGAGGTATTGGGGTGTTAGGGTGTTAAGGTGTTGGGGATTCGGGGAACTTCGGCAAAATGCCCAAACTTTATTGGTCGTCGTGATACCATAGGGCCAGGTGAAACGCCCCCAAAAGCTTCTTCTCGCCAGCATCGCGCTCGCCCTGGCGAGTTGGGTGGTTCCCGTGCTGGCTCTAGTGACGCTGCCCTTGCAGTTCCTTTACACCATGCTGCATGAGATGGGGCATGCGCTCGCCTCCAGCGCTACCGGGGGGCATGGGATCAGCATCAAGATATTCCCCGACGCCTCGGGCGTGACTTCGTCGTACGACGGCTGGATTTTGGCGGTCGCGCCGGCGGGTTACGTGGGGGCAACGCTCATGGGTGCGGTCGTCCTGTTTATGTCTCGAACGGCTACCGGAGCGGCGTTGGCGTTTCGATCCTTAGCGATCGCGCTCGGGATGGCGTGGATCGTTTACGTACGTTTTGATCCCATTGGAATGGTAATTTGCATCGTTTTCGGGCTCCTCTTTTGGCTAGTCGCGATAAAGATGAAAGGTGATGGACTCGCGGTGCTGGGCCAATTCGTAGGCGCGTTTTTGTGCTTGGCTTCGCTTCAGGCAGTGTTTTCGACGTTCGGCTTCGGCCAGGTCGCGATGCAAGAGAACGACGCCATGATCCTCCAGCGCGCGACGGGGATTCCCGCGGTCGTATCCTCTCTTGTGTGGGCGGTCATCAGCGCAGGTGCGGTGGGTTTGGGGCTCCACCGAGCTTGGAAGTGCTAAAACTAGTAGCCGATGTTCCCGCACGACCCAGAACACCCGATTAGCCCGCTCCTCGGCCTTACGCGCCGGGAATTTTTCGGGCGCGCGGCGCAAGGCTTCGGAGGAATTGCCCTTGCATCTTTGCTTCCCCAGTTCGCTTTTGGGCAGCAGTCGAAGGTCATCGGCACCCATCATGCCGCCAAGGCCAAGCGCATCATTTACCTCTTCCAAGCGGGAGGACCCGCCCAACAAGACCTTTTCGACTACAAGCCCCTCCTGAACGAGAAACACGGCCAGCCGCTCCCTGACGAAGTTCGCAAGAACCAGCGCCTGACCGCGATGAGCTCGAACCAGAGCGTGATTCCGCTTGCGGGTTCTCCTTTCGCCTTTAAGCAGCACGGCCAGGGCGGCGCGTGGTTAAGCGAAATCCTGCCCAACATCGCAGGTGTCGCCGACGACTGCTGTTTCGTAAAGTCCATGTTCACCGAGGCGATCAATCACGATCCCGCGATTACGTTCTTCCAAACCGGCAGCGAGCTTGCAGGGCGGCCCTCGTTCGGATCTTGGATATCGTACGGGCTGGGTTCGATGAATGAGGACTTGCCGACCTTCGTCGTCCTCGCCAGTGCGGGCCAAGGCGATCAGCCGCTTTACGCGCGCTTGTGGGGGAATGGATTCCTGGATTCGCGCTACCAAGGCGTCCGATTCCGCTCTTCCGGTGAGCCCGTTTTGTACCTTTCCAATCCGGACGGCGTTTGCCAATCCGGCCGCCGCGCGATGCTGAATCGCTTGAGCGAGTTAAACCGACTCCAGTTCCAAAAGGAACTTGACCCCGAGATCGAGAGCCGAATCGCCCAATACGAGATGGCCTACCGGATGCAGACGAGCGTGCCCGAGGTGACCGATCTCAGTAATGAACCGGACGAAGTCTTCGAACTCTACGGACCCGACGCGCGCAAGCCGGGAACCTTCGCCGCGAACTGCCTCTTGGCTCGTCGCCTCGCTCAGAAAGGGGTTCGATTCATCCAACTCTATCATCAAGGCTGGGACCAGCACGGATCGCTAAAGAGTGAAATTTCGCAGCAATGCAAGGAAACCGACCAGCCCACCGCCGCGCTTATCAAAGATCTTAAACGACTTGGAATGCTGGAGGACACGCTTGTGGTCTGGGGGGGCGAATTCGGACGGACGAGCTATTCGCAAGGGCCGCTGTCGCTCGATGCGTTCGGTCGAGATCATCATCCACGGTGCTTCACTGTCTTCATGGCCGGTGGGGGTGTCCGAGCTGGAACGAGCTACGGGCGAACGGATGACTACGGATACAACATCGCCGATGCCGACGGAAACCCGATTGAACCCACGAAGCACGAGTTCACCGAGGGGGCCGTTCACGTGCACGATCTGCAAGCGACTCTGATGCACCTCATGGGCGTGGATCACAAGCGGTTAACGGTGCCGTTCCAAGGACGAGATTTTCGGATCACGGATGTGCACGGGCACGTCGTTGATGCCCTGGTGGCTTAGGCGACTTTGTTTGGTATCGGACACGTCCGCTTTCCGAACCATCGGAAACGGTTGCGTTCGACGACACCGTATCCCCACTTCAGCAAAGGTCTTAGGAAGACGATGCGCGTCAGGAGAGTCAGCCACTGCAAGTACCACGGCGCGATCTTCATGATCTCCATCCACGCCTCGGCGGCGAACAGGGGGCCCCGCTCGGTTTCGAGAACCATTGCGTTGCCATAACCTTTCGCGACGCCCTCATCGCTTTGCAAAATCTCGACGTCAAGGGGAATGCCGCGTTTCGCGGCCCATTTTTCCACCCTCAGCTTCGACGAATGGCACAAGTTGCAGCCTCCATCGTAGAAGAGCTTCCACGTCATTCTAAGCATTTTACCTAGTGAGCCCTGCTTAGCGGTGCCGTTCTTACGGCTTTCTTATGCGGGAGCATGTGCTTCCGAGCCTCTCCTGATCTTTAAAAACATCTATAGGTATAGCAGATTCTCCAATTGGGGAACTAGAGGTAAACAATGAAACACAACGCAACACATTTAGGACGAAGCACTTGGAAACGCCATGGCGTTGTAACCTTTGTCGCTTTATCGATGATGAGCCTTGCCAACGCCCAGGACATCAGAGCCACTGTCGACGGCAATCTCGTCAACTTCCCAGATGCGCAGCCCGTCATGATGAATGGCCGGGTTATGGTGCCCGTTCGCGGCGTTTTTGAGCACATGAAAGCCAATGTGGATTGGGATGCCTCCACACGAACCGTCCACGCACAGCAGGGTAACAACCACATCAAGTTAGTGATCGATTCAAGAATGGCCTTGGTCAATGATCGACAAGTTAGTCTTGATACTCCGGCAACTATTTACCGCGGAAGTACCATGGTTCCCCTTCGCTTCCTCAGTGAATCTCTTGGGGCAACTGTAGAATGGGTCGCCCGTTCTCGAACCGTCGAGATTGACACGGTCGCAACCGACACCACTACCAGTACCAGCGAAGGCACATTGATTAATGTCGAAGCAGGCACGGTCGTACCTTTTACGCTGAACTCCAAGCTTAGCTCTCACGAATCGAAGGAAGGCGATGCTTTCACCGGTACCGTCGACACAAATGGTAACACCAACTATCAGGGCTTGCCGACCGGAACCATGATCGAGGGCCACGTAGAGATGGCGCGCGCTAAGAGTGGCAACACCCCAGGCGTGCTCGGACTCGCATTCGATCGTGTTCGATTGCCAGATGGTCAGACTTTTGCCGTTTTGGGCAAGCTGAATGGGCTTGACGCAAAGAGCGTCGAAGACGAGAATGGACGACTCGTTGCAAAGTCCTCCTCAAAGAATGATAGCTTGAAGTATGTGGGCATTGGTGCTGGTGCGGGTGCGCTGGTGGCGATCATCACTAAGGGCAACATTCTTACGGATGCGCTGATCGGCGGAGCCCTCGGGTACCTCGCCTCTCTGATCCAAAAAGATCCGTCCCAGGCGAACGACGTCAATCTCATTGCGGGCACGAAAACTGGCATGCGCTTGACTAAGGACCTCGCCTTCCGGATAACAAACACTGAGCGCTAAGTCCAAGTAACCCTCTCTAAATGAACCGGCGAGCTTTCGGGCTCGCCGGTTTTTTCTGTTAGCTGAGGCAGACCTCGGTTCGAACGCGCTACAGTGGAGAGCGATGGACGCCATCCAGTTACTGCAAGAGCTCGTTCGACTCCCGGGCCCTCCCGGGCAAGAGGACGCCGTTCGCGAGTGGGTGATCGCCCAGGTTGTCGCCCTCGGACTTGAGCCCACGACCGACGCGAAGGGAAACGTTCTCGTAAAGGTTGGTCGCGGTGAGCCCAAAGTCGCCGTGACCGCTCACATGGACGAGATTGCGATGCTCGTGCGGCGCATCGATCACGACACCCTCCTGACGGTGGCGCCGATGGGTGGGCTTCACCCCTGGAAGCTGGGTGAAGGACCCGTGAGTGTCTTATCCGATTTCGGGCCCGTAAACGGGGTATTCGGATTCGGCTCCATCCACACCGCCGATCCTTCATCGGCAGCCCGCCGCGGCGAACTCGGACCCATTACATGGGAAATGGCCCGCGTTTTCATCGGTGAGCCCAGGCCCGGCATCCGCCCGGGAACCCGGGTGGTCATCCACCCCAGTCGGCGAGAGCTTTTGCCGATGAACCCTTTCATCGCAGGATATTTCTTGGATGATCGCGCGGAACTGGTTTCTTGGCTGATTGCGCTCGCTGAGCTCAAGGGTACGGATGTTGATGCCGTTTTCATTGCTTCGGTCAGCGAGGAGGTCGGTGGCGAAGGTGCCTGCTACGCACTCCATGATCTCCATCCTGACGTTTGCATCGCCCTCGAACTTGGCCCGGCCGTCGGCGATGCACCGATCATTCTCTCGGATCAGCCAACCGTCTGGGCGACAGACAGCTACGCCACAATGGCTGCGTCCGACGGAAAACTTCTCCAGGAACTCGGCAAGGAGTTGGGAATGCGATTGCAGTTCCAGGCCCTCACTCGGGGAGGAAGCGATGCCTCTATTTCTGCCTCAAAAGGTCTTTGCGCGAGGCCGATCACGTTGGGCATTCCGATGACAAATACTCACGGATTCGAGGTAATTCACCAAGGGGGAATGGATGAGCTGGCCCGGCTGACATCAGCCCTTGTTCTAAGACTCGCGCATAATCCTTAGGCATCTTTTGGAAGACCAACCCGGCCTTGTAATTGTCGTCAGCGTGCTCTTGCTTTTTGGGAGCATCTTCTTCGTGGCTTCCGAGTACGCGCTCGTGAGTTCTCGGCGATCTCGCCTAGAGGGCGCGGCCAAGCGCGGAGATCGGGGGGCGAAGCGCGTTTTGTCCGCTCTGGATGAAGTCGGCAAACTCGTAGCGACTACCCAGATCGCGATCACAATGGTCGGAATCGGAGTCGGTTCGGTCACGGAGCCCTCTGTAACAAAGTTGCTCAGTGGGCTCTTTGGGGTCAATGTCCCGAAAGCCCTCAGTCTTGCTTTGAGTTACCTGGCGATCACCTACTTCATGGTCGTTTTGGGTGAGCTCTTACCCAAGTATCTTGCCCTTCAACATCCGGAATCGGTCGCAAAACTGACAACCGGGCCCACGCAGGTGCTCGCAAGAATCCTCAGCCCCCTCGTCTGGTTGGCGCAAACCTCGGCATCATTTCTGCTGCGCCTGTTTGGGATCAAACCCGAGACGACCAACGATTTCCAACGCGAAGAACTCCTCATGCTGGTTCGTGCGGGACAGGCTGGCGGCGGAATCGAGCGGGGCCACGCCGACTTTATCACCCGCACTTTGAAGCTGGACGCCTTGACCGCGAAAGACATCATGATCCATCGGTTGGACATGATGTGGCTCGACGTTCAAACCCCTTCCGACGAAATCGTCTCGAAACTCGCCACGATTCCGCATAGTCGGATTCCCGTTTGCAAGGGCGACATCGACGACTTGATCGGGGTCGTCTACGTTCATGACGTTATCAAGAACTTGAACCAGCCGAAGTTTGACCTGCGCAAGATTTTGAGACCCGCGATCACCATCCCTGAGAACTTGACCCTCGACCGCATTGTCCTTCGCATGAGGGAAGACCGCTCTCAGATTTTGATTGTCATGGACGAATACGGCGGCACCAGCGGTCTGATCACCCTGGAAGACGTTGTGGAGGAAGTGTTCGGCGAGTTGGAGGATACGCTCGAAAGTGAACGCCCTCCGGTGGAAGTTCACGGCGGCGGTCGCGTTACCGCGAGAGCGGACGTACGTTTCGATGAACTCGTCGGACGCCTGGGCTTGGAGCTCCATGACGAGCCTGCGACGGAAACCCTTGCTGAAATGATTGTGGAAGCGACAGGACGAGTCCCGCGGATTGGGGATTCGGTAGAAACCCCCGTGGGCCTGATGCGCGTCGACAACATGGCGCGACGTCGAATTACAAGGGTGTCGTTAAAGTTGAAAGACGGGCTAGCAGAAGTCGATCCCGGATCGTAAAATGCGGGGTAATGGGCTCAAAGTCGCAGAAATGCAACCCGAACTGTATCCCAACATACGCCGAAGGCGTCAGATAATAAGATGAATGGTCAAATGGGATTGTGCCAGAGTGCCAACATGCCATAATGGATGAATATGCCTAAGACTTTGGAGATAAAAACGGTTGATTCTTCGGGACGATTCACCCTGGGAAAACAGGACGCACACCGAATGTTCTCAGTTAATCGAAGGAAGGACGGGAGCGTTGTGCTCGTTCCAGTGACCATGATTCCGGAGCGTGAAAAGTGGCTGTGGGATAATCACGAGGCCCTTGGTGCCGTGAAGGAGGGCCTTGAGCAATCTGCCCGTGGTGAGACAAAGTTTCTCGGTAGCTTTTCCCAATACGCCGAGGACGAAATCGAGGATTGACCATGCCATTTAGGCTGGAGTTCTCAATCCGTGCAAGCCAGGAACTGTCCGACCTTGAGTTCGATGAGGATAAGAAAGACCTTAAGAAACTGAAGAAAGTGCGCAAATGCCTTGGTTACATTGAATCCAATCCGCAGCATCCTGGCCTCTTATCCCATGACTTCGAATCTCTGAAGGGCCAGAATGGCGAGAAGGTTTGGGAATCCTATGCGGAAAATAATACGCCCGCCGCTTGGCGTGTGTTCTGGCACTATGGTCCCGAGCAGGGCATGATCACGATTGTCGCGATCACGCAACATCCCTAATAGGATTTCAAGACCAGCCCCGTTCTAATTTCCGAAACTACTCCGGCTTCGTCTTACCCGGAACCGCTACTGCTGGCACCGAAAGCGAACCCATTTCCAGCTTCGCTGGCATCAGGCTCACGGTTGAGGCCAAGCCCGCTTCCCACGTGACTTCTTGTCCACTGTAAGCAGACATTCGGCCCAGAATCGCGGTCATCGTGCTCTCGGCGACTTGGCGGCCCTCGTTCAGCGGCTTGCCCGAGCGGATCGAAGCGATTAGGTTGCGATGCTCGAGCATGTACGGGTTCGGGCGATCGCCTTCCCAACGCCAACTCTTTTCACCCTTGATGTTGGTGTTCGCATCCGATGTGCCCTTCGTTCCGACCAATCGCTCGGAAACCCGACTCGCGGTTCCGTCGATCTGGCGACACATCGAGAGCATTTTCGTGCCGTTCTCGTATTCGTACTCGGTGGCGAAGTGGTCGAAAATATGGCCATATGCCGGGTCCGTTCGAACCTGTCGGCCCGCAAGGCTCGTTGCCTTCACGGGATGGCCCCTCATCGCCCAGTTGCAAACGTCCATGTTGTGGATGTGCTGCTCGACAATATGGTCGCCCGAGAGCCAGGTGAAGTAGAGCCAGTTTCGGAGTTGCCACTCCATATCGCTCCAGGTTTCTTGGCGCGGGTGCATCCAGAGGCCGCCTTGGTTCCAATATGCGTAACAGGCAACGACATCTCCCATTTCGCCATCGTGAACGCGCTTCATGCACTCGTTGTAGGCCAGATCGTGTCGGCGCTGAGTTCCGGCGACGATCGCGAGGCCCTTTGCCTTTGCCTTGTCCGACGATTCGAAGACGGAGCGGATCCCCGTCGCATCAACCGCGACTGGCTTCTCCATGAAAACGTGCTTGCCCGCATCAATCGCGGCCTTCAAGTGCATGGGCCGGAAGGCGGGAGGCGTGGTGAGGATGATGACATCGACGCCGCTTGCAATGACTTTCTCGAAGGCGTCGAATCCGACGAACATCCGGTCGTTCGAAACTTTGAACTGGTCTGGCTTCTTCAGATCATTGATCGCCTTGACGGATCCGTCCAGGTGATCCTTGAAAACGTCGCCCATCGCCCACAGGGTGATGCCTTTGTCAGCTTCAAAGGCATTGCGAATCGCGTCGGTTCCGCGCCCGCCGCAGCCGATGAGGCCAACCTTGATCGTGTCCGAACCCTGCGCAAAAACGCCGCTGGGAAGCATTACAGTAGCGGTCGCCGCCGCCGAGGTCTTGATGAAGTCACGTCGTGTCATGTTGATAGCTTAGCACGGCGTTGGGTGTTGGGTGTTGGGTGTTGGGTGTTGGGTATTGGGTATTAGGTATTGGGTATTGGGTATTGGGGCGAACCCTTTAATACCTAATACCTAATACCCAATACCTTAATACCTTAATACCTCAACACCCCAACACTCCAATACCTTAATACCCAATACCCAATACCCAACACCTCAACACCTCAACACCGCTCCCGGTGTCACAATCTCTCCTGCCCCATGGCCCTGATTCCTGCCGATGAGACGCTTCTCTTCGAAACTCATGCCGACCTGACCGGCATGGGTTCGGTCGGCGTTGCCCGGCTGATTGCGACTGAAACCCACCTCTACCGAGTCGAACAAACCCCCGCCGGGGAAGAAATCCTAGGCGTATGGTCCATAGATGAACTCGACGACATCAAGGTCGAAGATCTCGTTGATGCAACTGCTCTCATGGCTCACATCGGCAGCCGCCGAATCGAGCTGCTTCGCGGAACGACGGGCAAGAACCTAATCTTCGCCAACGCGCAGAAGAAGCTTGAAGCGCTGGTGCAGGGCAAACCCGTTCCCGACATTGAGGACAACCTCAAGACCTGCCCCAAGTGCTCTCGACCGCTTCCAGAGGACACCAATGTCTGCCCCGCTTGTCTCAATCGAGGCAAGACCCTTCTTCGCCTTTTTGCCTTCACCCGACCCTACCGATTTCGCCTTTTCTGGGCGACCTTTCTCGTCGCGTTTGGCACCGTCATCGCGCTGTTGCCGCCCTATCTCACGCGCCATCTCATCGATGACGTTCTTACCCAGAAGAAAACTCACCTCTTTGCCTGGCTCATTGGGGGCCTCGTTGCCGCGCAAGCGATGAGCAGCATTCTGCAAGGAGCGCGGAACCGGAACACCGCCTACCTGAGCCGCGGTGTCGCCATCGATATCCGGACCCAGCTCTTTCATAAACTCCAGCAGCTGAGCCTGAGCTTCTACGACAAGCGCAATGTCGGCTCGATCATGAGTCGTGTTACGAATGACACTGGCGCGCTCTATGACGTTCTCGTGGACGGCATCCCAATCACGCTCAACAATGCGGCCTTGCTTCTCGGCATCCCGATCGCGATGCTCCTGATGAACTGGCAGATCGCGATATGGGCCCTGATCCCTGTACCGCTGGTCCTGTGGGCCGTCAATCGGTTCCGCAAGAAAATGATGCGCGTCTGGAGCCGGTATTGGCATTCGTGGTCGCGGATGAGTTCGGCCCTCAATGGTGTTTTACAAGGCACGAAGGTCGTCAAAACATTCCAAGGCGAGAAGCGAGAGGAAGCCAAGTTCGAACGCCGAATCAGGGATCTCGCCGACAACGCGTACACCGCCGAGCTGGGCTGGTCGAACTTTTTCCCAATGGTCATGTTCGTCATGAGCCTCAGCGGATTCGTTATCTGGTACGTCGGCGGAAACGCCGTCCTTGGTGGCAAGATGACGACGGGCGAGCTGATCGCTTTCATTGGTTACGTCACGATGATGCGCGAACCTCTAATGAGCCTCCAGCGATTCATTGACTGGGTCTCCAGGTCGCTCACCGCCGCCGAGCGCGTGTTCGAAATTCTCGACACGCCGCTGGATATCGAGGACACAACCCACTCGCTCCCGATGCCCGATATCAAGGGAGCGGTGAGTTTCAAGGACGTTCATTTCGGCTACGAGAAAGCCCGCGAGATCGTTCACGGGATCGACCTTGAGGTTAAAGCAGGCGAAATGATCGGCTTGGTCGGTCACTCCGGAGCCGGGAAATCCACTCTAATCAACGTGCTGCTCAGATTTTACGATCCCACTCAGGGTCACGTGGAGATCGACGGCGTTGACCTGAAGCACATCAAGATCGAAGATTTCCGACGCCAAGTTGGGGCGGTGCTGCAGGAGTCCTATCTATTCCCTGGCTCGATCAAGGACAACATCGCCTACGGACGCCCAGATGCCACGATGGAAGAGGTCATGGAAGCGGCCCACGCCGCCAACGCCCACCCGTTTGTGGTCAACTTTCCAGACGGTTACGACACCTATGTCGGCGAACGCGGGCACCGGCTTTCGGGCGGCGAAAGGCAACGCATTGCCATTGCACGGGCGATCTTGCACAATCCGCGAATTTTGATCCTTGATGAAGCGACCGCCTCGGTCGACACAGAAACCGAGCGCATGATCCAGGAAGGGTTGGATCGCCTCGTGAAGGGCAGAACGGTTTTCGCGATTGCCCACCGATTGTCCACGCTCAGAAGTGCAGACCGCCTGGTTGTGATGGACCAAGGCAAAATCGCCGAGATTGGGACTCACGAAGAGCTTCTGGAAACGCCAAACGGAATCTACGCCAAGCTCGTGGAGATGCAGCAGGAGATGGCGAAGGTTCGGGCGGAGTTCATCGGCGACTTCAGCGAAGAAGAAGAAGAGGAAGTCGTGGCCTAGGATGTCGAGCGGCCCGATCGTCTCGGCGTGGCGCGGCCACGAAGGTTTCGCGACCTGGCTCGTTCATGAACTCAAGCCAGAAGTTGTCGTCGAGTTAGGCGTTGACTACGGCTTTTCAAGCTACGTTTTCGCTCGTGCGGGGGCGGGCATGGTCTACGGGATCGATTCGTTTGAAGGAGACCCAGAGGCAGGGCATCGCGACACCATGCAGGCGGTTGTTGACCGGCAGGCAGACCTCGGGGTTAAAAATCTTGTCCTCATCAAAGGCTACTTCGCCGAGGTCGCCAAGACGTGGGACAAACCCATCGATATCCTCCATATCGACGGACGGCACCGGTATGAAGACGTTAAGGAAGACTTTGAGATTTGGTCGAAGTTTGTACGCTCCGGTGGCGTGATCCTCATGCACGACACGGCTGTGCTGCGCGAGCCTTACGGCGTCCATCGCTTTTTTCAGGAAATCACTCTCCCGAAGACCGCGTTTACCCATGCAAATGGCCTCGGGGTTGTATCGAGCGATCCCGCCCTGATTGCAAAAATCGAGAGAGTTTTCATGATTTGGCTCGTGGCTTGGAAGCCCTGGCATCTTGCTCAACGTATCGGACGAAAGGTTAAGAAAATGATCTTCGGTTACAAGGCACCCGAGTTCTGACGCGGGCGTAGTTCACGGCAGGTCGAGAATGGATGACTTTTTGGGGCATTGCTCGTCCCTACCTGCGTGAAGGTCCTTCGAACGCTGTCTCCTTTCATCGCGTTCGGGCTCACGTGGTACGTTCTGCGCGGGTATGAGGGTTGCCTCGTTGGCGCCGTTTTCGCGGCGACGGTTGTCCTTTGGATCACCGAGCTCTTGCCCCACGCAATGACGGCCTTGATCAGCACGTCATGCCTCGTCCTCATCGCAGGAGTGGACGAAAAAAAGGCGTTCGGAGCGTACGGTGATCCGATCATTCCGCTCTTCATCGGAAGCTTCATCCTCGCGAAAGCGATGGAGATAAGCAAGCTGAGCGACCGGTTCGCCTGGCTTCTCCTCAGCCGGCCGTGGGCGACGCGGAGTCCGGCTTCGCTTTTGCTCGCCTTGGGAATCCTCACGTGCGTGATCTCGCTCTTCGTCTCGAACACGGCGACCACCGCGATGTTTTTGCCCATCGGATTGAGCCTGCTTTCTGCGCTTCCGAAGGAACGGGGAACCTTTCCGATTGGGGTGATGCTCATGCTCACGTGGGGATCGAGCGTTGCGGTTGGAGTTCCGGTCGGCACGCCTCCAAATCTCATCGCGATGGCGCAGATCGAAGCGGCGACGGGGATCAAAATCACCTTTGCCCAGTGGATGGCGTTCGGAATGCCGATCACGATCCTCATGGTCTTCGCCGCCTGGGTTGTCCTTCGGGTCATGTACGGCAAGGGGGCCCCACCGACCCAGGATGCGCGAACGGAGGCGGTCGCGCGACTTGCCGACATGGGCCCGATGAATGCGGCTCAGCGCAATGCGCTGATCGCATTTGTGACTGCTTTCCTCCTGTGGATCATTCCTGACATATCTGGAGTTGTTTTGGGATCAGATCACCCGAAGGCGAAGTGGTTGGTCAGCCACATTCCCGCTTCTGTTGCCGCCCTCGCTGCCGCATCCCTTTTGTTCGTTTTGCCCGTGTCGAACAAGAAAGAAAAGATGACCTGGCGAGATGCGACCCAGATTGATTGGGGAACGATTCTGCTTTTCGGAGGCGGCATCGCTCTGGGCCAAGCCATGTTCGCATCGGGTTTGGCGAAGGACTTGGGCGAACTTGCAGCCCAATCTTCGGGTGCAAACTCGCTCTGGACGATCACCGCCCTCGTGACCGCGGCCGCGATTATTCTAAGCGAACTGGCCTCCAATACCGCTGCCGCGACAACACTTTTGCCGATGGCGATTGGCCTCGCTCAAGGCGCCCACGTCTCGCCGATTGCTCCCGCCTTAGGCGTTGCGATCGGAGCCAGCATGGGCTTCATGTTGCCTGTAAGCACCGCACCTAACGCGATTGTTTACTCCTCCGGCCTTGTTCCTTCGAAGGAGATGATGAAGTCTGGCTTCATGCTCGATGTCATTGGATTTGGCGTCACAATGCTCGGACTCTGGCTCGTGCTTCCCAGACTCGGGCTGTAAGCGGGTAAGGTTCTGGGTATGTCGGTCCTTGCGCCGCTCCTCCTCCTCATGGCAGTTTCTCCGATCCGCGCCGATCACGTTCTCGTCGAAGGCTTTGCGAACAATATGGCGGTGGGCCGAGCCCAGCCACTCGTTGAATGGCGCGTGGCTGATCCTCGCCCAGGTGCGAAGCAATCGGCATTCCAGATCCAGATCAACGGGGAGGGCCTAACCTACGAATCGCCCCAGATCAAGGGCGACACGGGCAGGTTCGAATATTTCGGGCAACCCCTATCTGCCCGACAAGACTATTCGGTCCGCGTGCGCCTCTGGGATCATGCCGGCGAGGCGGGCGAGTGGTCAACCCCGACGCCTTTTCGAACACTTCGGCTCGCCAAAGATTGGCCCGCCCAATGGATTCAGGCTCCCGTGAATCCTCCGCCCTTCCAGAAGCCTCAGAACGGATTCCACAGCGTTCTGGAAACCACCCCAAGCAAGGAAAAATGGGCAGAAATCGACCTTGGGACCGCGCGCACAATCGATCGAATCATCCTGCATCCTTCTGAGCCCATTGACTGGACATCCAAGACCCCCGGATTCCTGTTCCCGATGCAATTTCGGGTCGAAGTCGACGGCAAAACCGTGGCTACCCAGACGACCGATTTGGAGATGCACACGCAAGCCTACGTGGTTCCCTTTACACCCGTGCAAGGAACGAAAGTCAAGCTCGTTCTGACGAAGTTGAGGGAGCGAAATCCGGGCCACTTTGGCTGGTCTCTCGCGGAACTTGAAGTCGCCGGTGGAGACGCGATTCATTCCTTGAATGCGAAAGTCTCGGCAAGCGATGGATTAGAAAGTCAGTTGTGGTCGGTCAAGAATCTGACCGATGGTGATCTGAAATCGCACCCTGCACTCGGAGCAGACGCCTTGCCCGCGCAAATGCTTCGGAAGACATTTGAGCTTGATAAAGTTCCCGCCCGTTCGCTGGTTCACGTTGCCGTTCTTGGCGCCTACGAGCTGTTCGTGAACGGAAAACGCGTGGATCGCCACGCTCTGTCTCCGGACTGGACCGATTACTCCAACGCGGATGAAGTAA
>JBKJJL010000170.1:0-14188 GCA_046597875.1 Fimbriimonadaceae bacterium | reverse complement strand
TATTCGCAACTACTTTTTTGCCGCTTTTAACGAGGCCAACGGCGCCTCGGCTCGCAACCGAAAGTCGAACCAGCTCTGTCGAACCCGTTCGCCCCCATGTTGTATTCATTATGAACGCTAAAGGGGGCGAAGATGTTCCCAGAGATCGAAAGGGCGAACGGAAGAGAGGTCGCGGCGTCGACGGAAACGAGAGCACGCGTACGCCCTCACGACCGTTTCTTCACAGTCCTGCCGTACAATAGAAACATGAGCGACGTCATCCGAGAATCCTCGGTCGCCTACGGAGCCAAGCTGCGGCCCATGACGGTGGCCGAATATTACTTAGCCGCCGAGCAAGGCGTGTTCGGGCCCCAGGAGAGACTCGAACTCATCGAGGGGGAGGTCATCCAGAAAATGAGCCCGCAAAAGAGTCTGCATGCGACTGCGATCCAGCTTGTGTCCAAAGCCCTGACCCAGGCGTGGCCGGAAGCAGACCAGAGAATCCAGTTGCCATTGCATTTGGGAGAACTTAGTGAGCCCGAACCGGACGTCGTGATCACGAGAGGTACCGTTCGGGAATACACCGATCAGCATCCTGGCGGAGCGGACATCCTGCTCGCGGTAGAGGTTTCGGACACGACCCTACCCTTCGATCGAGGGCGAAAAGCTCCGCTGTACGCGAAGTTTGGAATTCCCGAACTCTGGATCGTCAGTCTTCAGGACCATCGCGTGGAAGTCTACACCCAGGGAGACGGTCATTCGTACCTTAGCGTGCAGGTTTACGTACGTGGGAGCACATTCTCTTCGCGTGGCCAAACTATTGCGGTAGACGATCTCCTCCCCTAACTAGAATGGGGGCTGGTCAGGTTCCCTGGCGTTCCTCCAGCGGACATATTCGTCGTCGGCACGGGGCGACTATGGGTCTCAGGTCAGTATACGCCCGCTAAAGAGTTGCTAAGCCGAAAGGCCCAAACACCCGCGACAACCTCCTCCCATACGTCACGATAGCCAGCAGGGATGAAGAAGGTTGCGCTGATCTTGGGGCTCGTGCTCGTTGTGCTGTGTGGAGGTGGATACTACGTCTTTCAGGGCCAAAAGGCAAAGGCGGAAGCCGCCAAAAACAAGGATACAGGACTTGCCACGGTGAAGAAAGACGACGTGGCGCAAATTGTCGTCGAAACCGGGACGATCGACGCGGTCAAATCGGTCGAGGTTAAGAGTCGCGCTTCTGGGCGTTTGAAAAAGCTCTATGTCGACGAGGGCGACACGGTCACGGTTGGCCAACTCATCGCCGAGATCGATCCTCAGGAAACCGAACTCAAGGTTCGCCAGGATCAAGCCCAGTTGCGAGGCGCGCGTAGTGGCGTCACTCGGACCACGATCGAGATCGATCAGCGGCGGATTACCGCCCGGGCCGGAGTTCGGCAGGCGGAAATCCGCGTTGCTCAACTAAAAACTGAACTTGCCGCTCAGCCGACGCTGACGAATGCATCCGTCCGAACGGCAAAGGCCGCCCTGGATTCCGCGAAGCAGGAACTGGAACGGCTTGAAAAGAGCGCGCACCCGAATCAGCGTGTCGCGACCGAGGTCGCAGTTCGCGAGGCGACGGCGAACTTCGACAACTCGCAATCGGAATACAACCGGCAACGGGAGCTACGTGATCAGGGATTTGTTGCCACAAAAGTCGTCGAAAACGCCGCATTGAGCCTGGAACTCGCTCGTGTCCGTCTGAAGCAAGCCCAGGAGAATGCGGGACGACTTGAGACCCAGTTGAGAATCGAGAAGCAGAGGGCGATCGAAGACCAACGCCGCGCGCAGGCCGAAATGGATCGCACGAACGCTAATGCCCTTGTCGACGGGAACAAAAAGCGCGAATACGACAACGCGGTGGCGGCGCTTAGCACGGCACGGGCCTCCCTGCGGGACGTTGAGACCCTCATCCAGTCTCGCATTCAGAGTCAATCGTCCGTGGATCAGCTTCAAAGCGTGCTGGAAGATTCGCAACGCCAACTTGGAGAAACCCAGATTCGTTCCACCCTCAACGGCATCGTGACCAAGAAACTCATGCAAGAAGGCGAGCTCGTCGCCAGCTTGAGCAGCTTTTCTTCGGGAACTCCCATTCTCCGAATCGAAGACCGGGCGACCCTGAGGGTTAAGCTTACGATTAACGAAATCGACACCGCTAAGCTGACTCTGGGAATGAAAGCAAAGGTCGAGGTCGACGCGTTGCCTGAGAAGTCGTTCGACGGCGTCGTCAAGAAAGTTGCTCCCGCCAGCACCGCAATCAGTGCGAGCGCGACGAACTCGATGATTAACACCGACAGCGTTGTAAAGTATGAGGTCGAAATCTGGCTTTCAACAACGGATCGCCAGCTCCGAAGCGGGATGTCGGCGAAGTGCACACTCACAGTGGCTAAACGTACCGCCGTCTTAACCTTGCCCAGCGAATACGTCGGGAAAGACAAGGAGGGCCGCTATGTCGAGTTTCCGCCGGCTGATCCCAAGGATCTGAAAGCGGAGCCGATCAAGAAGCGCGTGAAGGTTGGCCTCATTACGGGAGCAAGCATCGAGATTCTCGAAGGGTTGAAGGAAGGCGACAAGGTTCAGCGACCCAAGTTCACGGGGCCGGACCGCTCGGGCATCATGGGGGCTGAACGAGGCCCGCAATGACGGTCATTCAATCCTTTTTCATCGCGTTGGAAATGCTACGGCTACATAAGTTGCGCGCGTTCCTCACGATGCTCGGTGTGATCATCGGGGTCATGAGCGTGACTATCATCGTCATGGTTTCGAACGGGTTCCAGAGCTACATGAGCAACCAGTTCAACCAGTTCGGGGCCGAGACCATTTATGTTTTCTACGATCCAGGCCGCCGTGAGCGGGAGACGATCGGTTCGATTGAAGGGCTCACGATGGACGATGTCCAGTACTTGCGAGAGCGAGTACCCGTCCTCGATCTCGTTTCGCCCTTTGCCCAAGGCGGGCAGGCCAAGGTTGCCTATGGCGATCGAATGCTCGATAACGGCAGCCCGAAAGCGATTGACGAGGCATATTTCGACCTCAATAGCTACACGTTGCTGAGCGGCAGGAAGTTTAACGCGGGGGATGTTCAGTCTCTGGCCAATGTTTGCATCATTGGCGAGGACGTTCGAGATCGGCTCTTTAGCGAGGGCACGCCCAGGCCCGCTGTTCCCGGTGCCCCGCCCGCAAAATATACCGGCGATGACCCGATCGGGAAGCAGATCATCTTGCCGGGAATCACCTTGGAGGTTGTCGGCGTTGTCAAAAGGTCCGATGCATTCGGAGGTAACAACTCCCGTGACATCTACATGCCGCTGAGCACGTTTCAAAAGAAGTTCCAAGGCGGCGACAAACTCATGCTCATTAGCATGAAACCCAAAAAAGGGACCTCCGTCGACGACGCCATGACGCGGGTTTGGGAAGCGATGATGGCGCGCTCGGGGAATAAAAAGATCTACCGCGTGGACTCAAATGAGTCGATTTTGAAGACAATCAACGGTGTGCTGGGCGTCGCTGGAATGTTGCTCGCAGCCATCGCCGCCCTGTCGCTTTTGGTGGGTGGCATCGGCATCATGAACATCATGCTGGTCTCGGTCACCGAGCGAACAAAGGAGATCGGTCTCCGGAAAGCGGTTGGCGCCCGGGCGTCCTCCGTTTTGGTTCAATTTTTGGTCGAATCGGCGACTCTCAGTATGGTGGGCGGGATCATCGGAATGACGATCGCTTGGTTGATCGGATTGGTTGTAACGATGGTGACCGCGTCGATGCAATGGCCGACCGAGGCAGGCTTGGCGACGCCCTTCCCGCTGTTTGCCGCCATTCTCGCAGCCGCGTTTTCTGCGTTGATTGGGATGGTCTTCGGGCTGTACCCTGCGCTGAGTGCTGCCAAGCTAGATCCGATTGTTGCCCTGAGAAGGGAGTGAAGGGGGATGTGGGGCGGATGTGGGATGGATTGGATGCGTGGGATGCGGGCCCTTCGCAAAGGAAAAGTGCCGAGCCCAGTTTCTTCCGTACACATCACTCCACGCAATCCATCCATACATCCATCCCATCCATCCCACATACAAAGCATCTGATCCTTCCGGCACCTTTTGAGCTAAAATTGCGTTTAGATTCACGATGAGACTTATCCTTCAGCCCATCCTATGCTTATTTCTGATCGCGGCGGCGGCTTTTTCGTCCGCGCAACTGGACCTTTTGAACTTTGAAACCGCGATCGGTAGCTTCAAAATGATCAAAGGCAAGGGGACTGCCTCTTTCAGCTTCGAGGGAACTGTACTCCTGATCGATGTCGTTGGCGACGTCAAGATGGAGGGCCAACTCAAGAAGGAGTTTGATGATCCGAAGCTAAAGCGCAAATGCTATTTCGGAAAGGGCAAGATAACAGTTGTCGGCTCGTGGCGCGGCATTCAGTGGTTTGGCGGACAAATGAAGGGTTTCATTAAGGGCGAATCAATCGTCCGGATTGCGGGGGAGTTTGATAAGAACCTCGATACCGGATTCTATTGGTACGGCACCGACGTTGCCAAACGCAACCCCTGGTACAGCACCGGCTTAACGATCACCGTTCCCCAAGATCCTCGACTTGTGCCGAAGCCCATCCGTCGCGGCGGATACGGCGGCTAGGTGCTCCGAGAGACGTTCGTTCACTTGCCCGGCATCGGCCTTGAAACCGAGCGCCGCCTTTGGGATCAAGGCTGTCATGATTGGACTTGCTTCCTAAGTGGGACGAAATGGTCGGTCGGCAGTGCAAGCAGGGAAACCGCGATTCGGGAGCTCCGGCGCTCATCAGCCGCCTTGGAGGCCCTGGAACATCAATACTTTGCCCGCAAACTACGGCAGCGCTACGCATGGCGAGCGTGGCCCGAGTTTCGCCGCAACTGTGTCTTCTTAGACATCGAAACCGACGGCACCAACGATGACAACTCAGTTACGGTTATCGGCCTCTATGACGGACAGAACTTTCAAGTTTTCGTCAAGGGAGAAAACCTTGAGAACTTCCGGGATGTGATTTCCAAGTACTCGATGATCGTGACCTTTTTCGGGACCGGATTCGACTTGCCCGTTCTTGAAAAGCGCTTCCGGGGAATCCACATGGACCAGATTCACCTCGACCTCTGCCCCTTGTTAAGATCGCTCGACATACGTGGCGGGCT
The DNA here is from genome assembly GCA_046597875.1 of Fimbriimonadaceae bacterium. Classification (GTDB taxonomy): domain Bacteria; phylum Armatimonadota; class Fimbriimonadia; order Fimbriimonadales; family Fimbriimonadaceae; genus JANJUB01. Next base: position 9,032 of record JBKJJL010000170.1, on the reverse strand, counting down.
GAAGAAAATTGAAAAGCAGTTCGGACTCCTGAGGAGCGAAGAGACCGACGGACTCACCGGATTCGACGCGGTGAAGATGTGGCGCGAACACCTGCGCGGCCGCTCGGGAGTCTTGGAGCGGCTCATCGCTTACAACCGGGAAGATGTTGTCAACCTAGCTCCCCTCATGGATATCGCGTATGAGCGCCTGTGCGCCGCGACTAGAGAAGGTCAGCTAGCCAGTCACCGCTAAAGCCCTAATACCTTAATACCTTAATACCCAACACCTCCCCCTCACACTTCCATAAGCTCGACATCTTTCTTCTTCTGCAGAGCGTGGACTTCGTCGACGTATTTGTCGGTCATCTTCTGAACCTTGGCTTCTTGACTTTTGAGGTCGTCTTCGCTGAGTTCTTTGTTTTTCTGCAGGGCCTTCAGGTGCTCGTTCGCATCGCGGCGGACGTTTCTCACGGCGACGGCGGCATTCTCAGCTCGGCTATTGACTTGCTTCACCATGTCCTTTCGACGTTCTTCGGTCATTTGGGGGAAGATCAGGCGAATACCGTTGCCATCGGTGGTCGGGTTCATTCCCAGGTCGCTCTTCTGGATCGCCTTTTCGATCAGGGGAATGAGCGACTTGTCGTAAGGCTGAATGAGCAGTTGGCGTGGCTCGGGCGTTGAGATGTTCGCGATCTGGGAGATCGGCGTATCCGTACCGTAGTATTCGACGTGCACGCGCTCGAGCACGTTCGGGCTCGCCCGCCCGGTGCGATACGTTGAGAAGTCGTGAACCATAGCTTCAATGGCGTGCTGCATCCGACGATCGGCGTCTTCGAGAATCTCTTGGGCGTTCTTCACCCTTCTAGTATAGTTCGGATGATCGGTGTCTGTTAAGACGCCGGATTCAGATACCATACTCGCATGAAGATAACACTGCTGCTCGCCGTCATTTTTTCGGTGGCAGTGCACTTTGCCCCGGTCAAGAATCCAAGCGTCCGAATCCAGACCAAGTTCGGAGCGGTTGAAGTCGAACTGTTCGCGGACAAGGCACCGATAACGACCGCAAACTTCCTCCGATATGTGGACGCGGGCCGTTACAAGGCGGGAAAATTCCATCGCACGGTGACCATGGACAATCAGCCTGACAAGAAGGTGAAAATCGAAGTGATCCAAGGCGGTGTGAACCCTTCCTACGCTGAAAAGGACTACCCGCCGATCAAGTTGGAAAGGACAAACGCGACCGGCATTCTCCACCAAGACGGCACAATCTCGATGGCGCGCGACGGAGCGGACACTGCCACCTCCGACTTCTTCATCTGCATCGGCGGCCAGCCTGAACTAGACTTCGCAGGCAAGCGCAATCCCGACGGCCAAGGATTTGCCGCGTTCGGCAAAGTATCCAAAGGGATGGATACCGTGCGGAAAATTCAGAAGTCGAAGGCGGATGAGCAGACCTTGACGCCGCCGGTTGAGATTATCTCAATCGATCGAATGCGCTAAGTCTTTCACGCTGATACGGAAACTTGGATTTGCGACCGAGTACGTCATGTTCGTACCGGCCAGACCTTTGGGATCAAGACGCAGAATAATTCGATCCGGCTTGCTCGCGCTTTCCGTATCGAATAACACGGTTCCCGTGAAGGACGCGCCTTGGGCCAAACCGGCGTCACGAAGGTCAACCGCGTCCGAGGTGGCAGAAACCGAGTTCCCGTCTTCGAGGGCAAGCGTTATCCCGTTCCAGCCCGTCCCGGCCAAAGAGATTCCCGGATACTTGCTTCCGTTTCGGATTTCGATCACCGCCTGATAGCCTGGGCCATCCTCACGCTTGGTGAATGACGCGACTCGGAGTCTCCAGATGCCGTTGAACAACCATTCGCCGAGCTTGCCCTCTTGACCATCTTGCTGGTACGCGCCGCCTTCGGCCGTCTGTTTCGGGAACTTGATGGACACGGTGCTCTTGTCGACGGTGACCGAAAGCCCCGCCGCCTTCAGGGCATCGATGGGCACGTAGAGCTTATCTTTCACCATGATCGGCCCGGATTTCGAATCCTTTCCGTTGATGACGAGTTTGTAAGTCGTCTGACTGGCGATAATAACGGCGGCACCAACGACGCAACCGAGAGCGAGCGGGAACTTCATGCGCAGAGCATACACGCTTCGTCTTTGATAAACAGTGCCACTTTCTTTACAATTGTGGCACGAATGTGTGGCATACTTGGCATATATGGAAGTCACGATGGGAAAGCAGGGTCGGATCGTCCTGCCCAAGGCGGTGCGGGAAGCCCTCGCACTAGAAGAAGGGAGCCGCTTGACCGTTGAAGTGAGCGGCTCCCACATTGAGCTTGCTCCTGTTGAAGTCGGGCAGGCCCATTGGCGGCAGGGAATCCTTGTTATCGAGGGGTCGAAGACCGACCGTGTTGACTACAACAAGGTTCTTGATGACGTCAGGATGCGAAAATTGTAATGACCCTGTTTGACACGTCGGCTCTGGTTGCCATTGTTCACGAGCCACACGAGGAACATGATCGGGCATGGTTGGCGCTTGAAGCCCACCCTCAGAGTGTCGTTTCAACCCACGCTCTAGCAGAGGTCTATTCCGTCCTTACCGGAATGAAGGTCGCTCCCAGAGTGAGTCCTACTGTGGCTTTCAGAGCGGTAACATCCATTACCGAAAGCTTTGAGGTCATTAACCTAGATCAAGCTGACTACCTCTGGTGCTTGCAGGAAGCCGATCACCGCCATGTCCAGGGCGGTGGCTTTTACGATCTGCTGCACGTCCGCGCGGCAGACAAAGCCGGGGCGAGCCAGATCCTGACTTTCAACGTCAGACACTTTGAGAGGCTCGTGGATGATCCGAGGCGCGTTCTGCGGCCTTAGATCTAGTTCAAAAAGTACGATTTTGTCGTGCCCCCCACCGCGGCGCGAATTGGATTGCACGCAACGCATCGAGTGCCGCTATGCGGACCTCCGATACCTCATCACGAGCCAGTGTACGCGCTAGATTTAAACCTGAAGGATCCGCGTTCGCCGCCAAAATGGAGCAACAGGCCAACCTAATTTTCGGGGAATCTTGCGATGATGCCCAAGAAAGGAGACTGATTGACGTCGGATTTAGTCAACTTGCCGATAGTCCTGCAGGTCCGCTTGCACGATTGTTCTGATGGAACCGAGGACTTCCATCGGCTCAGCCTTGGCCACATACTCGAGCGCTGACTTTGGACGGCAGGCAATCAGGGACCAAAGAGCTTGTCCGCCATTCGCTCGTCGCTCGACGAGGGCATTCCAGGCTCCCTCTCCTTTGTATCTTGAAATTAGGTCACTTCTCCCCGTCGCAATGACGTTGAGTACGACGGGCGCATAGGAGTGCTCCGCGAGAACCTGCGACCCGTTCGAACGACTCCTCGTTGGCCAGGCCAATCAGCCTGTCGATTTCCGAAGTCAATCCGAATGTCCAGGCCAAGGATGCAAGTGCTGATGCAACTGAGATCAACGCTCACCAATTGTGACCGCTGACGGGTAGTTCAAGGGACTCGACCCGGGAGAATCAACCGGGTAAAATGATGTCAGATTCGCCACCAAAGCTCGCTCTGGTGGGTCTGTATCCGGAAAATTGACAATGTCGTCCATAGCTGCCAATCCTACTCCGTTCAATCTCTCGTCCGTCGCGTCCCTCCACAAGAATCTGAGCATCACCGAGCTTATCGAGCACGCGGTACGGAGCGGAGATACCTTGGCTGCTAACGGGGCACTCGTCGCGTACACCGGAAAGTACACGGGCCGCACGCCGAAGGACAAGCACGTCGTCCGTGAGCCGGGAAGCGAAGCGAAGATCTGGTGGGAGAACAACACGGCGATGGAACCGGAAGTCTTCGCTCGCCTAAAGAACAAGGTCAACGAATACATCCGCGGGAAGGCTCTTTATCAGATCGACACCTTCGGCGGCGCGGACCCGGATCACCGGATCAAAGCCAGATTCCTAGTCGAGCGGCCCTACCATGCGACCTTCATCAAGACGCTCCTCATCCGCCCAAACGCCGAGGAGTTAAAGACTTACGAACCGGATTGGACGATCATTGACCTGGGCTCTCTTTCCTGCGATCCCGCCGTCGATGGCACTCGCGGAGACGCCGTTATCGCGCTGAACTTCGCCGAAAAGACCGTCATCATTCTCGGCACGCAGTACGCCGGCGAGATGAAGAAGTCGGTCTTCACGATCCTGAACTACCTGCTTCCGCTCAAAGGCGTAATGAGCATGCATTGCTCCGCGAATATCGGGCACAGCGGTGATACAGCGTTGTTTTTTGGCCTAAGTGGGACGGGTAAGACGACGCTTTCTGCCGACCCGGAAAGAAACCTGATTGGAGACGACGAGCACGGTTGGACCGACGAAGGCGTTTTCAACTTCGAAGGCGGTTGTTACGCGAAGTGTATCAAGCTGAGCGAGGAAGGCGAGCCGCAGATTTGGAACGCGATTCGCTTTGGTTCGGTTTTGGAAAACGTTCCGCTCGATGCCAATCGCGTGCCGGACTACAACAACACGTCACTCACCGAAAACACACGCTGCGCTTACCCGGTGGAGTTCATCGACGGCGCGGTAATCCCGAGCGTCGGTGGGCATCCCGAGAATATCTGCTTCCTCACGTGCGACGCGTTTGGCGTTTTGCCCCCCGTTTCGCAACTTACCCCCGAGCAGGCGATGTTCCACTTCCTGAACGGCTACACCGCCAAGGTTGCCGGAACCGAAGCGGGCATCACGGAGCCGACTGTCACGTTCAGCACCTGCTTCGGCGCACCGTTCCTTCCCTTGCGCCCGAAGATGTACGCAGACTTGCTCGGCGAAAAGCTGCGCAAGCACGGCTCGAAGGTCTGGCTGATCAACACCGGCTGGTCCGGCGGCGGCCCCGGAGTCGGCGCGCGGATGAAGCTGAGTTATACGAGAGCGATGATCCACGCGGCATTCAACGGCGCGCTGACGACTTTTGAGACCGATCCCGTATTCGGGCTCTCGGTGCCGACCGTGTGTCCCGGCGTGCCGAGCGAACTGCTGATGCCGCGAAACACGTGGTCTGATAAGGCAGCCTACGACGCGAAAGCGCAAGAGTTGCTGGCGATGTTCACGAAGAACTTCGAGAAGTTTCAGTAGGATCGGGCTAGTGGAATTCGGAACCCTCGCCCTTCCCGAGGCAGAGGGTCGGTTCCTCCGGGAACCGGGGTGAGGGTTGGGTCCTGTCTACACTTGCTTCGGTACGCGTTCAAAAAGCAGTGGCCCGGCGAGGGCCACGTCCCCGATCCCTCTATTCCGGCTTGACTTCGCCGCAGTCCGCGATTACGATGTTCTTCGTCGTCGCGCCAGAGCGCGAGCCGAAGCCTTCGATTTTTTGGACCACTTCCATTCCCTTTACCACCGAGCCAAAGACCACGTGCTTGCCGTCCAACCACTCGGTCTTTACCGTCGTGATGAAGAACTGCGATCCATTCGTATTGGGCCCCGCGTTTGCCATGCTGAGGATTCCGGGGACGGTGTGCTTTAGGGTGAAATTCTCATCGGCGAATTTCTCGCCGTAGATGGACTTGCCGCCCGTGCCATTGTGGTTCGTGAAGTCTCCGCCCTGGCACATGAAGCTGGTGATGACGCGGTGGAAATTGGATCCCTTATAGCCAAAGCCTTTTTCGCCCGTGCAGAGCGCGCGGAAATTCTCGCTCGTCTTCGGCGCGACATCGGTGCGCAACTGGATCTCAATGCGGCCGATGGGTTCGCCATCGGCGGTCATGTCAAAGTAAACAACGGGCAGAACGGGCTTGGGGTCTTGAGACATAGCGGATTTACCTGGGGCCATCATGCCGAATCCGATCGCGGCGATTGCGCCGGCAACAAGGGTGGTTAACGTCATCATGGCAACTCCTGACGCCTTGATCTTTATGAGATGGCGTCACCGATGATGGTACCTTCCCGCAGCCTCATCCCAGCCATTTTGAGGACCTCTTCTTGACAACATGAGAACCGGCAGATCGTTACCCGCCAAGAGCCCGAACATAGGGCCGCACTACAACCTCACTTCAGGATGTGGAGCTTCCGACCACGTTCTTGACCGGCAAGGGGCCCCAGGAACGGCTGTCCCAGGCACCGGCGCGGTTGTCTCCCATAATCAGAATGTGGTCAGCGGGAACGGGAATCGGCGGTAGCTTGATCACGGAATCCATGTCTTCCGTCTTTTCCAAGACATAGGGGGGAGCGGATGCGTAATCGAAATTGGCTAGCTCACCTTCGATGCTCACGGGGAAAGCAGCACCCTTGAACAGGACCAACTTGAAATCCCTCGCGGGCTTCGTTCCACCGTACGATTCCGACACTTCCCGACCATTTCTAAACAGTTTCTCAGCCCGAATCTCGATGACTTCTCCCGCAACCCCGACGCATCTTTGGATGAATACAGCGTCCTTCTGGTCAGGCAGCAGGGCGTGACTCGGGGGCTTGAAGACGACGATGTCGCCTACCTGGGGGCTCGCGTTTCGATACGCGGTCTTATCAACGCGATGAATCGAGGTGGGGACGAGCGTGGGCTCCATGCTCGAGCCCGGCATCGCTATGAGCTGGTGAGATGCCAACAGATCAGAAGACGTGCGTAAAAATCCGGCGATGGCAAAAGCGAGCACGAGCAACAACAGACTGCCCAGCGCAATCCGTTTGACTTTGAGCTGGCGCGCGACCGCCAATCGTTAGTCCTTGCCCTTTGCGACCCATTTCCTGAAGGCGGCGACTTCGGTGGCCTTGGGTTGCTTGGAGCCGGACGGCGGCATCTTTTTGTGCTTCATTTCACTCACGCCTTTTTTCAGCCACTTAAGGTGCTTCCTCGCGTCGGCGGCGGTTTTGATCTTGGTAAAGTCGATCCCATCGGGAGCGTTCTTCGTTGCGTGGCAGCTCACGCAGTAGGTCTTCAGGAACGGCGTTACATTGGCTTTGAAAGTCGCCTTTTCGGGGCCCGGAGGCGCATAGGCAACAGACAAAACCGGGAATACGGCGAGGAGGGCAAACCACTTCATGGAGACTTAGACGTGCTCATCCGGGACTCCGTTGTCGCCATCTTGACAAATATCACTTGCGAGCGAGCAGGTGTTGCTGACGACGCAAGGCCTGCACTTCCCTACCGCTCCACACTTTGCGCTCGAAGTCCTTCATCAACGTCCGACCGTGAACGCGAACGCGGGGCAACAGATACGGATCGTGAGTCGGCTCCACGGGGCCGCCTCCTTTCTTCCAAGCCGCCAGGTAGCCGGCTTCCCGAGTTCGCCCGACGACTTCGGCATTGTAGGCACCCGTTGGATACGCCAGATCGGGGATGACCTCGCCGATCTTCTCCTCCAGGACCCGTTTCGACTCCACGAGCTCGAAATCCAGCGTTGGCTGGTCGAGAGTCGTGAGATCGTAGTGGCGCACTGTGTGCGATCCGTAACGGACTTTGTCGCGCTGCATCTCGAGGGTTTGATCCCAAGATAAATGCTTTGGGGTGCCGACGGTGCTGGAGACTAAATAGATCGTCGCGCAAGCGCTGTACTTCTTGAGGATCGGGAACGCGTTGTCGAAGTTGTCATCGTATCCATCGTCCATCGTGATCGCGATGGCTCGCTCGGGCAACGGTTTGCCGAGGCGGATCGCTTCGGCCACGTCTCTCGCGAGTAAGAACGTGAACTTCTGCTCGGAAAGGTAGCGCACTTGCGCCTCAAAGTCAGCTGGTGAGACGGTGAGATCACGGATGAGGGGGCTTCGAGCCTCCTTCGGGGTGAGGTCCGCGATGCGATGGTACATCAGCACCGGTACCGCAAAGTGCGCAGTCATCGGGGGCTGGGGCTTCACGATAGGCACGGCCTTGACGACCTTTGGAACTGGCGTCTCGGTACATCCCGGCGCAAACCCGACGAGCAACAGAATGGGGAGGGCGGATTTGGCTCTCACGTTCTATTTTAGACGCTTGGAACCGCCCACCGGCACCAATCCTAGATACTCAGCGCCGAACATGGCCGCTTGCGGGGCGACCGTCGTTGGAGATTTCGGAGCTAGAACGAACGCGAACTTGATCGGGAACTTCCCTGCCGGGGGATTGGGGGTGTAGGTTCCTGCGCCCCAGGCGGTCGCCTCCGCGAATCCTTCGAACTGGGTGATTTTGCCTCCCTTGATCCCGATTTCTGCTTCTAGACTGCCTTCAATGCCGCGTTTGGAATCGGGCGTGGCCATCTTGAACGAGCCCGTCAGGCGCACGCGATTTGAGTCGAGCCGCTCAACCTTGAAGCTCGCCGGTTGAACTTCGCTCGGCTTCCAAAAATCGGGCTCGCCACGGATCGCATCCACGAAGGCGAAGCGACACAATCGGTTGACCAAGCTGGCGGGCACCTGAAGGTCCCCCAGCGCCGCCGCTTCGACGGGGAGCATCCAAAAGTGGTCTCGCTGCACATTTTCGTTTGAGTCATTACATCCCTCCGGAACGGGACGGATTCGAGAGTACACGCGCAAAATTGTCGTCCCTTGCGGCGGAATCAGTTGCCCGTCGCTGGATTCGGCAATCTCGACTTTAGGAGGCGGTTTGGCCAGGAACTGCTGGAGGCCCTTGTCGAGCACCGCGAGCACTCGCTCGACGTTTCGGTTGTTGTTGAACTCGTAGGCCGTGCCGTCGGCGGCGATGACGTAAAACCCTTGCGAGGTGTGCCCGCTCTGGACTCTCGAATTGATCTTGCCTACCGTCTCCATGAACCAGCGCGCGGCATCGTGTCGCCCGTTCTGGAGGTCGTGCGTGTTGCCCACGACGGGCACGAAATCTTTCAGCTTGGCGATGATCGCGTCATTGGTGAAAAGGAACCGACGGTCCCAAAGGCCGTTGTTTCACGTGCAGCCCATCGGGTGGCCATTCATGATCCACATAAAGAGCGGCTTGTTCTCGCGCTGGGCGTCAATGCGCGCGGATGCGAGATTCGTCCGCCACGGAATCGTGAGCCACTTCTCTTCCTGCGCGGTCGGAAGGATTTCGGCGATTTTCTCGGACAGCGTCGAGGGCGCAAACAAG
>JBKJJL010000337.1:0-4389 GCA_046597875.1 Fimbriimonadaceae bacterium | reverse complement strand
TACCAGACTCGCCGATCGGGCCCAGCGGGGTCGGTGGTCATGGTGAGGCCAAATGCCTTCCATTTCAATCCGGAGACCGCGATCTCGAACGGATTTATGAACCCGGGATCACCGGCTCGGGCGAGGGCAGAGTTCGATGAGCTCGTCGGCTCCCTGCGCCATGCTGGAATCGAGGTTCGCGTCTTCAATGGTCCGCCTGGCGCGCCGGACGCGGTGTTCCCCAACAACTGGATCTCATCGCACGGTGGGAAGGTGGTCGTGTATCCGATGTGCGCCCCTTCGAGAAGGCTCGAGCGGTCGATTCTCGCCGAGATAACGGACTCTCCGGTCGTCGATTTAACCCGTTGGGAGGTCGAAGGTCGATTCTTGGAAGGCACGGGCAGCCTCGTCCTCGATCGGCCCAACCGAATCGCCTTCGCCAGCCTTTCGCCTCGCACCGATCCCGTCGCGGTCCGCGAATGGTGCGAGATGATGGACTATTGGCCCGGCGTTTTCGAAACTTTCGACCGCCAAGGGAAGCCCATTTATCACACCAACGTCGCTCTATCGGTCGGCTCGGATTGGGCGGTTTTTTGTGCCGAAGCGTGTGCCTCGCCCAACCCCGTTTTGGCCGAACTCAAGATCAACGGGAAGGAGGTTATCGAGATCGGGTTCGATCAGCTTGAGCATTTCTGTGGCAACGTGATTGAGTTAAAGGGAGTTATCGTTGCGAGTAAGCAGGCATGGCATGCCTTTAACGATGAGCAGAAAGCCCTTCTAAGTCGCGATCGCACGCCTGTGATTGCCGACATCTCGTCGATCGAAGCCATCGGCGGCGGCAGCGTCCGATGCATGATCGCCGAATGGTTCGATTAATCCTCTTTCGCCAGCGCGTCTATCTGCACGTTCATCGTTCGCAGTCGGCGGCACAGCACCTGGCTAATGTTCATTAAAATCGTTACTGCGGTGGGGGGATCGTCCGCCAGCATGCCGCGGAACATCTCCGCGGGGATCACCGCCGCCTTCACGTCTCCTGCCGCCACCACGGTCGCGGAGCGAGGCTGTTCATCAATCAACGATATCTCGCCCACAATGCTGCCCGGGCCAAATTCCGCAACTGCTTCTCCGGAAAGGGATTGAATCCGAGCTTGGCCCTCAAGCAAGATCAGCACGTCGCTGTTAAAGTCGAGTTGTTGTACGAGCACATCTCCGCCCTGATAGGTTCGAACGTCAGCAATGGCCGCAAAGCCTGCGACCACGTTCCTGGGAAGCCCTCGGAACACATAGTTGTACGACAAGGTTTTGGCGAGTTCGTCCATCGTAACCCGATTATAGGCGATTCGGCACACCAGGACGCGGCTTTCGTCACATAATCTGCCCGGCATGGAGTCTTTCGGCCCAGTGGCAAGCTTTTACGACAAGCTCATGTCGGCGGTGCCTTATCGCATGTGGGTCAGCTATTATTTGCTCCTGCTTGCCCAGCAAGACGCCCACCCTAAGCGAATTCTGGAAGTTTGCTGCGGCACCGGAAGCATGTGCGAACTGCTTCATGAAGAAGGCTTTCACATGGCCGGCTTCGACCTAAGCGCCCCGATGATCGAGCAAGCGAAGTTTAAGGCGAAGAAGCGAGGAGTCGATATTCGCTACGAAGTCGCCGACGCCGCCGAGTTCGATATGGGCGAAACCTATGACGCCGCCTTCAGCTTTTTCGACAGCCTGAACTACATCATCGAGCCCCATCGACTGCAATCCGCCTTTCACCGAGTCGCAGCCCATCTTCCCGTCGGGGCCTCGTGGATATTCGACCTCAACACCGAGTTCGCGTTCGAGCACGAGATGTTCGATCAGGAAAACCTAAAGAAGACGGCGGATGTTCGCTACAAATGGCATGGCGAATGGGATCCCGAATCTCGCCTGATCCACGTCCAGATGAAATTCTGGCACGCGGGTAAGGAGGTCGAAGAAACCCACGTTCAAAGGGCTCATCCGGATGACGAGGTCCGGGAGATGCTGCGCGTCGCTGGCTTCGGCGAGATTCGCTGCTACCACAGCTACACCCTGAACCCCCAAAGATACGCGAGTGATCGAGTGCACTATACGTGTATCAAAGTGGCTTGAAATCTTCTGCGCCGAATAGTTACACTTCAATACCCAGGACCTGTTGAAGGGTCTCCCAAACAAGTGCGTGTTCAATGCCGGTTGCACCTCCCCGCATTGCTTCGAGCCAGCCCCTTGATGTCTCAGTTTCATATAGGGTTATTGCCTCCTCCAGAATGCTGCGCGCAATCTCAAGGTGAGTGAAGGACTCCCTTACGGCCCGGGATGAGTCGAGTTCTTCCTCTGTCATCATCGCAACTAGCAGTACGACATCGAAAGCATGCTTCGCGGAAGGTGCTTGCTGCCCTTCACGGAGTTTCGTTGCTCCCTGATCGAAGAGAAGCCAATCGTAAGCGGCTCGCACCTTCATGATTATCCAGTTGTATGGGTGCGGAACGGAAATCTGAGCAGATCGAGTTTCAGCGTGAACCTGGATCGAGATCGGAGAATGCTCAACTGCAAATGCCTCAGGCGTTGTACGCCCGTGAATCACTCCTTGTCCGACCCGTAGTGGGTTACGCCTGACAGCTTCACCCGCGATGGGTTCTCTCGAAAGCAAGTCAAGTGTGACGGTGAGGTCGCCCGTCGTTGGGTTGAGTAACTTCTCAAACTGCCAATTCTTGACCCTGGGCACGTAACCGAGGTCGTCTACCGTGCTACGAAACGAGTCACGAAGGGTTGGTTGGAGGAAGAGCTTGATGCGCAGATAGATATCAATATCCGCGGTTGCCCTTGCCTCCGGTAATGGTGAGACCAGTGTGGTCGCTTGCACCTTAAGGAGGTGCGCACGCTTGAGCATCATGCCCAACCCTCCCACCACGATGAAACTCTCAGTTGGAGCTGCTTCAACGAGGTCGATCAGGTGATTTACGAGGGGATCGCTCAAGTGACCTCCTCCTCCCCGAAAGATGCAAGGATTCGACGGTATATGGGCGTTGCCGCCGCCTGCTCCCGAGAACTTGCTTGAGCTAGCTCAAGCCATGTTTGAATCATCGAGGCCCAACGAGCAGGACCTTCCCGTCTGGTGTCGAAATAGACTAGACCCTTCCGCTCTTCAATCAGTTCTACATTGGGAAAAGCCCTGGTTTCAGTTAGCTGTAGAGCTTCGCTTGCCGAGCGCAGGTCATCGACATAGAGCCTTAGACGATCTTCGCCGAAGAGGGCTCCCCATTGCCCCGCAGACCCTGAACCCGTCGCAACGTAACGCCCACCCGACCGGCGTTGCCATTCGCTTAGTCGGGTCCAGACCTCGTCTCGGGTCAACGGAGACTTGCCGATGATCGCCGGGGTCTGGAGGCGTCGGTATCGGCGCTCGAGGTTGCTTAAGAGCCTGCGGGGATCAATGATGAAGATGGCGTCTTTGTCCTTTGCGAGGATCAACTCATCAACCAGAGCCTGCACGACCTTTGAAGCGGTCCCCAGTTGGAGCGACCCGGTTTTGGGTTCACGATTGGTCTCGTAAAGGGACAGTGCGAAATCTCTCAGACTTGTGAGTGACTGGAACCTGCTCTGAAGTAGAAAACACCGCGCGAAAATTGAACTGTCCCCAGCATACGGATTCTGGATGGGCCGGGACTCTCTATACGGATTGGGGGCGCCACTACGCCAGACCCGAAACGAATCCCCCAAAATGACAGCGTTGCCGACCATGTCGATGCCGCTCACTTGCCTGCTCTCCAAGTTGGACAGAGCTCTTTCGTTGAGGTAAGGAAGGAAGACCATCGGCTTCAACCCGAGTTCCTTGGCGCTGTGGTCAGCTTGGAGGGCCGCGTGGTCTACTATGAGGGGCTGGGAACTGCTCTTCATCTCGACGACGAACGTCTCACGCCGATCCTGCCACGTAACGTCAACGATAGCATCGAACCCATAGGCGCGGCCGGGTGACAGCTTGCCGGCCGTCTGCTGAATCCGGATGGGAGCATATTCGGGTCCTTTCGCAAGAAAGTCTATCATTTCTCGCTCGCTGAGTTTCCTCAAAAAAGTGGTTTTCTCAAATGGGAAATCTTCCATATATGAGAAAGACGCCAGTGATTTCAGGAAAGTTTCCTAAAAACCTTGAGTTTCCCGGATGAGAAACCCCTCTCTCTCTGGGAAACATCAAGGGATCTCTTACTTCGCCATCGCGAGCTGGATTAGGTCTCGGTGGGGTTTGAAGCTTACGTCTTCGCGGACCGTCTCCAGCACCTCCACCGGCAATTCGGGGTGGCCCTCGATCAAGCGCCCTATCACTCCCTGAACCAGGTGCTCTGGCGTTGAGGCGCCGCTGGAAACGCCAATCGTCCTGTGTTGACGCCATTTCAAATCCACCTGATC
>JBKJJL010000315.1:0-22226 GCA_046597875.1 Fimbriimonadaceae bacterium | reverse complement strand
AGGGGCGAGATCATGAACGCGCACGACGAGGACATCCTCATAGTGCGAACGATTGAAGACCACGGTCTCACCCCGGCCAGGGGTTACGCTATGGACTCGCCATAGGAAATCGTGAGCGAGCTCCTTGGGCGTGGGCACTTTGAACGGCGCGATCGCGGTTCCCTGGGCGTTCATGTACTTGAGAAGGTGGCGAATCGTACCGTCCTTGCCAGAGGTATCTCGACCCTGAAGAACGATGAGCAAAGCGTGCTGCCCGGCGGCGAAGAGGAGCTCCTGAAGGTCAGTCAGTTCATTTCCGAGGGCTACGACTCGCTGATCGCCTTCCTCTCGGGTCAGGCCGTTGTCGTCGTCGGGATCGATTTTCGAGAGGTTGACCTGAGCGCCATCGCGGACGAGGTGGGTGAGAGACATGGACGGTAGGTTACCGTGTGGGGATGGGATGCATGGGATGGGGCGGGATGGGATGGGTTGCCCGGAATCCGAATCATGCACGCCACATTCCCGCCATCCATCCATCAATCCATCCCATCCCATTTGGAACAACCTTAGGTTTAACCTCAGGTTTGCGGCTTCTACGCTCAATCAAACCGACAGAGTCCCGATTGTGCCCACGAAAGTGATATGCTGTAACCCGTGGCGCGCGACAAAACAAATCGAAGAGAGGTTTTTGCGATCTTCTTTACGGCAATCTTGTCCGTAGCAGCCATTATCGCTTGGGCATCAATGGGGGAACGTTTGGTTCAGCATCGATTTCATGGTGTCGCCCTCATTCTTCTCGTGTTTGCGATGGCAAGGACTGCAAAACCCGGCAATGCGTTACCACTCGTAGGGTTGACGGTCGCTTCCCTCATCTGGGCATTGATCTTGGGTTCGAAAGCAGGAGCAACCAATCCGAGTATCACCTGGCTAGTAACTGGTTGGTACTGCATGGGGATTGTCATGGCTTTGGGTATCGGAAAGATCTTCGTCAAACTAACGCACATTGGCATCTTGCCGACTGACTGAAAGCAACCTAACGCCTAGTGAGCCTTCCTACTTATAAGAATAGTCGCCATTGTGGGCGTCGTCAATGTATTTCGCCAACAACTGGACGCAGGCGTCGACGTCGTCCTTATGCACGGTTTCGTTCACGGTGTGAACGTATCGGGTCGGAATCGAGAGCGTAAACGAAGGCACGCCTCCGTGCAACCGCTGGACTCCACCAGCGTCCGTTCCACCCGCGGGGAGAACCTCGAGTTGGTGATTAATCTTGTGCTTTTCGGCAAGATCCCGGAAGTGACGGACCACTTTCGGGTGGCACACGAGGGACGAATCCATGATTTTGATCGCTGCGCCTTGGCCGAGGCGAGTCACCTGATCGGAATCGGGGATGCCTGGAATGTCGTTAGCGAGCGTGATGTCGATCGCAACGCAAATATCCGGAGCAATCGCCGAACCCGCCGCCGAGGCACCTCGTAGCCCGATTTCCTCCTGAACGGTCGCGATTCCGTGGACCTGAACCTTGGGCTTCTTTGCTTTCTTCATCGCCTCGATCATGATGTACACCGCGACCCGGTCATCCATTGCCTTGCACGTGATGAGATCGCCCATCGTCTGAAGCGTGCGATTCATCGTCACCATGTCGCCGATCGAAACCTTCTTCTTCGCGTCGTCGCCAGAAAGCCCGCAATCGACGAAGAAACTCTCAATCTGGGGCCCTTTGTTGGCTTCTTCCGCGGTGAGCATGTGCTTCGGCTTTCGGCTCGGCATGAGCACGCCGTTCATCGGACCCTTTGCGGTGTGGACGAAAACTCGCTGGCCCGACATCATGTTCGGATCCCACCCGCCGAGAGTTTGGAGTTTCAGGAAGCCCTTGTCGTCGATGAACTTCACCATGAAGCCGATTTCATCCATGTGGGCGGCCAGCATGAGCTTCTTTTCGCCCGCGCCCATCACGCAGTGCATGTTTCCCATCCGGTCGATCGAGATGTCGCAGAGTTCCTTCAGCTCCACGCGAACGATATCGCGGATCGCATCTTCCTGCCCGGGAATACCATGCGCTTCGGTGAGTCGGCGAAGGAGTTCGAGGTTCATATCTTTCCGTTGTACCTGGATGAGCGCACCCGATCATGACAATCAACTCTAGCTTTTGTGCCTAGAACCCTGAACCCCGCAGAATCTTCCGTTGAGAACCCAATCTGATAACCCGAATACTTCAATGGAAGATGCAAAATCACCCCGTAGTCCATCGCAGCGAGACCCGACGCCGCATTGCTCAGAGCAACCTGAAGCGATGCCCCCTTTGCAGCGCTCTCAACGCGCATGCAAACACGTCGTGCTTCATTTGCAGTTGGCATAGCGGCTTCGATCATGATCCATTTCGTATCGAAGAGTCCTTGGTGCGTTTGATCTATCAATGCCCAGATTTGCAACTCGAAGAGGGTCCGCGCCAAGTAAAAGTCTCCCGCTGGAAACTCCGGCGCAAGCGCCCGGACTTCTTGGCTTGATCTAGAATAAGCAAGGTGCGTTACGTCGCTTTGCTACGCGGTATCAATGTTGGCGGCAAGAACATGCTGCCCATGGCCGCACTTCGGGATCTGGCTCTCCAAGTTGGCGTTGAGAACCCGAAAACGATTCTCCAAAGCGGCAACTTGGTGTTCGAATGTTCCGGCAAGGCCGCCGAACTGGAGGCTTCACTTGAGGCTATCGTCCAGGCTAATCTGGGTATGCAAATCCCGTTTTGCGTTCGTTCAGAGGCTGAGATAGGCTTGGTTGTTTCGCGCAATCCCTTTCTGAAGGAAGCAATCGAAGACCCTGGGCAACTCCTGGTTACCTTCCTGAAGTCGCATGTCGACATTCACGTTGAGGCCGAACTGAAGGAGAAATGGGCGGGGCCCGAAGCCTTTTGCCTGGCGACGACGCATCTTTACACCTATTACCCGCAGGGGGTTGGCACGTCCAAGCTACCTGCCCGCCTCGTCGAAAAATGCGTCGGAGTTGGCACGGCGCGGAACTGGAACACTTTGCTCAAGATTGATGCCCTCTTCAAACAGTCGGTATGATTCCGCTATGAAATGCCTCGCCTTGGCACTTGCTGTTTTAGCGGCGGGATGCGGAAATCCAAACAAGAACGTGGTGGGATATTGGACGGGCGTGCAGGAAAAGACCCCAGTGGCGATTGGCTTCACGCAAGACGGAACTGCCCTGATCAAGCACTCCGGCAAGCTCATCAAGCGGCACTATCGGTTTGTGGACAACACGATTGAGTTCTTGGAGTTCGAAGGCGACGGCCCTGCGATTCGTGAGGGATCCCGATTTCCAATCCTTCTTGAATGGAAAGGTGCCGATGGCTTCGTGATCGGCGATCCGGTGAAGTCTTTTCTCCCTCAGCTTGGGACGGTCGAAATGAAACGGGCGACCTATTCTGACTTCGAAGCCGCGAAGTAGGTTCGAAACCACCGGAAATCGACCCCTGGTACCCTCATCGGGTGGATCACGCTCGCAGAGTGTTGGAGTTCGACTCCATTTTGGGACGCCTCGCACGCTTGTGCGAGACGGAGCCTGCCCGTGTCCGAGCTGCCTCCCTTGCGCCTTCGCCAGTACCTAACGTCGTGTGGCACGAACTCTCCCGAACGACGGAAGCGCATACGCTCATCGCCAACGCGTCAGTTCCAGGGCTCATCGCGATCCGGGAGTTGGCGCCCGCCCTCATCCGCGCGAGCAAAGGTGGGGCCATCGGCGCGATCGAACTCGCGCAGATCGCCGATCTCATTTCCGCCCTTCGGAACTTGCGGCAGTTCCTAACCCCGCGGAAGGCGGATTTGCCGCTCCTATGGATTCACGGCGAGGCCCTGCCGCTCATTCCTAAGCTGGAACAAGTCTTGCGGGACTCGATTGATCCGGCGGGCGAAGTTCGCGATTCTGCCTCGCAAGCGCTTGGAACCCTTCGCCAGCGGAAACGAGGCCTGCATAACCGCCTGATCGAGCGAATTCAGCAGTACACGAACAAACATCGAGATCTTTTGAGCGACGCGGTTTATACCGTTCGAGATGGGCGCTATGTCGTACCGGTCAAGGCAGAGCATAAGAGCAAGATTCGTGGGATCGTCCATGATACGAGCGCGAGCGGAGCAACCGTCTACTTGGAGCCGGAAGATGTCCTGCAGATGGGCAATCAACTTCGCGAGGCAGAAGCTGCAGAAAGGGAAGAGGTGGCCAAGGTTCTCGCCAAGTTGTCTGCGTTGGTGGGGGAGCACGCGGATGAACTGATTGTTGGAATCGAGGCGGCGTCCGAACTTGACCTCCTTTTTGCCAAGGCCAAACTGGCTTACGAAATGAAGGCGATCCTTCCCGTTGCACGAGACGGAATGGGGGGGCTGGAGATCCAGGGCGGACGGCATCCGATTTTGGAAGAGCAAGGCGTGCCCGTGGTCCCGTTGGACATGGAAGTCGGGTTCAAAGCTCGCGGATTGCTCATCACCGGGCCGAATACGGGAGGCAAGACGGTTGCGATAAAGTGTGTCGGGCTCTTCGCCCTGATGGCTCAGTCGGGGCTATACGTTCCCGCCCGACACTGCATTTTTTCGCCGTTTACCCAGGTATGGGCCGATATCGGCGACGAGCAAAGCTTGCAGCAGTCGCTTTCCACGTTCAGCGGTCACATCAAGAACATCGCGGCGGCGATTAAGGGGCTCAAGCCTGGTGCTTTGGTATTGTTCGACGAAATAGGCGCGGGCACCGATCCTGCCGAAGGGGCGGCGCTGGCGAAGGCGATTCTGCGACATCTAGTGGATGGCGGAGCGACGGTGGTGGCGAGCACTCACTATGGCGAACTCAAAGCATTTGCCTACGACGCGGACGGCTTCTCAAACGCGGCGATGGAGTTTGACGGAAAGAGTTTGAAGCCGACCTACCGTCTCATCATGGGCGCACCAGGATCGAGCCACGCCCTCAAGATCGCAGACCGCTATGGTATCCCCGCGGCGATCGGCGAGCAAGCCAGGGCCAACCTGGAACAAGGGGCGGCCGAAGTTGGTGCGATGTTCGAGAAGCTCGAACAGGCCCAACGGCAGGCACGCATTGCTCAAGGTGAGGCGGATCGACGCCTGAATGAGCTCAAACGTGCAGAGAAGCGGGCGGATGAGAAACTCGCTGAAGCCGATGAGATTCGAAGGACGGTTCACGCAAAGGCGAACGAGCAAATCCAGGACGCGCTCCGGGAGATTCGGGGCGAGGCATCGAAGCTTTTTGATCAACTCAAGAAGGGAGTGGATGACAAGAAACTCGCCGAAGTTCGCGCCAAGCTGAAGAACTTGCAGGTTTCGGGTGAGGAACGGGCTTCCGCATTTGAGACCCTCAAGCGCAAACGCGAAACGGCCGAAATCACAAAGGGAATGAGCGTACGCGCAGAAGGCTATACCCAGATAGGCGTTGTACTAGATGAGCCTCGGGACGAGATTGCGCTGGTCCAGATGGGGCCCTTGCGTTTACGGTTGCCGACTTCAGTACTCACGCCCCAGAAGAGTACTACAGGGAGTTCAAAAGGGAAATCAACTTCGATGGCTTTGCAGCGCGCTACGAGCGCGGCAACGGAAATCCACCTTCGAGCGATGCGCGCTGAAGATGCGGAGCAGGAGCTGCAGAAGTTCGTTGATGAATCCCTGCTTGCCGGAATCCATCAGGTTCGCATCGTGCACGGCAAAGGTGAAGGGGTCTTGAGGAAGCTCGTTCAGGAGTTCTTGCGAAAGAGTCGCGAGGTGGCGACCTTCCGCGATGGCGAACCTGCCGAGGGCGGGCAGGGCGTCACCATCGCGGTGTTTCGCTAAGTTACAGACCCATCGCCTTGGCGTGGTCGGTCAGATGGCGATCTTTGGTGCCAAGTTTCAAGGCTTCCTTCATCGCCTTCTTTGCTTCAACAACTTTGCCAGCTTTGAAGAGGGTCCAAGCGTAACAGTCCCATGCGTAAATGTCTGGGCGCTTGTCGAGGTCTTCCTTTGCCAAGTGCATGGCGACATCGAGATGGCGACCCTGATCGGCCAGAAGCGATGCGTACAAGCGATCGTGAGTGTGCTTTTCATGATCATGACCGGCGGCATGACTATGTCCGTGCTGAAGTTCGTGAAGGTGTTCGCCTAGTCGACTGTCTTTGTCTAACTTCGTGATGAGAGCTTGCGCCTCTTCAGGTCTTCCAGTTTCCTTGAGCGCGTGTGCATGAAGCCCGATTACATCGGTCATTGACGCAACTTTTGCGGTTTCGGTGGCCCATTTGATCACGTTGTCCCAATCCTTCTTGACCGCGTAAGCACGAGCCAGATCAGCGGCTGCCTTGTAATCGCCGTCATAAATGGATCGCGCCTTCATAAACGTCTTGATTGCTTCCTCGTCAAAGCCTGCTTTCCAGAGGGATTCCCCAAGACGCGTATGGAAGTAGGCGGCGATCGGTGCCGAAACGGAGGCATTTGAATCTACGATCTTGACCGCGGTCCGGAGCGACGCCAAGGTCGCTTCCGTGTCACCGTTCAACTCATGCCACCGTCCAACAACGACCAGCGCCGATGGATTCTCATCCAACTCAGAAATCTTGGCGACGGCTTTCCTGGCCTTATCGTATTGTCCAAGTTCCATGAGAATATCTGCACGCATCCGTAAAGCCGTCGGGTTCTCGGAGTCAATCTTCAAGGCCTTGTCAATGGCGGCCAATGCCTCAGGAAACTCGTGATGTTCCAACAGCGCATTTGCGAGCAGAACTGCAGCTCGCTCGTTCCGGGACTCGCGGGCTTTAAGAGAAGCAAGGGCAGCAAGTTCCGCCTTTTCGGCAAGATTGATGTCATCGCGCTCCCTTGCCGCTTGGAGATAATGCTCGCCGAGCATCGCGAGGCCAATGGCTCCTTGCGGGTCCTTCTTAACCCTTTCTTCGTGAAACGCGATCAGACGATCTAGTTCGGCGGGATCATAGCGACCGGCTGATTGAGACGCTGCCTGTGTATTCGGACGGGGAGCAACTGATTGCGCACATCCGGCGAGGATAGAGGCGGAGATTGCTAGGAGGATGAAGGATTTCATGGGGTGTTACTGTGTTGAGGTATTAGGGTGTTGGGGTGTTAGGGTGTTAGGGGAGTGGCCATTGCTGTACCTCAACACCCTAACACCGTTTAGGGGATTTAGCGCCTCAGTCCCACGTAGGGGAACGTATTGCCAAATCGCTTGCCGCCGGCTCCAACATTGTCGGACGTTAGGGCGGGAATGGCTTTACCGTCATCAGGCACGAGGCCTAAGTCCGATAGAGTCGTTCCAAACACGATGCCAAGCGAGATGTCAACCACGTCGTCACTTAGCTTGCGTCCACCAAACTTGCCACCAGTTGCGCCCTTGGTTTCGACACCAAGATATGCTGCTCCAAGCTGAGACAGGTCGGCCTTCATCGTGTCGGGCACCAAGACTGCCTTTACGACGTTGATGTGCGCCTGGGACCGTCCTGCTGGGAAGGTCATGAAACTCTGAATGTCGTTGGCGAGCTGCGTGCCATCCGCAGCGGGGGCAATTTCATTATTGATTTTGTGTCGATCATTCGCAAAAGTAGCGAAAACTTCGTTCACAACAGGATTTGCCAAACGGTCCTGCTGCCTGAACATGCCTCCACCGGCAGATACTCCGGTAGTCGTCCACAAACCAATAACTTTAACGGCCGGAGGAGGGGTAATGATACCACCACCCATGGACGAATCATTGCCCATGCAGCCGACGAATCCAACGGACACGGCCGCGATTCCGAGAATAGGGAATAGTTTTTTCATTTTGATCACTTTGTAAGGGCGGACTTGGGTAGTTCGACAACGATACTTAGCACGTTGAATCCACCATTGGAAAGGAAGTCGACCGCTGTCCCGGCTGGTCTCCAGCTACCGGCCATTGGCTGGTTCGGATTTGCGGGGGGTTGAGTCAATCCGGCAGGAACACCGCGATCCGGAAGAATCGTGAAGAACTGCTCAAGATCAAAGAAGAACGGATCTTCTCGGACGCCGCAGAAAACTCTCATGCCAGCGGTGGGTGTGAAAGTCGTTCCGACCTGTCCGACGGTTGGGAACAGGGATTCCAACTTATTCATGTTGCCTGTCGTGGTTGGCTTGATCGGTCCGGCGATCCGAACGGTCTGGTTGGCGCCCGGTGAGCTGAACTTGGCCTGGATGACCAAATCTTCAACGGCGTCGCCGTTTCGATCAATTTTGAACTGATAGAGCACGTTCGGGTCGAACGATGCGTTTCCGCCACGAGCAATGAGAGGGTTTACGTTCATCACGAAAACCACATTGTTAGGATTCTCGGGGCTCGGAAACATGAAGACGTCGGAGATGTCGGTGCCGGGTCGGGCGACGACTTCTCGAGTGTCGGCGTGGTCTGATCCGGTTGCTTGCGGTACCAAAAGGAATGGGACTGCAAGAACCGCTAGGCCGGCCGTTGTGAGTAGGGCTCGTTTTCGCATAGTTTTGATTTCCTGATCGCGTTACTTACGCGTCGTTCAGATATGATTACAGGCCAATCTGAACACAACCTGACTGTCAAGTTAAGGCGCGGTAATTGCGTTAGATCAAATTCACTCCCTTCATAGGTTGGTCCGAGCCTGAATGCGATGCTATGTCAGTACTTGCATGTCCGTGTATTTGTGGACATTTGTTGTTTCTGTCATAATTAAAATATGAATTTTCTTATTTCCGCCTTGTTCTTTGCCCAAAACGTGGCCACGACACCGGCTGAGCGCTTGAACGAGGCTTGGTGGAAGACCCGACACGAGCAGTGTCAAGCACTAACCAAGCAGGGTGGGGTCGATCTGGCCTTTTTGGGCGACTCGATAACGCAAGGATGGGAAGGCCGCGGAAAGCCGACGTGGGATCAGTTCTATGCTCACCGCAAGCCCGCCAACTTTGGATTCAGCGGTGATCGAACCGAGCACGTACTCTGGCGACTGGCGAACGGCGAGTTGGTCGGTCTCCAGCCAAAGGTCATCGTGATCATGATCGGAACGAACAACTTGGGGCATGGCGTCTCAAAGGCCCCGCAAACCCTCGAAGGAGTGAAAGCCATCCTCAGCGTGCTTCGGCGAGAGATTCCAAAGGCCAAGATCTTGCTCCTCGACATCTTCCCGCGAGGGCGCGATACGAACGATGCGGGTCGCCAATCTGTCGCCGAGGTCAATGCAGGATTTCAATCTCTGCACGACGGCAAGCACGTGTTTTCCCTGAACGTGGGCAGCCACTTTTTGAATCAGGACGGCTCCATGCGAGAGTTCTTGATGCCCGACCTGCTCCACCCCAGCGCAGAGGGATACGCAATCTGGGCTAAAGCGATGGAACCAACCCTGGTGAAGCTACTAACTGGGGCGTAGTCCTCGGGCCAACTTAGTGGAGGCGCCGAGCAGATTCGAACTGCTGAGTGAGGGTTTTGCAGACCCTTCCCTTAGCCACTTGGGTACGGCGCCGGAAGGCTCAAATGGTACCCGCCCCTCCGATCCACCCCCATCAGTCACAACTTGGAAGTTTGTGATCTAATCGCCGAGCGATGCCGGCCCGAAATCGTCGCGATGAGGGCGTTCGCTTCCTTTGACTCAAGTCGAGTCAGGACCAGGGTGCCCTTGAAGAGCTGGCTGCCGCTGTCCAGCACCCTCAAAAGTGCTCCGCTGCCTTCTTGTTGAAACTCAGCTGTGGTTCCTTTCAATTTAATGAAGCCTGGCGCCTTGTATTGCATTCGCATCTCACTGAGCTTGATCTTGCCATTCGCAGAAACGTAGGAAGCTGCGACATTGAAGTTTTCCGCGATGAGAGAACAGGTGCCATTGTCGTAAAAAGAAAAAATATGGTGCTTGTCTCCCCAAAAGCCGACAAGCGGATCCTTGGTCGGGGGCTCGGCTCTCTCGCACCCCACCGTCGCAACCAATCCTATCAACGCCCATCGCATTCTTGATTATAGGCGCGCAAAAAGCGCGTAGACTCTCCAGCGAATGTTCGATCGCTTCGTCGCCCATTATAAACTTCGCCGACTCATCGCTCCAGGCGAGCGCGTGCTCGTGGGTTACAGCGGCGGCCCAGATTCGACCTGCCTCGTCCATCTCTTGCACCTCGCTGGGGTCGACATTATCGCCGCCCATTTGCACCACGGGCAGCGTGATGAAGCCGACGCGGAGGCGCGACTTTGCGAGGCGTTTTGCTCCGACCTCGGAATCCCGTTCATTACCGGTAAGGCGGACGTTCCTTTGATGTCGGATCAGATGAAGGTTGGCATTGAGGAAGCCGGAAGGCACGCGCGCTATGAATTTTTCCGTCAAGCCTCGTTTCGTTTGGATTGCCAGAAGATTGCGACCGCGCACACTCGAGACGACCATGTGGAGACGGTTCTGCTCAATTTGACCCGAGGTACGGGCCTCAGCGGCCTGTCAGGCATCCCCGAGCAACGTGAGTCAATCATTCGACCGCTTTTGGCATTCGCCCGCGAAGAAACGAGGGCGTATTGTTTGGATCACGGCCTTTGGACGCACGACGATCCTGCAAATACCGACGTTAACTTCTCCCGAGCGCGAATCCGCCATCGCGTCGTCCCTGAGTTAAGGTGTATCAACCCCGCAGTAGATGAAGCAGTCGCGCGGATGAGCCACCTCATGGACGAGGAAGATCGCTATCTTGATGCCCACGCAGTTCGCCTCGTTGAAGAGTTCGAGATTCCCTTGAATGGGCAACTGCGCTTCTTGACCCTGAACCTCGAAGCCGCCTTCTCCAGGCAGGGCCTGAGAGGCCTTCCCGTCGTCCCCTTGCGCCGGGCGCTCAAGCTTGTTGCAAAAGCACTAGGTGGAGAACTGGATTCCCACCACTTGCACCTGATCGCTCAAGGGTTGGGCCTCTATCCGGGTTCGATAACCTCAGAAGGCGGCGATGTAATCGTCGAATGGAACGAGGACCGCGTTCACCTTCGACAGTCCCGAGTTGCTGAGCCTTTCCGGTATCCCTTGACGGTACCTGGCGCGACCGACTCTGAGGAGTTCGGTTGGACGATTGAGGCCACTCCCTTTGACCCACCTGCTCCGTCCTTCACTCGCGACTCCCTTGAGGTGGTTATGGATGTGGATCGGACGAAAGGCCCACTCTACTTCCGATCCGCTCAGGAAGGCGACGAAGTGGCGCCCCTAGGCTTCCCAAAACCGCGTAAATTGTCTGATTTATTGGGAGAAATGAAGTTAACTCAGGCTGCGAGGAAGCGTTTGCCGATAATCTGTGATATCCTAGGGGTGGTGTGGGTGCCGGGCGTGTGTCTGGCAGACCGGGTGAAAACTGAGGCTGCGACCAGTCGCGGGTTGAAGCTTAGGTTTGGCCCTTTGGAAACGAAGGGGGCCACTTTGTCGTAATGATGGAGAGACAACCACGCAGGTTGGAGACAGCTTGAACAAACCGACGAAATTTCTGGTCATCACCGTATCGCTTGCAATCCTCGTGATTGCCGCGTTCAACTACATGGGCAATCCCGGCTCGCTCGGTTTTCCGAGCAGTCCGAAAGAGCTGTCCATTACGGACCTCTACAACGAGCTTAATGTAGATCGTCCCGATCGTCAGGCGAACATTGCCGACGTCAAGTGGCAACAATACGAGCTCAAAGGCAAGTTTAAGGACGGCGGCGAATTTGTTGCTCGCGTTCCTAATGAGAACGATGCCGCGGGTCGCGATTTGATGGATGCGATGCGCAAGAAAGGCGTCCAAGTCAACCTGATCCCGCCTCCGATGACGAACGGGATTCTGGGCTTGCTCTCAATCATTTTGTTCCCGTTGATGATCATCGGTTTCCTCTACTTCTTCGTCATGCGGCCCCAAATCGGGGCTGGCAACCAGGCGATGAATTTCGGGCGATCCCGTGCCAAACGGGTTGGCGAAACCGGCCCTAAGGTCACGTTCGAAGACGTCGCGGGTGTGGACGAAGCGAAGCAAGAGCTCTTCGAGATCGTCGACTTCTTGAAAAATACGAAGAAGTACACCGCGCTCGGCGCAAAAATTCCGAAGGGCATCCTTCTTACGGGCCCTCCCGGAGTCGGAAAAACCCATTTGGCCCGCGCCATAGCCGGAGAAGCAGGCGTTCCCTTTTTCCATATCAGCGGTTCGGATTTCGTCGAGATGTTCGTCGGAGTGGGTGCCGCTCGGGTTCGTGATCTCTTCGAGACTGCAAAGGCCCATCGCCCTTCGCTCATCTTTGTCGATGAAATAGATGCCGTGGGCCGTCAACGAGGCGCGGGACTCGGTGGAGGGCACGACGAGCGCGAACAGACGCTGAACCAGCTCCTGGTTGAGATGGACGGTTTTGACCCCAACAGTGGCGTCATCATGATCGCCGCCACGAACCGGCCCGACGTCCTTGATCCCGCTCTTCTGAGACCCGGCCGATTCGATCGACAGATCGTTGTTGACTCTCCCGATGCGAAGGGCCGAGAACTTATTCTCAAAATTCATGCAAAAGGTAAACCGCTGGATTCAGACGTAAGTTTGGCTTCCGTAGCCTCCCGAACCCCTGGCTTTACCGGAGCCGATTTGGCAAACACTCTGAACGAAGGCGCACTTTTGGCAGCTCGTCGCAACAAGGCCAAGATTGGCCAGTCCGAGTTGGATGAGGCCCTGGATCGCGTGATCGCCGGACCTCAGCGCAAGAGCAAGGTCATTGACGAGAAAGAACGCGAAGTCATTGCCTATCACGAGGCCGGACATGCCGTTATCGGCGAGTTGCTGGACAACTCCGATCCGGTTCATAAAGTAACGATTTTGCCGCGTGGCATGTCGCTAGGCTCGACTTGGCACATTCCGGTTGCGGACAAATATCTCGTCTCCCGAGAGGAGCTTGAGGACGACATCACATCCCTTCTCGGCGGCCGTGTAGCCGAAGAAGTGGTCTTTAAAAAGGTGTGGACAGGTGCGAGCAACGATCTCGAAAGGGTCACTCGCATTGCCCGCGCCATGGTTTGTGAGTTTGGCATGAGCGAGCGATTGGGCACCTTGGCCCTGGGAAGACGGGCGCATAACCCATTCTTGGGCCGGGATTACAACGACGAGCGAAACTACTCGGAAGACGTCGCGAAAGTGATTGACGAGGAAGTTCGAGCCATCGTTGATAAATGCCACGAGCGGGCAACGCAGATGATGACTGAGCACCGCGTCAAGCTTGACGCCGTTGTTCAGGCTCTTTTGGAGCGGGAAACCCTCGACCGAGAAGAGTTCTTAGCCGTTTTGAACGGAAACGCGATGCCGCCCCGCAAAGAGTCTGAGGACTATGATTTGGGTGGAACACCGTCTCCAGTCGATGAAGGAAAGGAAGTCGACAAGAACCCAAAATCGATGCCCCGTTTCGAACCGGGCCCGGCATAGGGTAAAGTTTGACGCTTCTGGAACGCATTGAGGGTATGTCGTTAACTATGGATGTTGGAGCGCTTTACCAACGAGGATTCGAGCTTCGTTGCGAAGGCCGTTATCCGGAGGCGAGGGCCGAGCTACAAAAGGTCCTCGCGGCGGATCCGAACCACTGCGACGCGTTGTGGCAG
Source organism: Fimbriimonadaceae bacterium (assembly GCA_046597875.1). GTDB lineage: Bacteria > Armatimonadota > Fimbriimonadia > Fimbriimonadales > Fimbriimonadaceae > JANJUB01. Next base: position 8,692 of record JBKJJL010000315.1, on the reverse strand, counting down.
ATGGGACTGATCGAAGGCTTTGAAGGCGACTTCGACGGCTCCTTGGCGACTTTGAAACGAGTCGTCGCTCTTTGCCCGCGCCACCTATTCGCCCGATATGATCATGCGATGACGATGATGATGATCGGAATGTTTGATGAAGCGTGCGCCGAGTTCCGATTGATTGCCCAGGCAGATCCGAATCACGAAGCGGCTAAGAATGCGCAGAAACAGCTTGCCTACTGCCCTTAATCTCCACCACCGCCACATCCGCCCCCGCAACTGCTTCCTCCACCGTCTCCGCCACCGCCATCGCTGCCACCGTCGCCTTGGCCGTCTCCATGCGAGTTTCCGTGGCGGCTCCCTGAACTGCATCCCGTGCCGGTGCTGCAACCTGAAGTGCCGCCTTGTTGTCCTCGCCGATTCGCAGCAACTCCTGCGACAATGGCGAGAACCACGAGACCGACGACACCGAGCACCAGAAACGGAATCAGCCCGGAGCCAACGGAGGCGGTGCAGCCTACTGCCAGGGCACCCAGGCCGACCGCTCCCGCCCATTTGGAAGCAATCCTGACCTTAGACTTGCTGATTCGCCAATACTCGTCCTTCTTGGGTGCCGGCGCTTTCGTCCAGATGTCAAGCGGCGGCTCGCCAAAGGTTCGCCGGTACTTGGCCAATGTATCTTCAAACATCGTGTCGTGTTTGGAGCGTTCCGTCTGACCTCCCCGAGTGGGATGGTGGTGGAACGGCTTGCCCAAAACTTGCCCGCATAAGCGGGTCCAGTAAGACTCGGTGTAGATCATGTGGAGATGCCAAGCCTCGTCGACCACAGGAGACGGGCTCACGGGACCCTGGGTAGCGCCAAGGTAGAGGAATCGCTTGTATTCGTAGATGACCCGCTCTGCGTATCCTTGAGTCCAGCCTTGCTCTTTCGCGAGCCGATTGGAGAACGTAAACTCGCTTGGGCCGCCGTCGATGTCGAAGCTTTCAATTTGTGTTCGTAGGTCTTTCATGATCCACCTCAAAAAAAAGCTACAGATTTGCTCTGAAGCACGTTGCATGTATGTTAAGGACTTGTTAAGCAGGGCGTGTGGATGCGATTTCTCCAAGCGGAACGGCCCGGATTCGAGTTGCCAGCGAGTAGGTTGCCTCGCCCGGATAAACAACGTGCAAGGTATCGAGGTCTAGGAGTTCAACCGCCGTACTCATAGATCGAGTGAGACGCGGTGCATCCGCGAACTTGAACTCGAATCCGACGCGCTTGCCGTCCAGGACGGTAATCATATCTAGCTCGGATTGCCCATGGACCGCCCAAAAGAAGACATCCTCTTGGCGCAACCCATAACTTCGGCAAGTTTCCTCTAATGCGAATCCTTCCCAAGAGTGTCCGACGGCCGGATGGCCCTCAACCGCCGCCCGGGAGCTGAATCCAAGGAGGTGATGCAGAACTCCCGTGTCTCGCAAGTACACTTTGGGAGACTTCACTTGCCTCTTGCCGACATTATCAAACCAGGGTTGAAGTTGCCTGATGAGGAAAGTGCCTGCCAAAAAATCAACGTATCTGCGAACTGTCGGCGCAGATAGGCCAAGTGCAGCCCCCACCTGAACTGCGTTCAGGTGTCCCGCATGCGAGTTAGCCACCATCATCATGAGTCGCCGTACCTGCTGGGGAGGCATGCTTAACCCCAGCGCTGGCATATCGGTTTCAATGACAGTAGTGATGTAGTCACGCAACCAATCCTGAGAAGCCTGCTCCGACTTGGCCAAGAAGCTTCCTGGGAATCCACCGCGAAACCACAGATCTCGCCATTGTTCAGTTCCAACCTCTGCAAGACTGAAGGGGGACATTTCAACGAGACCGAGTCGCCCGGCAAGGCTTTCGGATCCCTGGCGAATGAATTCGCGAGATGCGCTCCCCAAGATGAGAAATTGAAGAGTGTTATGGTTCCGATCAAGGAGATACCTTAATGTTGGAAAAAGGTCGGGCCTGCGCTGAATTTCATCGATTATGACAAGCCCACGTAGCCCAGATAGGATTGTCTCGGGCTCGGCAAGTCGCGCAAGATCGGTCGCTCGTTCCAAGTCAAAGTAGTTGGTGACCCAGTTGAAGTCGGGTGTTGCGGTACCGATTTGTCGGGCAAGAGTGGTCTTCCCGCATTGCCTGGGCCCAAGAAGGGCAACCGCTGGCATGTGATCCAAGCGGCGCATAACGAGATCGAAAAAGTGCTTGCGCTCGATCTGCACAGCTGGATAGTACCATGAAATATGAAACTTCACCATTCATATTTCATGGTAACTGCAAAAAATCGACTCTCATTGGTCTTGGCAATCCATCCCATCCAAACCATCCATCCCCCATACTTCCCTCATGCTCTCATGGATGCTCACCGGCCGCGCCTCTCACGGCCCTCCTTCTACCATCGCGTCGACCGCCCGCGACGCCCAGCTCGCAACCGAACGGGCCGTTATGCCGATCGAAAGCCGGATCGACTCGCTCGAACTCGCGTGCGCCGGACTTTGGGAACTCCTCAAAACCAAGCACGGCTACACCGACGAGGAACTGGTCGCGGCGGTCCGAGAGGTCGATGCGCGCGATGGGGCGATTGACGGGCGAATGAAACCCGCCGCCCGAGAGGGATGCCCCCACTGCAAGCGCCTGCTGCTGACGAAGAAGAGTTTGCGGTGCAATTGGTGCGGCGGAGAGCTTGGACGGTCGCCGCTTTAAGCCTGCGTGCGGTATCTTTTGAATCAATGCGCGCACTGGCGGCCCTTGGACTGGTTTTGGCCGTAGCGGGGGCGCATGCCGAACGCATCCTGCTTGTTCCCTTAGATTCCCGCCCCGCGGCGGGGCAGTTCGCCCAGATGATCGCCGGCATGGCGAACGTCGAGGTCAAAATGCCCCCCTATGGACTGCTCGGGCGATTCACGACGCCCGGAAATCCAGAAGCGATTCTCGATTGGCTTGCGAATCAGAGCTACGACGATGTCACCGCGGTTGTGTGCAGCATGGACATGATCGCTTACGGCGGCCTCATCGCTTCTCGCGCGGGAGATGTTTCCTATGAAGTGGCCCTCGAACGCTTGAAAATTCTGGAAGGTATACGCAAAGCCCATCCCAAGACCCGGTTTTACGCTTACACCGCGATCATGAGGCTTACGCCAACCGCGACTCGGGCGGCGGCGGCGTGGCGGCTCCAGCTGGGACGATATGCGGAGATCAAGGAGCGATATCGGCAGAACCCGAGCCCGCAGTACATGCAAAGCCTGCGCAATCTCCAGGTCAAAATTCCCCCGATCGAGATTCAGCGCTACGAGCAAACTCGTGATCGGAATCATTTGGTCCAACAAGCGCTCATGAGAATGACCTCCCAAGGCGCGTTCGATTACGTCATCTTCGGGCAGGACGATGCCCAACCCTTTGGGCCCCACATTCCAGAAACGATCAAGCTCAAGGAACTCGCGACGAAGCTCTCGGTGCAGGGGCGCAGCTACTTCTGCGAAGGAATCGATCAACACGCGAACATCTTGATCTCCCGGGCGTTGCTTCGATCCCGAGAATGGACTCCGCGGGTACGAGTGGTTTATTCGGATGAAGGGGCAAAACGCCGTATCGCAGATTACGAGTCAAAGTCGATCGAGGAGTCCGTACGGGATCAAATCCTCGCGAGTGGTGCCCGCCCGGCTTTGGGTGATCAGTTTGATTACACGCTCTATTTGAACGTGCCTGGGCACGCCAGCGGCCCGTTCTCCCAGTACCTGGAGGCACTGACGGGCGAGGTCGATCAGGGCTTTCCCGTTGCGGTAGCGGATATCAATATCGGCAAGGACGGCACCGCGGATTCCGAGCTATTCGAAGCGCTCGACCAGAACGGGCGAATGGTGCGTTTGCTCTCTTACGCAGGCTGGAACACGGCCGGAAACACGATGGGCACCGCCGTTCCAGCGGCGAACGTTTATTTGCTGGCAAGGCGGGTTCAATCGAATCCGGAAGCCCGTGAACTTGCCCTTCGCGAGTTTCTCCTGCACCGCTTCGTCAATGACTTTGCCTACCACCGCTACGTCCGTCCGCAGGCGTATCGCATGATTGACTCAAGCCCTCGAGCGAGCAGGGAAGAGACGTATGGGACGGCCTTTGATGACGTTAACGCTCTCGTTCAGCAGGAGCTCGGAACCCACTTGAACGAGACATTCAAAGCGCAATTTCTCGGCAAGAAGTTTTTTGCCGGGAGCAAGCAGTACGAGATCACCGGGTTGCAGGACGTCCGAATTTTTCTGCCCTGGCCCCGCGCGTACGAAGTCCGATTGGAGTTCAAAATGCAAGCACGCGAAGTGACGAGCATCGGTAACGTGTCGCTTATCTGGTGGTACGGCCGGGCGATCGAGACGTTACTCGCGATTGCGGCTACGGCACCGTGACGCAGTGCTCGCGAAGCCAGACCACGAGCTCGGCGAACTCGAAGCGTCCAGTTTCGTACAAGTTCATCATGAACGCATAGGCTTGATCCGGTTCAGCGTTCAGTTGAACACCATTACACTCCAGAAATGAATCCACAACTGCGAACGCAGTGCGCTTATTGCCATCCAAAAAGGGATGATTTTGGGACAGGCTTTCCCACAGGGCCGCTGCCTCTTCCATGAGATCAGAATAGTATCCGGTTTGTGGACGGTAGAGTGCAGATTCAAGTGCCCCTAAGTCTCGGAGGCCGTCTGCGCCCCCATATCGCGCAAGCAACACTGCGTGAAAGTACAGGGCATCTGCAAGAGTTGGATACTTTGTCATTTTGCGAGACGTCGGTAGAGGGAATCGTACTGCTTGAGACTTTTCTGCAAGGCGGCGACCATTTCCGGCTGGGGCATTGAACCCGCCCTCTTACTAATCAAATCCTGAAGAGCCTCTTCTATGACCGATTGGATCTGCCGTCCCTCACTTTCCGCGATTGCGCGTGTTTGAGCCAGGAGATTGGATTCCACTTGCGTCGCAAATTTTTCTCGTGTTGCCATAATCTATCAAGACGTTTCATGATGGCCCTTTGTTCACTATTTCAACACAACCGGTTTCGAATAGGAAAATCTTCGCTCGCTTCTGGAGATAACCTTCCCCTGTGCGTCCATGTTCTCAGTCGTAACCGTTTGCAACAGGGCGTTGTCCCGCCGAATCGTCATCGTCAATCGGACGCGCGGCCCTTTGAACTCCAGGACGTCGCACATGACGCCACCGGAACCCAGGCCACCGACAAAACGGGCACGAAGGTCGGGCCCGAGCAGCATCATCAGAGGATTTTCCTTTCGACCCAGCCTGGCCAGAAATGTTTCCATCGGACAGCCCGCTTTGCCCACCGCTTCGTCCACTTCGCGCCAGCTCATTTTCTTCGCACTTGTCACCACTCGGCCGTTTTGCTTCAGTGAGAATTTCCCGGCGATCCATTTCCAATCGCCCTTGAGATTCTTCTGGCGAGAGTTCCGACCGTTGAGCCACACCTCGGTCGATCCGTATGAATCGGTAACTTTGTAGGCCACTTGAGAGAGGCGGCTGTATTCGCGGATCGAGCGATTCAGAACCTTCTTTGAGGTGGCGTCGGCGAAGATCGGCTGTCCGACAACGGCAGAAGACGCATCAATGAACGCATCGACCTTGCGGAAGCCTTTTGTGCTTGGATACGTTGGCTTCGCCACGGGCGCGGGATAGCGGTACTTCCAAGCGAGCCAGCCGGCTGGCGAATCAACTCGGAACGAGGATAGGCGGCCGACACCGTCAAACCCCAGCGTGAATCGGCCGCGTCCGTCCCTGGCGCTCCAGATGCTCCCGGAACGCGTCCATACGCTGATCTCCCGGAACGTTGAAAGGAAGTTCTTGCCAACTCCCGGATCAACGAGGATGCGAACGGGCTCGTCTACGGGAACGATAGCGGACATCCGTTGGAGAGCATTCCCGACCTTCTTCGACCGGGTAACGAGCCACTCCTTGTCCCGATGGTCGACCGCGAAGAGGGATTCGTTCATCAGCCAATAGGTGCGGTCGCTGTCCGGCAGCTTCATTCTAAGTCGCAACTGATTCGGGCGGATGTAAGCGACTTCATAGGCCCCCTTTTTCGCAGATTTGCCTTGGAGGGAGTTGAACTCGGCGACAAACGAGCCAATGCGCTGCTTTTCGATGATCGCAACTGCGCGATTGATGGCCGATGTGGCGGTTTCGGGAAGGAGGAAGAACATCATGGTTTGCCGAGTCCTGCTGGCGTTCGATTCTTACCTAAGAATCCCGCGAGCGCGATTATTGTAACGAGGTAGGGCAAGCAAAGCCAAATCTCGCGAGGCATTTCAAAGCCGAACATCTTGGTGCCTTGCATCTGGATTTGAAGCTGTTGGAACATTCCAAAAACGAGACACGCGGCGAGGGTGGGAAGCGGTCGCCAGCCCCCAATGATCAGAGCGGCAAGGGCAATGAAGCCGCGCCCTGCGGTCATGTTGTCGGTGTAGCTGCCCGCGTTGGTCACGATCAGCGCGCCTGCGAGGCCGGTACACAAACCCGTCGCCAGCAAGCTAAGAAGCCTTACCCGGTGGGGAAATATTCCCATTTGGCGCGCCTTGTCGGGGTCGCTTCCCACGGCGAGGAGTCTCAGTCCCCCTTTCGTGCGCTGGGTGTAGAGCCAGGCGACGAGGGGGACAACAATGGCAAGCGTCCAGAAGACGGCGGTAGGGAAGCGGGGAAAACCGGTTTGGTCTGGATTCGTGAACCGCTTGTCCAGAAACGAAGAACCGCCGAAAGCGATCGCATTGAGGGCCATTCCCGAAACGATGGGATCCAGCTTGTACTTCTGGGTAAGGAGCCAGTGCACAACGCTCAGCAAAGTCGCGGCTCCGATCCCCGCGGCAAGGCCATAGACCGGATTTCCCGTGCTGATTCCCACGAGCCAGACGCAAACCGTCGCAATCAACATTTTGCCTTCCAAAGCGATGTTGATCACGCCGCTCCGTTCGCTGAAATATCCACCGATCGCAGCGAGAATTAGCGGGGCCCCCAGCACGAGAGTGCCTTGGAGAAGGAGAATGAGGCTAGTCATTGTGCCCTCCGGGCGGATGGGGGATGCAAGGGATGGATTGCCGGAGGGACTGCGTCATGCCCCACATCTGGGCGTGCATCCAATGCATCCCATATCCCATCCATCCCCTAAGCACCTTCACGACTCCCTCCCTTGCGCCTTTCGATACCGAACCGCCGCGAAGATGATGATGAGCAGACCCAGAATGACAAAACTGATCCCCTTCGGAACCCCTTGCATCACTTGGATGGTTGTCGAGCCCTTCGTCAAAACCGCGAAGACAAATGCCGACGGGATGAGCAAGAGCGGGAGTCCGCCTGCCAGCAGAGCCACACCTAGAGCGTCGAAGCCGTAACCGCTGGAAAACCCCTCGTAAAATCGACCCTCAAACGCCAACACCTGCAAAGCCCCCGCAAGGCCCCCAACCGCTCCGGAAACGCAAAGCGAACGCAAGATCACCTGCTTTGCGTTCACCCCGGCCAGAGTCGCCGCGCGCGGGTTCTCGCCGACCGCTTGAAGTTCGTAGCCCTTGACCGTCCGCGACAGCCATAGCCACAGTCCGACGACCATCAGGAGGCCAAAGACAAGCGCGATGCTGAACTTTGGCTGGGTGCCGAAGGAGGGCAAGACCATGGTGGAAGGAAGGGAAGCGGTGGAAGTTCCTTGCTGGTTGGGATCCTTGAACGGCCCCACGACGAGCGCGGTTGTGAGCTGGATCGCGATGTTGTTCAGCATGATCGTGGTGATGACTTCGTGGCCGTTGCGATAAGCCTTGATCCAAGCGGCAGGCAACGCCCACAACGCACCACCCGCCGACCCTGCGACCATTCCAAGGACGATTCCAGGGATGCCAGGGACGCGTAAAGCGACAACCGCGCACATCAACGCCCCAACTAAAAACTGGCCCTCGACTCCGATATTGAATAGGCCCGCCTTGAGTCCGAGAAAAACCGCGACTCCGGCGATGAGGAGAGGAACAAACTCCTTGAGGGTCCCTTCGATCGCGCCCGGCGTCCCCAGGGAGCCCTTGAGCAGCGACAAGAAGGTTTCGCCGGGCGCGGCACCTGCAGCCACGATCGCACCGTAGACCAGTGCGATGGCGACAAGGACGAGCGCGGCAATCTTCAAGCCGCTGCTCCAACCATCAGGCGTCCGATTTCGCCCCGATCACGAGATGCAGGAACACCAAGCCGCCCGAGATTGAGCACAACGATCCGGTCGCAGAACAACAGGAGTTCGTCGAGGTCAAAACTGACAACGAGGGCTCCTGCCCCCTTCTCGCATTCCTCATAGAGAGCTTCGTAAACCTGCCGAGTCGCCTCGACGTCCAGACCGCGAGCGGGCTGAAAAGCTAGAACCAAACGAGGCGTGAGAAACAAAGCCCGCCCCGCAACAAACCGTTGTTGATTCCCGCCCGAAAGACTGCCCATGGGCATGTTCAGTCCGCCGTGCTTCGTATTGAATCGCTCCGCCATCGCGGCGGAAGCGCGATGGCGGGCACCGGTTTGAACCCATGGTCCCCGAGCAAACGGGTCGAACCGCTGCAACCCAAGCGCGCCGTTCTCCTCGAGGGACCAGTTTTCGATGACCCCTTCTTCATGGCGATCCTCGGGAATCAGCCGAACGCCCATGTCGAGCCGTTCGAAGATCGATTTGCCCTCCAACGGAACCCCACC
>JBKJJL010000311.1:0-10595 GCA_046597875.1 Fimbriimonadaceae bacterium | reverse complement strand
CAGTTTCCACTCCAGTTTCAAACTAAAACTGCCCGTGTTCTCATAGAAAGGGATCTCAAGCGGCAGGTCTCCGGCCCTCAAGTCCACCGCCAGTTCGTCGACAAACGAGCCGCCTCTCTCCGTATCTAGGACTGGTTTTCCATCGAGGAGGAGTTTGGCGCCGTCGTCGCAGGTGATCCTTAGGCCGTATCTGCCGGCGATCGGCACCCGAAACGTTCCAAAGGCCCGGCCCACAAAGGTGTCGCGAATCTGCCCATCGTCAGCGTCGAATCCGTCCTTGATGTCGAAGGTGGTCAGGATTCGGTAATAGTTGGGAACTTGACCCTCGGCGATCTTGGGGTGTCGGTCGAGTTTTCCGTCAACATCCCACACCCAGACAGCGAGACCGGGGATGGTGGTGTCTTGGGGCTCGTCGGGGTGGAAGGGGTAGGACAAGTGGGACTGATAGGACAGGGAGGACAGGGAGGGTTCACCAGTCCCACCCGTCCCACTCGTCCCACTCGTCCTACTCCCCCCACTCCCCCGCCCGCCAGGAATCATGTACTGCAGCACATGATCCCCGTCCGCTCCGATCAGCCAGGCTCGCTCCCGATTCGCCGTGAGGTTGCTCGCTCGAATCCCCGCCGCAACACCCTCGCATTTCAACACCAGCGCTTGCCCGCGTGGAATGCCCTTGACCGTCAGCTGCTCGATCCAGCCGTCGGCGGTCAAGGATGGTCGACTCTCGACGGCAACCGCTTTGCCATCAAGAACGACGTCGTACCGAAGAACGACACCCTTTGTCTGATCAACAAGGTCGTATCCCCGCCATCGAACTTCAAGCGGAACTCCCTTTTCAAACCACGAGGGCCGATCGCCATAAAGTCTCAGGTTCCGAAGACCTTTCCTGACCCCGACAGGGTTTTTGATCTGGACGCGCATCGCGGCCGTGGGGCGTTCAATCTGCTTGAAATTCCACTGCCAATTCGTTTCACCTTCCACGCTCAAAGCAGATTCAAACCACTGAGGGGCAATCCGGAGCTTGTCGTCTGAGACTGTTGCGCGGAATCGTCCTGCTCGTCCCTGCTCATCAAACGCCAAGAACACACGCTGCCACCCCGAGGCGTCATAGGCGGGACCGGTCAGCGTACCACCCCGGGGATCGAAATCCCAGCCTTCCCTCCCCTTGGTAACGCCTTGGGATGTCCAACCAACTGGCAAGTTGCCGTCGTCAGAGAGGCGCATCATTTCGCTGGGTGACGCATAAAAGACTCGCCCCTCGGCGCGCGAGTTATCTTGGCTAAAGTCCCAGACTTTGCCCTTGAAATCCATCTTCCCTTGCCAGACCTTATGGATGGCGCAAGTCTCCGGATTAAAGGCCATCCACCAACCCGGGGCAGGGGCGATGATGACCATTCGCGTTCGATCCTCGAAGATGCAGCGGAAAACCCAGGGATCACGACCGCGCCCGTCGATTCCGGGCCTTTCCAAGGGCACAACGGCAGGTTGCTGCTGCAAAAAGCAAAGCGCGGCAAATATCGGAAGCATGTCCGTGATTATGCCGCGCTAAATGGGTGCTAGTTTACGACGAACGAGCCGATCTTGCTGATTGACCTGGCGTCATTATTGTTTCGCGTGTCAATCGCGAGCACGATGTAGTAGTACGTCCCGTTTCCGAGGGCGGGTCCCGCGTAGTTTAGGCTCGTCCCCGTTGTCGTTGCGGCGGCAATCTCGCCGGCGTTGGTCGGCCAGAACGCGTTGATTCCGTAGTTCGGATACGCGTCGAAAACGTACACCGTGTACTTCTCCGCGCCGCTAGTGGCGTTCCAGTTGAACCTAACCGGGGAGCCCGCCGTAACGGATCTCAAGATGCAGTCACCGAGAGGCCGCACTCCGAAACGGTCGCTGAAGTCACTTTCGCTATTGAACGTATCGGGGTAGTTCACGTTCAATGCCGTGATTTCATAGTAGTAGTTCGCGCCCTCTCTCAAAGTGCTGTCCGCGTCCGCGAAGAAGGCGGCGAGAGGATCACGTAGGAACTCGATCGCCTTCGTTGGCCCCGTTTGGCTCGTGCCGCGATAGATTCCGTACCCTAGGAGGGAGTCGTGCTGTACTGGATCCCAATACGAGTCCACTTCGATCCAGTTGCCACCGGTTGTATTCTTTGGCAAAGGCTTTCGCGATGCATTCCGGGCTCGTCGCGGGTCGATCGCACGCTTGATTGCCTCGTAACTGTTGGCCAGTTGCGGAGATCGCGTCGTCTCCCTCGGCGAGGTCCAAGCCGTCGCCGTAAAGTTCGCGGGCGGGTTGAAACCCACGTCAGACGGGTTCGAAAGGACGAAGTTAAGGTTGCGTATCTCGGCAACATTGAGGCGGATCACATCGGTATCTGAATCGAAACCCAGAGCTCCCGCCGAAACCGTATAGTCGTAGTTCGCGTGGAGGAACATTTGGAACTCGCCATCTTTGTCGCTAACCGCAACGACCGAGCCGAGCGAGCCATTATTGGCAAACACGCGAGCACCCTCGATGGGATCGCTGAACCTATCCACAATCGTCCCCTTGAATCGTGCCATCCGGTCTCGACGGCCAATGATCAGGTTCAAACTCTTCGACTGCTCGTTCGCGAACACGCGAATCGTGTTCTCACCGTAATAGCTCACGCCACCAACAACGACCTCAGCCGCGATCGTGGTGTCTTCGTCCTCGACGCCGCTGAGGGTGAAAGCTCCCGAGGAGTTGGACAGGGTGAAACGTGTCGGTTTCTTGACCGGGAAAACCTTGGCATTCCGAACGGGGTTGCCGTCCAAATCGGCAACGTTTCCGCTGACGACACCAACGCCGTTGGTTTGACCGCCGCCGCCGCCGCCGCCACAACCAATCACAAATGCCAGCCCGAGGCCAGCGAAAACATAGCGTAACGCGCTCATGGTCGTTAGACGGCTCTAATCCCGAAGTCGTTGCTGTCATCTCATTGGATAGGCTCCATTCCGCCCATTTGCAACCCGAAAGATAGGTCCGAGCAAAAGTCTTCGTATAATATGAGCAGTGAAAACCCTCATCGGTCTCGCCTTGGCACTGGCAGCTTCAATAATCCTTGCTGCCGATGACTACATTCTGAAGTCCACGTGGTACCAGACGAGCAGCTACGACGCGGCTTACACAGCCGTGACCGGCGACGGAGCGAACAATGTTTATGCCGCGAGCTACACGTTAACATCGGGAGCCCTGGCCGACGTGTATCTGCGCAAGGTGACTTCAGCCGGCTCTACAGCTTGGAACACGAAAGTGTTCTCGGGCTTGAGGCCCGGCGTTCGGCCGGTTAAGATCGTGCTCGATGGAAGCGGGAATCCGTACCTTCTTGTGAAATCGGTCGATGAGTTTGGAACGCCAAAGACGAGCTATGCACGCGTCAGCGCATCCAATGGCGTCGTGGCCTGGTCCGCTACCTATTCAAATCGCGATCCCAAGGGTATTGCGGTGATCGGAACGGGATCAAATGGGACGATCATCAAAGTTGTCGGGCAGGCTTGGAACCCTGCTAACACGGCGCAAAGGAACAGCTTCCACTTTACGAAGACGGAGGGAGCTTCAACCTCTTTCACCAACAACAATGTTTGGGATATGTCGTCCTACGATGACATCGTAGCAGGGAATAACGGCCTTTTCTATGTCGCGAGAACCGCCGCGAACCTTCGGTTGGAAGTTTTCAGTGGCATCACACAGACCGCGTCGATTCAGGCGACTCTGCCCGGTCCATACTCGGGGGGCAAACTGGCTTGGAACTCTGGAAACGGCGGCGAGCTTGGCCTTGTTGCAAGGCGATCGCCGGCTGGTGGCGCGGTTGCCTATCGGATGCGAGCCCCCGTGAATAACCTATCTGCCTTCGTTGAAACGTCAGGCGAGCTTTCAGATCCTCCAGAGAGTGTCCTTTTCCGTGCGGATTCCGGTCTCCAGTACTTCGTTCGGCTCATCCAGGGCAACGTGCGCGCAATGTACGAGTACGTTTCCTCTACCGGCATTGGCCAAGGAACCATCCAAAGCGGAGCGGATGTTTACCCCCGCGGCATGGTTCAAGATAGCAAGGGCGCGATTCACTTCGCGACCGCACTCTTTGATCCTTTTGGTACACCAAGCGCTTTGTATCTCCATGGGCGCACCGGTTTCGGATCTTACTCGTGGAAGTGGTCGCTGGAAGACGCGGAGCCGCACGCCCTGTGGGTCTGCCCAAATGGAACGCTCTATGTCGCGGCTCGCAGGCTCTACTTCACAAACATTCCTGCCAATGCCGGCGCGCTCCTTCGCGTGGTTCCCAAAGCACGTTGCGTGTTAGATTCCTACGATGTTCCGAAGGATTCCACCTTAACTGTTCCTGGCCCTGGCGTGCTGACCAATGACTTTGGGTACCTAGGCGCAAGTTTATCTTGGGCATCGCCCGCAAACGGCATGTTGACACCCAGTTCCTCGGGCGGATTCACGTATACGCCTGACGCCGGATATACCGGACAGGAGATCGTGACCTATTCGTTGACCAAGGAAGGATTTACGTCGACCGCTCAAATTCGTATCTACGTGAAGCCCAGACTTTTGGAGTTCGTGACACCGGCGTCGATTCCCGGCGGGGAGCCTGCGACGGGAATACTCAAGCTGACGAACCCGCAGGTAGGTTCAGGCGTTAACGTGCCCCTAAGCGACAACTCCACCGCAGTCGCTCTCCCGGCAAGCGTGTACATCGGCCCGGGTGAGAGTCAGAAGGTCTTCGCGATTACAACGGTGCCCGTGACCTCGAACCGAACCGCCACGATCTCGGGGTCTCTTTACGGAGACACCAAGACGGCTACATTCTCCGTACTGATTGCGAAGCCCCTCTCGGTCGGGCTGAGTCCAAACTCCTTAGTCGGCGGACAAGCCTTCACCGGAACTGTGACCTTAACTGGAAAGGCTCCCGCAGGCGGGATTACGGTCAGTTTGACCGACAGCGGCGAGTACATCGTCGTGCCCGCTTCGGTTAGTATCCTTGCGGGAACGAAAACAGCCACCTTTAGCGGAACCACGACCCCAAGATCGGTGAGCCTGAGCAGATCGGTCACCGCAACCGCCAACGGATCCAGCGCTGTCGGATCCCTCACCATAAATCCGGGAGGGTTGTACTCGCTGTCCGCAACTCCGAGCAGTGTAAAAGGTGGATTTCCCAGTACGGGAAAGGTTGTCACCGCGGGCAACACACCAACAGGTGGGACGACAGTGGCCTTGAGCGCAACAGGCGGAAATGTGTCGGTCCCTGCGTCTGTGATCGTGCAGCAAGGCACGAATCAGGCGACGTTTACCATAACAACCACCGCGGTGGCCTCGACCGTAAACCGAACGATTACCGCTCAATGGGCGACCATAACGAAGACACTGACCATTGTTCTCACGCCATGACAAACGAAGTTTTGTCCTTCCCTCCGTGCCTTCGATCCGGGTCTGATCATTGACTCAGCCGTGTCCGGCATGGATGTCTTCAAGCGGATTCGCCAGGGACACAAGTTTTGTCGCCACGCCAGTCGCTCATAATGACTACGTAACGGCTTTGCAGCCACTCTCGTAGTACTGGATACGGCCCGAAAAAACCGCTTACGAAGACGCCACTTGAAGGATATCCACAACAGAAAACTTAGCCTCTGCAATCCATCCGGCGCAATTCTTAGCACCGTCAAGGAGTTGTATCGTGGCGAGTTCATCTCCCTTGACCAACTGGATGCCCGATTCGCGAAATCCGAAGACGTTGCGATTGTTACGGGCTTGGATCCCTGCATTGCTTTTTCGAAGAGCGGCGTGATTGTCCTTAACTCGGGAGATACGAGGGATCGCGCGAGGATTCTTGCTTCGGAAAGTATCACGCTCTGGCTCCCAGCCCTTGAGTGCCAAGGTCTGGCGCCTGCCGGAAAGCTTTCTTGGCGACTTTTAAGCTGGCGGGCGGGCGCGTTGCCCTCGCTCGACGGGTTTCTTCAGGCTTGGGAGCGCACACAGGGCGGCATTTGCATCGCCAAAACCATCGCCAACGCAACTTTGGTGACGAATCCCAACAAAGCCATCGACCGCGCGATCACACTTCCCTTCCCCCAGGCCGAGTTTGAGCTTCTTGCATGCGTTTTGTCCTTGGCACCGAGCCTGACTCAGGCATCTAATCCAATCACCATCGCCCCCATTGTTTATGACCTGCCGGAGCAGCTTCAGGCGTTGGTCGCTGCCGTCCGCAAGGAGCCCGCCCAAACTTGGTCTCTCGCTGAAGCTTCGAATCGAGCCGGCTATTCAACTTTTCACTTTTCTCGCCTGTTCAAGCAGGTGGTGGGATGCGGGTTTCCTGAGTTCGTCGATCGTTGTCGTACCGAGGTCGCGGTTGAACTCATCTCCACCGGGAACATCGCCTTCGCGGACGTATGGTCTCAAGCGGGTTTTCCTTCATCGCGAGCGATGCGAGAATCGATCAAAGACTACATGGGATTAACGGCAAACGAGCTTAGGAAACTTTCAAACACTCCTTCCTAGGACGTTTGGCGTAGTTTCTGGCGAAACCCGCGTAGAATAGTGACCGTCCAACCTGAGGATTAACGATGAAAACACGCGCACTTCTTTTTGTTGGCTGCCTCGCAGCCGCTGCTCTCGCCGCCCAAGACCCCGTAAGCCTTTCACGAACCTATAAGGAAGGGGACAAGGACAACTACAAGCTGGCCGTAACCGCCAACATGGCCATCGGGTCTGCCGACATCTCAATGAACTTGATGCAGACCATCAAGAAGGTTTACGAGAACGGTGATGCCGATGTAGAAACCCAGGTGACGGAGATGAAAATGTCATTCGGCGGTAACGAAATGCCGATGCCAAACAACAACTCGCCCGCGCGTTCGCAGCGGGTTGACAAGTTTGGCCGCCCCGTCGGAGCCAGCACCGGCCCCGGCGGCAATAACATGATGGATCAGATGAGCTTCATGCGATATGCAGGGTTTGTCGGAGATAAGCCCGTCGCCGTGGGCGCCACGATCGACGTGGATAACAAAGACGAGAAGGCGGGCAGCCGAACGTGGGGAAAAGTGACCTTGGTTAAAATCGAGAGTGGCATCGCCACCGTTAGTAGCGATCTGAAACAGACAAACAAGCAAACCGGAGACAAGCCGATGGTGATGAAGTTCACCTCCCTCGTGGACATGGTTTCGGGCAAGCTGGACAAGGTGGACGGCGACATAACCGACCTTCCTTCAAATGACCAGGGGATGACGGTGGACTCGGTGAAGCTGAACATGGAGCGGATAAAGGCGTAAGGTCGGATAAAATCCCCACCAAGTGGCATGACCGTCTCGGTCATGCGTCTCAGGAGCGTCCCGCTCTTGATCCTATCGATTCCAGATGCACCCCCGAGACGGGGGTGCTACGCATGGCCGGGACGGCCGTGCCACATGACTTCACTCCTGTGGCTTGGCACGCCCAACTACGTGCCCTGCCACCAACAACACGAAGACGACGCCGGCGATCAGGGCCAGCAATCCGTTGGGATAGAACCCCTTCGTCAGCCACTTGGGAATAAACTGCCCAAGAGCCAAAACACACAGGATCGCGGAAAAGATTCTCCCGCCTCGCGGGCTCACTTTTTTCCACACGAAGAGAGACGCCAACAAGAGCAAGCCCATCACGACGCCCGCGATCATGGATACGACGGAGGCGTCGTGGCCCGGCCTTGGGGCAAGGTAAGCCATCGTGCCCAGGGCCATCGAGATCAGGGCGAAACCGGCAATCGCGCCGTTAATAAGCTTGGTCATTGAACCGTCAGGCTACCGCATACTAGGCCTTTTGGGCCTGTCGCAACCGACTTGGGGCCCGTCCCGTCCTACAATGCACAGGAGGTCGCCATTTTCTACGCTCTGATTACAATATCTGCTTTCATGATTCCCATTGTGGCGATCTTGACGTATCATCAACGAAGAATGGCAGAAATCGTCCACGGCAACGGTGCAACGCCCCAAGTGATGGACGAGATTCGATACCTTCGTACGGAAATTCGAGAGATGAAAGTGCAGATGCATCAACAGGCAATTGTCGTGGATTCCGCCCTAAACGCCCTTCGCATTCCGAGCGAAGAGGCCAACCACATCGGCGGTGGAAGATAATGTTCAACTTTTCGCACCTTCTGGCCGACATCAATCCCATCGAACTGGTCGCGGTCATGATCCCGATCACCATCTTCATGATCCCGATCATCGCGATCTTGACGCATCACCAACGCAAGATGGCCGAATTGATGAGGCAGCAGCATCCACAGTCGAACCCCAACGAGATCGCCGAGTTGAGGCGCGAGGTGTACGAGCTCAAGCAACTCGTCTCGCAACAAGCCATTCAAATGGACGATTTCCTCGGCAATCAAAAGAAGCTTTTGGCGGGCCCGACAGGTACGCCACAGGATCTGCAAAGCAGAGTAGGTTCATAAGCGATGCTCAACCTCCTTGCCCAGGTCCGCCCCGACGACATTTTCCCGTTCCTTCTTGGGGCGATTCTGTTCATGATCCCGATCGTCGCGATCCTGACGAAGCATCAACAGAAGATGGCCCTGCTTCTGCGCGGAGACCAAGCCCAGAACCCGCAGGAAAATGACGCCGTTCGCAAAGACGTCGAATCAGTCCGCCAAATGGTGATGCAGCAAACCATCGCGATTGATAACTTGGCCGCTTCTCAACGCGAGCTTGCGGGCCGGATGAGCGCAGCGCCTACCATCGAAGACAGAGTCAGACAAGAATCCTGAGCGCGCGAACGAGGCAGTACAATCCCTCCGTGTCCGAACTGCCGCCTACGCCCGAGCCAGATAATAGCTTTGCGAAGGCCGGGGCCATCATGGCGGGCGCGCTTCTGCTCAGCCGAATTCTCGGCATGGTTCGCGATTCCGTCATGTTCGCCCAGTTCGGCGTCGGGCTCGATACCGATGCGTACCGTCTCGCGATCCTGATTCCCGATATGATCTTCATGCTCGTCGCCGGAGGCGGCCTCAGCAGCGCATTTATCCCCGTCTTCGCGGATTATTGGCATAAAGGCAAGCGCGAAGAGGCATGGAAGATCTTTGGCGTTGTCGTCACGGTCACGTTGCTCATCACGTGCCTGCTCGTGGCGCTCGCCTGGATATTCACGCCTCAAATCGTGGACTACTTCCGGGACAACAAGCCCGCCGAGGTGATGCCGCAGGCGATCCACATGAGCCGAATCATGCTCCCGGCGCAGATCGCGTTTCTGGTCGGCTCTATTTTGCTCGCCACACTGTATGTTCGCAAGCAGTTCATTGGCCCGAGCCTGGCTCCCAACATCTACAATATCGGCATCATCGCCGGTGGCGCGATCTTGCCGGGCGCGATTGGGATGGGAATCGAGAGCATGGCGTGGGGAGCGCTCGTTGGGGCGATCCTCGGGAATCTTCTCGTCCCCGCCCTTTTGATGGTCCGAGCCGGGAGCGAGTTCAACGCCTCGCTGGACGTTCGGCATGAAGGGGTTCGCAAGTTCTTTATCTTGATCGCTCCCGTCATCCTTGGCTTCTCGCTGCCGAGCATGGTGAACATCATCACCCAGAAGTTCGCCTCCAGCTACGGCACAACCGGCGTCAACACGATCCTCGCGGCGGCAAACAACCTGATGCAAGCGCCCCTTGGCATCTTTGGCCAGTCGCTTGCGTTGGCTGCGTTCCCCGTTCTCGCCGAGTACGTTGCCACGAATCGGATGGACAAGTACCGCGATCAGGTTTCGGCGACTTTGCGGACGGTTTTGTACCTGGGAGTCCCTTCGGGGGCGCTCATGTTCGCGCTTGCCCCCCAGATCGTTCATGTTCTCTATGGGTACGGGGTCGCCACCCGTTCTCCCGAGGAGCTGAATGCGATTGCCGAAACCTTGCGCGTTTACTCATTCGGAATCTTCGCCTGGTGCCTCCAGCCAGTCCTCATGAGGGGATTCTTCTCGATGCACAAGACGCTCAAGCCCGTCGCGATTGGCACGGTGATGACGGTCATCTTCATCGGCCTGTGCGTGGTGGCGGTGAAGACCTCGGCGGATTACCGGATGCTAGCGTGGGCCGCCAACGGCGGAGCAACGCTCCTGGCGGTTGTGCTCTATTTCGCTTTGGAGGGCGAAGTTGGCAAGCTCGACCGAGTTGGTTTGCTGAAGACTCTCGGAGGATCATTCGTAGCAGCGATTCTGTCCGGTTTCGCTGCTTTTTATGCGATGCAGCTGTGGAATCCGACGGTGAAGGCGTCCCAGTTCGCGTCCCTCGGAGTCATCGGGCTGGTCTCGATGTGGATCTACTACGGAATCACAAGAGCGCTCGGGATGCCGGAGACAAGATACTTCGACCGCGCCATGAAGCGACTCAACAAAAAGTAGGATGGATTGCTTGGGTGGGATGGATTGGATGGAGGGACAAGTCCAACCAGTCCCACCAGCCCGACCCGTCCGACCCGTCCCAGCCCAGATTCCGCCCTAATCCCCCCGCTCCAAACGCCCGAAGATCGTTACGGGTAACATTTGGCCCTCATACTGCCGCATAGCTCAGTTGGTAGAGCAGCTGACTGTTAATCAGCGGGTCCTAGGTTCGAGTCCTAGTGCGGCAG
>JBKJJL010000266.1:0-8980 GCA_046597875.1 Fimbriimonadaceae bacterium | reverse complement strand
GAGTATCGCCCCGAGGACCACACAAAAAATGGGCATTGGGGGGGGGGGGGGCACATTCGCTCGGATTTTATCGCTGGTTTCCGTGTACAGAACGTAGATGGCGTCAAATTCATTGCTCGGAAGTTTAGTTACCTGCAAAGCGTCTTTCGAGCACCCAGTACATGACCCTCCCGAAACAACCATAATTCGGCGGCTTGTCTGGCTGATGCTTCTATTGAATGCATCCCGCCGGGCATCTCGGATGGGGGTCGGGAGCGACATGCTGATGGCAGGATCGTTTGTAAGATCGAGGATGTCAATTTCTGCAAGGGGTGCCGCGACGATTTTCGGCACCACGATCAGCGAGATTGCACCAACTGCCATTCCAATACCCATCATCACAAGATTGCTGAGTTTCATCAAGTCCCGATGTACTATACATCATTTTTTCGTGTGTGGCGTCAGTTTAACTGGGAAAATTGAAAGTGTGTCGAGTATTCCATGATGTAAAGATGGGCATTGATCACGCCCTCGTTCGTTCGCGACCCGGAAGGGCTTGCGTCGCTTCCGCCCGATCCAACTCGGACTTCCCTCGATCGATCGCCGACATCACGCGGCCCACGACGCCTTCGAGCTGGTTCAACACATCTCGCGCATAAGACTCGGCCCCCCGCCGCATCTGCATTGAATCCCGATCCGCGGTAGCGCGCACTTCTTCACTTTGCGCCTTCGCGAGCTTCAGGATTTCCGATTCCATCACCATGATGGACTGCTGAGACTTCGCGTGCTCGACGATCTTCTCCGCCTCACTTCGAGCTTCTTGGAGCAGGCGGTCGCTTTCCTTGCGCGCGCCGTCCAGGGTCATATTCGCGTCTTCGCGGGCGCTGTCTACGATTCGCTCTGACTCGCGTACAGTTTGGGCGGCCTGCTTCAGTTCTTGGGGCAAAGAGGCGCGCACCTTGGCGATGTGCATCGTCACCCTATCCTTATCCAGTCCCCACGTGAGGCCCATAAATCCACGCGGTTCATCCACCGTCATGGTCTTCAAATCATCTAGCAAACGCAGAATGTCGACTTGCTCCATTATTTCTCCTGATATTACGACGCACCGCGACGGGCGAGCGCGTCACGAACGATGACCGATACTGCCTCGGGCACCAATCCGTGGTAGTCACCGCCTAGCAAAGCGACCTCGCGAACGATGCTGGAGCTCAAATAGCTGTGCTCCCATTTGGTGACTAGGAAGACGGTTTCGATTTCGCTCGCCAAGCGACGATTCACCATCGCCATTTGAAATTCGTACTCGAAATCGGCGGTTGCACGAAGACCGCGAACGATCGCCCGGGCATCTCGCTGGCGAACGTAGTCGATAAGCAACCCGCCAAAAGCGTCCACTTCGACATTAGGAAGGTGCGTTGCGCTTTGCCGCAGGGCGTCCATCCGCTCATCGAGGGACAGGAAAGGAGTTTTCGTCGAGTTCACGCCGACGGCGACGATGAGGTGGTCGAAAAGCTTCGACGCGCGTTCGACGACGTCAAGATGTCCAAGGGTCGGCGGATCAAAGGACCCCGGATACACCGCCACGCGAAGCATGGGAAGAGAGTACCCGCGGGAGATCGGTGGTTGGGTATTGGGTATTGGGTATTGGGTGTTCGGGTGTTGGCTTTGAACCTCTGAATACCTAATACCTAATACCTAATACCTAATACCGTCACCCCCCTTCTTTGATCGTCTTCGTCTGCTTGAGCCGCCAGGTGCCGCGGGATTTGAACCACGAATCTGCATATTGGTGCACGGATTTGCTGAGTTCGGAGCCATCCTTTGCGAGCATCACGGACGTCTCTTCTGACACGATCTCTGCCTTCGAGCCCTTAACTTTCAGCTTCAGAATCTTCACGAAATACCGATCCACCTTGCCGCCGGTGTCTCGTCTTCGCTGGAGCGAGGCCCGGTACTCCTTGAGGCTTCGCGACGTCCCATCGGCGGCAAAAATCTTATAATCGGGCGTCAAGATTTTCACCATCGCCTTAACGTCGTTCTTCACGTAGGCGGCCGCGTAGGTGTCGTATTGCTTCTGAATCGCCTCGCGAGCGGTGCCCTGAAAACCGAGTACCAGCATGATCGCAATGACTACCTTCATGGTTTCACCTCGCAAACCGCCCGCAGAACGACATCGCCAATCTGCGCCGACTCGGGATAGAACGCCCAGAAGACTTCGCCGCTGATCTCGTCCGACTCGCCATTCGATTCCACGATCCGCCCCGGCAGTTGGACCGCCGAGAAGACAGAAACCATGCTGTCGTTGCCTCCTCCCGATTCCTCTTTCTTCTTGTCCTTTTCGCCCCGCATGACCTTCTCGGAATCCAGTTCCTTCACCAGGGCACGGATCGCGGTCAATCTAGAATTAGCGTCCAGCTTATCGCCCAGGTGCTTCAGCAGCAAGCCATCCATGACTTTGCCGAACTTCGATTTCAAGCGCCGCTCTGCGAGATCGGGCGAACTCATGAGCAAGCCTAACATCGGTTCCGTCGGCCCCCAAATCATCCGCCACGCGCCGACGAAGAATTCTCCGGCGATGGTGTCGAGAAGGGCGTCGCTGGTGTCCGCGGGCAAACACTTTTTGAGCAGCGGAATTAGCTCTTTTTTAGGCCCGGCAATATCTGGCTTTTCCGCACCGACATACTTGATGGTCTCCAAATACTCGTATCGTCCGGGGGCGATCTGGGTCACTTTGACCTCGTTGGTGCAGACAACTTTGCCCTTTTCGACAATCTGCAAATCTTTAGAAATCGACTCCCCAAGCTTCGCATGTCGGATCGCGGTAAAGATCATGTTGTCCTTCTCCGTGACTTTGGTCGTCTTCCACTGAGGCCCGGCGGGCAGGATGAAGGTGTCCTCAAATTTGCCCGGCTCACCCATCATGCCGTCTTTGGCGATAGTGAACTTGAGCGTCCGAGACCAAGAGCCGTCCTCGGCGACGACGGTGGTCGAACTGCTGCGCGCACAGGCCAGGGCAAGGGGGAGGAGGCTGAACAGGAGGCAAAGTCGAAGTGTTTTCATTTGGTTCACCTGCTCGAAAGTATGGCACTTGGGACGCAGCTGGGCTGATTATTGCAACTCTTCGACATCGGCCAAATCTTTGGCGCGGCCGGAGGCGAGCTTGTTGCGTATCAGATCCGCGAGGCCAATAACTGGAATCTGGATGCCGTTGGCCGTTGCATAGACGCGATGATCGTGAGCCTCCTCAAATGAAACTCCAGAAATCGAATTGAGGATTTCGATGCGCATTGGCGGCACACCCATGCGCGTGATTTTCCCTCGGCTGATCAGCATTTCGGGCGTCAGGTCAGGAAGGTCAAATCCGAACTCTCGCAAAGCCTTCTCGGTTTTCGCAGCATTGTCGACTGTTGGTTCGATCCACACGTCAATGTCGTTCGTGGCTCGGACGTAGCCATGGACGCCAACCGCGAATCCCCCGATCAGGAGGTAGCGCGCATCATTCTTGGTCAACAAACTCAAGAACACGGCGAAGTCTGGCGGAAGCTTCAGCTCCATAAAAAATCTCCCGGAGGCGCAATACGCCTGCAATGCGCTCTTCAATCGGCCTGGTACGCCAGTACGCCACCATGCTTGACGATTCATTCTCGTCTACGATCTCGAACGCCGTTTTATCAACAACCGGCCACTCTTCAGGCACACGATACTTTGACATATCTGCACGGAACACGGCTAAGTAAAGAAGACGAGGGTTCAGCGACGCCCCGCGCTCCATAATGATAAGTGCAGGCGAAGAGCGGGACATCGCTCATGCCAATCTTGGCGGAACTCTTCGGAAAGCGACGCTCCGAACCCGCTCCTACTGTTTCTAAAGCCCTTTGCAGAAGTCTTGACAAATGTGATTGATAAAAGGCATGGAGTCGTAGGCGCGGGTTCCGAGCGATGAATTGCGCACTGGAGTTGGGTTGCCTGAAGGGTTAGCGACGTCCCGCGCTCCGGAGCCTTCGGAAACGTACCGAAGAGCGGGACATCGCTCATGCCATCCTCGGCGGAGTTCTTCGGAAATCGACGCTCCGAACCCGCTCCTACTGTTTATGAACCATTGGCTGGAGCCGTCGGCCCTTAGTCATTCGCTTGATTACCGATTGAATGGACCATCGCGCGAAGCTCGGCAAGAGCAGAATGGCCGAAGGTAACTAGCTTATCCACCGTTTCGTCCGGTATTGCTGATTCGGCTTCGAAGTCTGGGTTGCGGTGCGCAACCGCCACGAGCAATTCTTCTATTCTCTTGGACGTCAAGATTATCGTTGCGTGACCTGATTCAAGTGCTTCGCGAGCAACAGGATCGAGCGGCCTCCTCCCCTCCAAGGTGGCGGAAAACAGAGCCCGTAACTCGCGTAACTCGTCATTTACTGACCTCAACTCCTCCATGCGAGCTCGAATATTTGCCATGGCCATTTCCGGATCGAGGACGGCGTGCTGGAGACGTCCACACCCAATGATACGCCACAAGGGTTCTACAATAGAAACGTGGGACCCCTCAGTAACATCGCTCGCCTGTCCGATGCTCGTTCAAAGCGCGTTTCTTCGTACGACCGCACGGGTGGGAATCGCGATCACGTTCAAATCGCGCCCGGCGAAACGTTCACCCTTGCGGAAATGACCGGCGCGGGTTGCGTTACCCACATCTGGATCACGATTTCTTCGAAAGACGAACTCGCCCGGCGCAATTTGGTGCTCCGAATGTACTGGGACGGCCAAGAACACCCCAGCGTCGAAAGCCCGCTCGGAGATTTCTTTGGACAGGGGTGGGGCCTCAAATACAACTTCGCGAGCCTTCCCTTGGCTGCCGCGCCGAAGGATGGAAACGCGCTCGTTTGTTACTTCCCGATGCCCTACGGCGACGGCGCGCGGATTACGGTGGAGAACCAAGGAACCGAGGAGTGCGGGGCGTTTTACTATTATGTGGATTACGAAGAATGGGGGAACGCGGATGCGAGCCCCAATCTCGGCCGCTTTCACGCTTGGTACCACCAGGAAATCACTCCTCCCGAGTCCGCGAGTGGCGACGTTGAGAACGAGTGGGCGGTGTTCGGCGAGACCCCGAAAAACCCGACCGACAAGTTCAACTACCTCTTCTGCGAAGCCGAGGGACAGGGGCACTTTGTCGGCGTGAACTACTATGTCAACTGCCCGTCTCCGATCTGGTACGGGGAGGGCGACGACATGTTTAGCATCGACGGCGAGCCTTGGCCGTTTAGCCTTCACGGCACCGGGACCGAAGACTATTTCAACCAAAGTTGGAGCCCCGACGAGCACTTTTTGCACCCCTATTTCGGCACCGCGCGGGCTCCGGGACGTCTTAACACTTCGCCCCTTTTCGGGTGGCTGGGGCGGACGCACTGTTACCGATTCCATTTGGAGGACCCGGTGCGTTTCCAGAAATCCCTGCGCGCCAGCATTGAGCACGGACACGCGAACTGTCTCAGCCTAGAGATCGCCAGCGTTGCGTATTGGTATCAGACACTGCCGTCCAAGCCCTTCCCGCCGTTGCCGAGCGCGGCGGAGAGGACCCCCCTCCCCGAAATCACTCCCGTCGACGTCCACTGCTGGCGCGAACGCTGGCGGCAAGCGATGGGGGGTGGATTGCAGTTCGGGAATGTGAAGCGTGACTAACGGCGGGCCCGAAATATGAACCAAGAGGCGACCGCCCAAAGCAATGCAAGAACGGACATGATGGCCACGTGCAATCGAAAGTCGTAATCAGTCGGCGGCTGTAGCCGATAGTTCCTCGGGTTACGCCGATCTACCCAAATGCGTATGGTCTTCGGCCTCAGGGCCCACGGGCCGCTATGCACGTAGTTGTTCAGGCTTAGACGATAGGCCCGTCCGTCCTGCTGTACCTCAACAAGAGGGGTGTGGCGTCCTGCCCCTTTGGTAACGAGAATCTGTTCAAACTCAATCACCTTTGCGTCGTAGGCAACGCAATTCTGTTGGAAATCGGCTATAACCGAGTAGCCGTGACCGGCCCAGAAAGCGATTATGATGCCCAGGGCAAGCCACCCCGCGAAGATCATGTTAAGGACCCGATCCGAGGTTAACCGATCTAGTTTTGCTTCCTTCGATGCCCGCGCCCTCACGTAATGAGAACGCCTGGGCAATCCGAAAGGTTGCCCAGGTTTCCTCTTGAAGTTACGCCGACGCCAGCACAGGAGCGACCGCGTTCAGGGCCGCGACTGTCTTCGCGACCACTTGATGCAGTTCATCCTGCGTGATGGTTAACGGCGGCGCGAAACGGAACGTCCGGGACCGGGTCTCCTTCGTCAGAATTCCGTTCCCCAAGAACGCCTCGGAAAGCTTCTTGGTGTCGATGCCTTCCTTCACTTCCAGCCCGACCAAAAGACCCCGGCCACGCACGTCCTCGATAAAGTCATGAGGAAGTTTTTTCAGCTCGGCCAGCAGCCAAGCGCCTTTCACTTCAGATTGCTTGGCCAGGTCAAGCTCATCCATTTCGGCCATCGCTGCGATTCCGACGACTGCCGCCAGCGGGTTTCCACCGAACGTCGAGCCGTGATCTCCGGGCTTGAAGACGCCGAGGACCTCCTTCGTTCCCACGACGGCGGCGACCGGCATTACGCCGCCACCAAGGGCCTTTCCGAGACACATCAGATCGGGCTTCGCGTCTTCGTGCTCCCACGCGAATTTCTTGCCGGTCCGGCAAAATCCGGTCTGGATTTCGTCCCAGATTAGGAGGACATTGTGCTTGGTGCAGAGCTTGCGAAGGCCAGCCATGAACCCATCCGGCGGGAACAAGATTCCGCCCTCCGCTTGGATCGGCTCAAACAAGATGGCCGCCGTGTTCGGAGTGATGGCAGCTTCAATGGCGGCCAGGTCGCCAAACGGAACGGTCAGGAATCCCGGCGTAAACGGCCCGAAATGCTCTTTGTATTGAGCTTCCGTGCTGAATCCGATGATCGTCGTGGTTCGTCCGTGAAAGTTATCGACCGCGGTGATGATCTCGGCCTTGTCTGACGCGACTCCCTTCACCGTATAAGCCCACTTTCTGGCGAGTTTGATCGCAGTTTCCACCGCCTCCGCGCCCGTGTTCATGGGGCAGGCCATGTCCGTCCCCGTGAACTCACAAAGCACTTTCAGGAAAAGAGCCATTTCGCTCGTATAGACCGCGCGGCTGGTGAGCGTCACCTTGTCGAGCTGCTTCTTCAGCGCACTGATAATGGCTTCGCTCAGGTGGCCGTTGGCTACTGCAGAGTACGAGCCGATGCAGTCAATGTACTGCTTTCCGGCGCCGTCCCAGGCGTAAACTCCCTTGGCGCGAACGAGGTTCACGTGAAGGGGGTGATAGTTATGCGCGCCGTACTTTTCGGTCATCGCGATGGCTTCGGCGTCGGTCAAGCCTTCGATTTCGGCAAAAATGTCTTTCATGTTGTTCTCCAATTATGGTCGGTGGGAGGGGTAGGACGAGTGGGATGAGTGGGACACATCCGTCCTACTGCTCCTATCTCAACGTTTCTCTCGCAAGCGCAAGCTGCGCTGCCATTGCCTTCGGGCCGGGGCCGCCCTCGCTCTCCCTTGAGTTGATCGAAGCCTCCACGGAAGGGTCGAACTCGACTCCCCCCACTTCAGCGTCGACGCCCCCCTTCTTGACCCATTCGCCCACGAGTTCATGCGCGGTCCGGAAAGGAATCCCTTGCTTCACAAGGGCCTCCGCCAACCCCGTAGCCGTGGAAAAGCCCTTCCCCGCGTTCTCTTCCATCTTCGATAGGTTGAACATCGCGGTGCTTAGCATTTCCTTGATCAGCACGAGCGAATCGAGGGAAACCTGGATCGCGTCGAATAAGGGCGGCTTGTCCTCCTGCTGATCACGGTTGTAGCCGAGCGGGAGCGCTTTCATCATGCTCATGAAGCCGGTCCAGTGTCCGATCACGCGGCCTGCACGACCCCGAATGAGCTCCGCCATATCGGGATTCCGTTTCTGCGGCATGATGCTACTCCCCGTTGAGTACGCCTCATCCAGCTTCATATAGCCAAATTCTGCGGTCGAAAAGAGCACAATTTCCTGGGCAACTCTAGACAAATGCTGCATCAAAGTTGCGCATGCATGTAGGGCATCCCCGACAAAGTCCCGGTCGCTAACCGCGTCGAGGGCATTCGGAATAGGCGCGGCAAAACCGAGCAAATCGCTCGTCATTTGCCGGTCGATCGGCAAACTCGTACCCGCCAACGCGGCGGCTCCCATCGGGCTTTGGTCTGTCATCTCCAGCACGACAGTGAATCGCTTTTTATCCCTTTCGAGCATCCAGAAATGGGCGAGCAAGTGGAAACCCAAGGTAATCGGTTGGGCGGGTTGCTGATGCGTGTATCCCGGCATGGGATCACTGGCGTGCTTCTCTGCCAGGCGGAGCAAAGTGGACTGCGTATCTACAATCTGACCCAGGACCGTTTCGCACTGTCGCTTGAGCCACAGACGCGTAACGGTAACGATCTGATCGTTCCGGCTCCGCCCCGCGTGAAGCCGCTTGGCTGCCTCGCCGACCCGATCTACCAGAATGCTTTCAATCGCCCCGTGCAGGTCTTCGGCGTCCTCCACATGATGCGATTTCAGCATGTACGCTGCGTTATCGCGGAGGCATTGCAGGGCCGTTACCAACACTTCGCCATCCTCCTCGGATATCAGCCCCACCGACGCCAGCATCTTCGCGTGCGCGGTCGAGACATCGATTTCCTCCTTCCAGAGGTTCATGTCCGATTCGATCGACTGGCCAAATTTCCAAGCGATTTCCGCGGGCCCTTTTGAAAAAGCCCCGCCCCAAAGCTTGGATGGTGGATTGTGGATTCCGGGCTCCCCTCTCCCATCCCAGGGGAGAGGGGCTGGGGGTGAGGGGTGGCTTTCGATCTCACCCAAGCTTCCCGCAGGCGCAACCCAACCCTCACCCCGGACTTCGTCCGACCCTCTCCCTTGGGAACTTAACCCTCTCCCTTCCCA
>JBKJJL010000217.1:0-6216 GCA_046597875.1 Fimbriimonadaceae bacterium | reverse complement strand
GATGGTGCAGTTCGGGATTTCGCGAGCTAGGGAATACGAAGCCGACAAGCTCGGGGCTCAAATCGCGGGCTCTGCAGACGGGCTTGCCAACGCTCTGCTCAAACTCCATCGTGGCGTTGAAATCGTGCCCTCGCGCACCGCTTCGCCCCAAATGGCTCATCTATGCATCGTGAATCCGTTCGCGGGAATCGGCGGGATCGCGAAGTTGTTCTCGACTCACCCACCGGTGGAAGAGCGCGTCAAGAGGCTGCAAGCAATGCGAGGCGAACTAGGGCGAGCCGCATAAGCCGTCTGATCCGCTTAGGGCGTAGAATCCAGCGTATGCCCCGCCATCCTGGAGACCGCATTTTCGGCGTTGAGACCGAGTTCGGAACGCTCGTTTCGGACGAGCGGTTGGGCAACCCGGAATCTGCGGTCGACCTGATCAAGGACACCCTCTTCTTCGATATGAAGCTGGGGGCGATTGATCTGCACTCGCGGGACGATGTCTTCGAGCCCGCCCTGAGTGGCGGTTTTCTGATGAATGGCGCCCGGATGTATATAGACGCGGTTGGCAGCCACTTGGAGTACGCGACGGCGGAGTGCCGGCAACTCAAAGATTTGATCGCCAACGACCGCGCGGGGCAGCGTCAGATCGTTCGCGCCATCAAGGAACTTGGCCTGGACGATGTCATCAGCGTTTACAACAACAGCGTCGATCACTTTGGCGGCCACACCTTTGGATGCCATGAGAACTACCTCATCCGGGCGGATGACGACTTCCTGAACCGTTGCGCGCATCGCCTGTACCCGTTCCTCGTGACCAGGCAGATTTTCGCCGGGGTTGGTCGGGTTGGCGGGCATATCCTGGTGGCAGATGGAGGTCGGCCGACAAGCAGCGAGCTCATGGAGAACCCGATCGACTACATCTGGGTGTCGAACATCTACGGCGTCCGGCCCGATTCTTCGGTGAAGTTTCAACTAAGCCAACGCGCCGATCATATCTTGAAAACGATGGCAAGCCGGGTGCGCTTCAACCGGGCGTTGATCAACCCGAAATGGGAGCACTTTTACTCCCACGACGGGATGACTCGGCTTCACCTGCTGTTTGGAGAACCGAACCAAAACGAATTCGCCTACGCGCTAAAGATTGGGACCACGTTACTTGCACTTCGGGTATTGGAAGAGGACTTGATCGGCGACGAAGTGTGTCTAAACAACCCCCTGATCGCACTTCGGGAAGTGTCGCGAGACCCTTCGTATAAGTGGATGGTGAAGATGCTGGATGGCGAATCAACAATGGGCTCAATCGACCTTCAGCGGATGTACCTCTCTGCGGCCCAGAACTTCATGGGCGAAACCGAACAAACCGACTGGATCCTCGCCGAATGGGAGGCCGTGTTGGATCAACTGGAACGCGATCCCCTTCAGCTGGCGGATAAGCTGGACTGGGTGGCGAAACTGAAGGTTGTTGAGCAATATCGGGAAGATGAGGGCATGGAATGGGATGACGATGCGCTCCATTCGGTAGACTTGGAGTACCACAACATCGACCCCGACCAGTCTCTGTTTTACGCGCTTTCGTCCAAACGAATGTGCTCAGACTTAGACATGATCGACGCGATGACCACGCCTCCCCAAGACACGCGTGCGAAAGCCCGGGGACGAATGGTGGAAGAGGTTATGAAGAAGAAGTCGAAGTTTTATCTGTTCGATTGGAACGGCGTAGCGCTGGATCGGCACACGTACGTCGAGTTGGCGGATCCGTTTGATACATATGAACTTCTTTCGGACAACGGAGATTAGCGAGTTATAAGCTTGTAACCAATAACGCATTTGTTCTGGTTCGGATCCCAAGCAGGAATCGAGGCTTCTACCTGATCTTCCCCCTAACCTTCGACGTGATTGTGCAAGCCAAGTGGAACCTTTGAACAAACTCTTTGTAGTCTGGGTTGAGCTCCATAGTAATCTTCCACGATCTGGATAAGCATGGCGACACGCTGGCTCGGTGTCAATGAGCGGTAGAACTCCCGATCTGCGCGATCAGCTTCTTCGTGACTTTTGAACGAGCGTAGGACTTTTTCCATAAAATACTTCTTGCGAAAAACAATTCGACAGCTACTCTATTCTACTCTCGCCCGCCGCCGAAAACCCAAAAACTACCGACAGCGACAGAGAGGTTCCCCGCGTGTTCAGCGTACACGAGCGCGTCAATCTTCCTTGCGACTAACAACTCGACAAACTCTCTCAAATCGGTCTGCAGCCGGTCCACTTTGTTTCACCAAGGAAAAGACGATGCTCAGTCGCTGAGCAGGGGTTAGAGAGCGATAATACTCGCGATCCGCCCGTGCGGCCTCTTCGTGGCTCCTGAAAACGCGCCCCACTTTGTCCATCCACTCTATTCTACGCTAGACTAGCAACATGATCGTTGCTACTCTTGTTCTTCTCCTTCAACCCGCCAAGCCCATCCAACTCTTCAATGGCAAGAACCTGAGCGGGTGGCATATGGACGTTCCCGAACTCGACAAGAACCCGGAGGGAGCTAAGCCCTTCATCGTCCGAGACGGCGTTCTTGTCAGCCTCGGCAATCCGGGCGGGCACTTGATCACCGATAAATCCTTCAAGAACTACTCGCTCGAGGTTCAGTATCGATTCGCCAGCAAGGCGGGAAACTGTGGCGTCTTGGTCCATTGCTCAAAGCCGAGGAGCCTGTACGGGATGTTTCCCAAGTCCATCGAGGTTCAAATGCAAAGCGGCGACGCGGGCGATTTCTGGTGCATTGGCGAGAACATCGAAGTGCCCGACATGGAGAAACGCCGCGGCCCGAAGGAGAACTGGGGCGTGGATGGCAACAAGGCCCGCCGCATCATTAACCTGACCGACGGCGCCGAAAAGCCACTAGGCGAATGGAACACGATGCGGATTCACTGCCTCAGGGATCGCGTGAAGGTCTGGGTGAACGATATCCTCGTAAACGACGGCCACAACGCCACCGCCCAGAAGGGTCAAATCGCAGTCCAGGCGGAAGGGGTCGAGGTCGAGTTCCGTAAGATTGAACTTACAAACTCGCCACACTGAAGATGACAGCCGTAGCCTTCGCCCTTATCATCGTAACTCAGGGACCTCCCACCTATCAATCTGTAAATCACAAGATTGACGAATACTCAGGGTGGCAGACTCAGGAACGTGAAGTCCTACGCCATGCTGGCGACAAGGCGGCTAAGCCGCTCATTCGGATAGTAGAACAAAGGCTGCTAGAGGTCAAATCCTCGAAAAGGAAGGCTTCGACCTTGCTGCCGCCAATCGAGGCGCTCTGCGAAAGTGCTTCGATCAAGTATACGGCGACCATGCACAGCCTTTGCCTCCGGGTTGAAGATAATCAGCAAGCAACGTCCATGTTTGTTCGATGGCTGGCTCGCGTTGGGGAACCGCGATTGAGTCAGAAACTCATTGAGCAACACTTCTTACGAGCATTGAAGCCAGCTGTTCGCCCTGCAAATCCGTTTTCGCGGGGACAAGTAAGTGCCGAGCACCTCGTGATCGGTCTAGTACGTTCAGCAGATAGCAGATCCATCAAACTGCTCATTAGCACCCTTAAGGATGCGACTGCTAAGGGTCGGATTCGTAACTATATCTACCAGAACTTGGCAGCAACGGGCGATAATGCGGCAATCAGTCTGCTCAGCACCATTAGACAAGGAAGTCGACAACGATTACCGATTCCATCGGTCGCTTCTCCAAAACTTGGCTTACCCCACCGACCATCGCCGAT
The DNA here is from genome assembly GCA_046597875.1 of Fimbriimonadaceae bacterium. Taxonomy (GTDB): domain Bacteria; phylum Armatimonadota; class Fimbriimonadia; order Fimbriimonadales; family Fimbriimonadaceae; genus JANJUB01. The sequence continues at coordinate 2,465 of JBKJJL010000217.1, read as the reverse complement.
TAAAGCAAGGCACGTGGACGACAAAGGCATCGAGTGGGGTCTGGTCTCTTGGGATGAGTTGGGTTCGCTGGATGATGTTTGGCTCGTTCGCCGAGATGGAGCCAAGTGGGTGCGACCGCTCTTTACCGGCTATAACGCGTATTGGGATACTCCAGACTTCAGCGCTGGCCGGAGGACCGTGAATGAAGATCAGGTCAAAACGGCACCTTTGCTGGAAGGCGGAGGTTGGATCAAGGAGTTCATCGGTAATCCCGAACTTGAGCGCGACTCCGATCAGGATGGCTATACCGATGTCATCGAAAAGTGGCTGGGTCTGGAACCCAATTCGAGCGACAGTGATCAGGACGGATTGAAGGACTCCCTAGACAAAAACCCTCATACGCCGGCAACTGCTTTGTCGGTGAAACAGCAAGTCCTAAGGGCGGCCTTTGATGCGGTTACGGTTGGGACCGACTCTCGGCAGATCGCCTTTCTAAGTGTGCCTTCAGATGTAGAGAGCTTCGAAGTAACTTCTTGGAAAGGGCTCGTCCTGCCGCGTGCCCTTCGATCCAAGTTTTTATCAGGGATCTCCTACTCCGTCGGCAGGCCTTACAAGTGGACGTGGGCAAAGGCCTGGCAAGGCTCACCGTTTCGCCTCTCGAGCGATCAAATCAACGCCCAAGTCTTGGTCGAAGAATCCTCTGGATCGGATGTGCGTGTCCTGCTAGTGGTTCTGAAACGATTTGGTCAGGCTTGGTTGCCCCTCAAAGTGGAAGAGATCGTTCACATTGTTTCTTAAACTAACGCACGCGCCGTAGGAGCGTAACCCGCCCGATCGGCACCCATTCCGCCACCAAAATGTTCCCATTTCGGAGGAACATCGCGTCGTGCGGGTGGATGAACTTGCCGGGCACAAAGTCGCGCCGAGGACGTCCGCGCAGGTTCGTCGGGTCTCCGTCGCCAAGCTGGGTGATGACCTTATTCTTCTCGTCCAAGATCGTGATAATGCTCTGCAAGTCGGGCACAAGCATCTCCTTTCCGCGGATCGAGAAGTGGCAGGGCAGGCGCATGCCGTCGGTGGCGAACGACACGTGCTTGCCATCGAGGGAGAAGTATTGAATGCGTCGGTTTCCCCGATCAGCGACCGCCAACAGAGGGTCCCCGCCCCGGTCGTCCAGCCAAATGCCGTGGGGCTGTTGAACCTGACCGGCTTCCTTGCCAGAGCCGCCGAAGGTCTTCACGTAGTTCGCTTTCGAGTCGTATTGATGGATCCAGTTCGAGCCGTATCCGTCCGCGACGTAGAATCCCCCATCGGGCGAAAAGGCCAAGTTCGTCGGGATGTAGGGCTCGCCGTTCTTGTACTTACCGGAAGCCTCGGGCACGCCGAGTTCCCAGACGACCTTCCCGTCCAAATCGGTTTTTACAACCTTTCGGCGACCCGTATCGCAGTGGTACAAGAACTCGTGGCCGCGTTCTTTCCGGATGTCGAGCCCGTGCGCGCCGCCCTTAAATTCGCTGCCCCAGGAGTTCAAGAACCGGCCGTCCTCGCTGTAAACGCATACCGCGTTTGAACTCTTGCTGTATTGGTTCACCGTGTGGGCGACGTAAATTCGGCCCTGGCTGTCCTGCGCCAGGCCGTGGGTGTCGCCATAGACAATGCCCGACCAGCTTGGCGGAGTGAGCCAATCGTGAACGCATTCGTACCGATGGGAACCTGAGCCCAGGATCAAGGGTTCGGAGAAAGCGGGAAGCCGAACCGAAGCCGCCGCCGCGACGCCAAGAAACTCCCGCCGAGAGAGATGTGCCATTGGCTGGACTTTACCAGGATTGGGGGGAGCAAACTACGGCCTTGTCACCTTCACCACGTTGCTTCGTTTCTCGTTCCCGGTCGAGGTCTTCACGTAAACCGCGAAAATCTTCGCTGCGCCTGAGACTAGCAGGCCGAAGTCCGTCACGAGCGTGTTCCCTGGAGGCGCGATTGAGGCGACTTCTTCCTCGTTTTCGGATTTGTACTTTGGCGGGTCGCAAGCTCGCACTTCGTATTCAAACAAATTCGGATCGGATGAGTTCGTCCACACCAATTCGGCCTTGCCGAGGGCCGGATTCCAGGCCGCGCCGAAATGGACGGCGGCGGGGGTGGAGCCGGGCGGGGGCGAGATTTTTGGCAGGCTCAGCACGAGAGCGTCGTTCGCGGGGAAGGTGGCGATAACGGCTTGGCGATACAGCACCATCGCGGCTCGAAGGCCGGGCAATAAGACGTTCCTTTGCTCGCGTTTTAGCTTCAAATCTTGCTCTTTGTTGCTCAGTGTGGTGAACGCAGTTTTGAGCGCCGTGAGCTTCGTATTGAACTGCGCGAGGGTCAAAGTGTTGATCAGCAAGGGCGGCGTAAACCCAGGAATCGCGGGCGCGTTCGCGTTAATAATCGCCCACAAACTCGCAACGTCGTCAGCGGCTTTCGCAAAGATGCCATAACCGGCCGTATTGGA
>JBKJJL010000071.1:0-11567 GCA_046597875.1 Fimbriimonadaceae bacterium | reverse complement strand
AGCGGCTCCATTCCGATATAGACATGGAGGTAACCGCCGGCTTTGCCCTGACGGTAGGCGAAGTTTGACTTCTCCTCAAAATGGCGAAGGAAAAGCATCTCCCGGTAGTACTGTACTAACTCGACAGGAGATGCCGGAAGTTTTTTCTCGGCTTGTTTTGCCACGCGGATTTATCCTCTTCTCGCTGAAAAGCGAGTTCAATGTCGGATGACGTCCGCTGCGCCTTTGAAGCCTCAGATCCGACCTTCGAATTATAGCCGGTTCGAGGTCGTCAATTCCGCTCTCGCCAAGTCCGCATGCGAACCAAGAAGAGCTTCGAGTCGCCGGGCATAGCCGGAGGCATGTTTTCCACAAGATCGGGAACCTGGTAGATACTGGGGACATTCGTTCCCATATCAAAGTAGCTTCCGACGAAAGTACCCGCGATCTGGTTTTGCTTGCGGCTCACAATCGTATCTTGAGCGTAGAAGGCACCCGCCATCTTCAGTTGAGCCGATCCCGCGCCGGTAGCCAACATCAGATCATTTCGAGCGACTACCCCGATTCTCGTCGTGGTCGGGAAAGTGAGTCCTGGCAGGGGCAGGAAGTCTCCGTCAATTCGGATGGTTCCAGCCGAATATATTGTGCCATTGCCTACGTATCGAATCACGTCCTTGTTGCCAATCTGCAGATCACCGGCGAACTTTACAACACCCTCAATACTCAGCGTTGCTGGGTTCCCCTCGCCCGCGGGCACGAACGAGATTCGGTTTCCATAGGCATCTGGCCCGTAGCTGAAGGCCGTGGTTGTCGAAACAATGGTCGACACCGGGACATTAAGCGTCCGCGCGTTATAGAAATCGGTATAGCTGCTCCAGGTGGTCGCAGTTCGGTCCACGTAAGGCTTGGCCCCGATACCGGCTATGAGGGGAAACTCAAGGCCGTACCCGTCAAGGTCGTAAGCCTCGCCGGATCCGTTGTCCGAGAATACAGCCTCGGCCCCCCTGCTTCCGGTAAATCCATCATTGACGAAAACACCATCCAGGGCTGACTTACTGGTGCCTCCATCAATGACATCCGAAGTCCCCAACGTCGCACTACCGCTAAGGGAAATCCGGCCATGCTTGCAGCGAAACTCGGAGTTGAGTGTCTCAATGTTGTTGACTCTTGAGAGCGCAGGAACCAGTGACTCCAGATCGGACGGCATATTGGCGTAGTTGTTACCGACATAGGCGGTTCCGGAGAAGGTCGAGTTCAGCGCCGTTGAGGTCAAGGGTTCGTCGTATAATCCATTTCGATTGGCATCATTAAATGGCTCTCCGGCACTCCAGACACCGTCCCGATTGGCATCGGAGAAGGCTTCCCCTGGATCCCACACGCCGTTGCGGTTTCCGTCCGTGAAGCTTTCTGCCGGATCATGCTGACCATTTCCGTTAAGGTCTGAGTACTTTTCGCCCTCGCCAAGTAGGTGGACCGAGCCGCGAATGTCAACGTTTCCGTTGATGGTTTGGCCAGCAGCACCAGCCCCGGCAAAGACCGAGTTGTTCCAAAGACTGACATTGCGGGCGACTACACGACTGCGCAGGCTCCGAGTCATGTTGCGCACCGTAGCGGTGCAGGTAATCCAGGCTTGACGACCGCCATCAAAGGGTGCAACCCAACTACGGGCAGATACGCCGTTGGTGATGCCGTTGAGCGCACTGCTAATATCTGTCGTAGAGCTCACAAACAGGCCTCGGTTTTCCGAAATCACACCGAAGCTGCGCGAAACCTGCAACTCAAGTCCAGCTTGAGCTGCCTGAAGTGCGAGATTGTCCTGGGTATCACGCCCAGAACGCTTGACGTTCTGCATGACCAACCCTGTCAGTCCAAGGGCGACCGTCAGGAGTAATGACATCGCCATCAGCGAGACGAGGGCAATGGCGCCAGTTCTTTTTGTGGTTCTCATTTTGCGTTTTGGATTAGGACCGTAGACTTCATTCTCGCGTACCGTGGTTTCCCTCGGATCGTTTCTTGGGCGATCAGGGTAACCGTGATTGCACGCCGGGAACCGATCGTAGTTGACTGGAACGGAGCGTAAGCGAGGTTGTATTGAGTCGAGCCAGGCAGGGGATCAGTAGCCAGGACATTTCGCATCAGGACCCGACCGCCGGGATTTGCAGTCAGCAACCCATTGGCAACCGCAAAGGATCGGGCAGTACCGTCCGATCTAAGGGGGAACGCCAGCTCTCTCTCTCCAGAAATCGGGTCTGCGATTGACGTGTACGCGGGTAGGGTGTACGAGATTGTTCGTCCGCTATTGGAAATAGTGATCGAAAATGCCCCGCGAAGGGTCTCCGTGATCCGGCGAACGGCTTGCGAGTTTGGCTGCGAAACCGAAACATCCGATTGGATCCGGCGAAAGGACTGCATGCTGTTGAGCAAGACGGCAAACGCACCTGCGATGGCCATGCCCGCCGCAGCGAGCGTAGCCATAAGCTCAACTAAAGTTAGGCCGCGTCTCTTCATCTAAACCCTCCCAAGTACACGCCGCTCTGCAGGGTTCTGCTTCTTCCAGATGAGCTAAGCCAGGAAATCCTAACTCGGACTTCAGTGGAATTGTAAGGTTGGGGCGTGATACTGAGGCTACCAGTCCCGCTTGGAAGCGCTGTTCTAGGACTGTATCGGGAAGCGTCGTCAAGCGGAATATTGGTAAACGAGTATGGGGTCGAACTCTGGCCAGCGTCAATCAGGTTCAACTGGCTGAGCGTTGCTGGGTTGACATCCGAAGGTTTCAAGAGTTGGATCTGTTCGATCATCCGGTTCATGAGGTGCGTCGCTATGGACTCTTCACGCGCAACCCTCTGAGCTCGGTCTACAGTGGGAACCAATGAGAAGAAAGCCGCCGCACTCAGCGCGGTGACAAAGACTGCGGTAAGTGCATCGATGGAGAGCGATCCCTTTCGCAGCTTGACCTTCTTGAAGACAATTTCATGCATCGCTCTCATTATCGGCATCTAATATCGGTATGCCCAACAACAAAGCTAGTCTCCCCGCAAGAATTACCGGAATGCTGACAAAGTCGTCGGAGTGTAGAGCAGGATGTAAAGTACTTCCGCATCTTCGGCGCTCAAGACTGACCTAAATACATTCCGAAGGAGAACGTGGCCCGCATGCAGCACGCGATGGAGCCTGACCCTAGACACAGCACTCGTCAATCGCCCATAATTGGGGTCGGGGTTGTGAGCCGTATTTTGGTTGCCGATAATTTGTAAAGAAAGCTATGAAATTGAGAGGTTCTAGTCCGGCTTCTTGGATGTTTGCAATCGGCCTTTGTGCCTTCGCAAACGCGCAAGACATTTCGATAATCGACGGGATCACGTTTGCCGTCGATTCTGATGTTGTTTACGTGCCGGTAAAGGACCTTGGCTACGCCCTCGGATGGACCATGCGCAGCGAGAAGAAGCAGTTCTTCATCAACGAGCGCGCCGTGACCATCCCGAAGATTTTGCCCGACGGGACTCGCCTGATTCCACTCACGTCCCTGCCCCATCTGGGCTTGATGGTCACACCAGCAGACTCCGATTGGAGCCTATCGGACGGTTCCAAGGAACTGAAGGTTCGCCAGGGCCAAAAGCGGGTGGTCATCAACAAGAAGCTGCAAAAGCTGCGTGGTTTCCAAGGGGACCGCATGGTCATTGAGACTCGCGTTTCCACCGGCCGTCGTGGTTTCACCACCCCGAATGGAACGTGGAAAGCAGGCCCAGAGAAGTCCCGCATGCGCTATTCGCGCAAATACGACAACTCGCCGATGCCGTGGTCAATTCAGATCAACGGCGGATATTTCATGCACGGCTACACGTCGGTTCCCAAGCGCCCCGCCTCGCACGGCTGCGTGCGGTTGCCACTATGGGGCATCAACTACGCGAAATGGCTGTGGCACTGGGTAGACCTTGGCACCCCGATAACAATCGCGAACGATTGGGCTGACACGGAAATCATAGCGAAGACGACTCCAGCAAAGGGCAAGGGCCCTGAGACGATTCCGGTAGATACGAAGCGGAATAAATCGAACTAGGCGGAGATCATGGAAGAACACGCGACGGCGGAAGCTAAACTTCCTAGTAATGTCGGGCGGAAAGTGCTCATCTCGCTGTTGGTAGCGGTTGTTTTCGGTGGACTTTTGATTAATGTCCTTAAGGTCACGCGCACTTATCTCATATGCGGTGATCCCGTCCCGTCGATATCCACATTGAACGGTCAAAAGCAGGACCTTAGTCCCAATGGTTGCTTTATTTACAACGGATGGTACGGTGAAGATCTCCTGTCAATGACCTTTCAGAACGGAACTGACCGGAAGGTGAGGCTATACCCAAGGGTAACTGACGATAACTCGACCGTGTTTAAGGTGACGCCAACCTCGGAGACGATGTTCGGCGATTTAAAGTACAAGGTCGAATGATATTGGTTTCAAACCAGGGATCTACTCCCTGACTTCATCCTCAACCTCAGGCCCCGGATGTTCGCGGACGATCTTTCCGTCACGCCAGTAGATCATACAAGTGCCCGTTTGCCGGGCGACCTCCCTGGCCCGCCTAGCCGCGCGCTTCATCGCGGCGTCCGCGCCTTCTGCGTACCGTATGGCAGCTTCTCTCTCTTGCTCGGTCATGGATTTGTTCCCCGCTCCAGCAGAGTCAACTCTTCACTGTTATCATAGACGGCCACACGTGAGCCAAGGGCTTGTAATCCTCTACAAAGTGCTTCCAACCACTTTCAAAACGGCGACGAACGACGTCCGGTTCCACCCAATGCCCGCCCTGATGGACCCTTTCCTGGACGCGTTGAATGGCAAGATCAGCGGATCTCAACTTCAGGAAGAAGATCGACAAGAAGTAACCCTGCGCTTTCCACAGTTGGATTCGTTTGACATAGGAGAGTCCTGATAGCGTGGACTCAAAGGCAAAGCTCTTCCCCTTCGATGCCAATGAGTCCAGCCGTTCCAACATTAAGCGCCCGGCAAGGATTAACGCGCTATCCGGTGCGAAAGGGGAAAGACCGGAGGCGATTAAGTCCGCGTTGACAAACTCGATGACGTCCCCTTCCTGGGGGAGAAATTCCCGTGCAAAGGTCGTCTTCCCTGATCCATTTGGTCCGGCGAGGATAACAATCCGGCGAGGCTCAGTCAACTTGTGGTCCTTTATCCATCAACTGCAAAAGTCGCTCAGTTTGCTCTTTTCCATACACAGGAATTATCGTACGGTGAACCTTGGGGTACGGACGGCCAGCCTTTAACCCTAAGGCTGTCAGGGCGAGAACGATCTCTTCGCATTCATCCTGACCCCGACAGCTAAAGCGGATTTCGTAGCCCTTCTTGTAACTATCCGTTCCCCTCGCTAGTTGCAGGGCCTCATCGCGGACACGCATGCAGGCTCCATTGTTAAGGTAATAGGCCAAAACGTTGATCGCAGATTCGCTTGTCATGACGCTGTCACTACCCAAACTCAGGAAAATGGATACGTCGGCAGGGTCCTTGCTATCGGCTTGTCGGAACGATAACCTAGCTCGTACTCGGCCTGCATGATCGTGTGGATCTCGTGAGTTCCTTCGTAAATCATCGCGCCGCGCGAGTTCCGGAAGTAGCGCTCGACCGGGAACTCGTCGCAGTAGCCATAGGCGCCGTGAATCTCAACCGCTTTGTGCGCGGCATCGAACGCCGCTTCGCAGTTCACCCATTTCGCGAGGCCACACTCCCGCGTATGCCGCTGGCCGGTGTTCTTCATCCAGCCGACCTTGTAGTACAGCATTTGCCCGACTTCGCGTCCCCTAACCATCGCGGCAATCATTTGTTGCACGAGTTGCTTCTTCCCGATCGGCTCGCCCTGAACCAAACGGTCGTTCGCGTAAGGAATGCACGCGTCCAAACAGGCCGTGATGATCCCAACCGCCCCGCTGGCGACCGTGTAACGTCCATGATCCAGCGCCGACATCGCCACTTTGAACCCGTCGCCTTCTTCTCCTAGCATGCAATCCTTATGAACGCGCATATCGGAGAAGAAAATCTCACCCGTGTTCCCTGCCCGAACTCCCAGCTTGCCGTGAATCGGGCGAGACGAGAACCCCGGCGTCGTCCGATCGACAATGAACGCCGCATAGGGGGCTTTCGCCTCGGTCTCCGCCAAGCGCGTGACGATCAGGAACTGGTCCGCATAGTCTGCCAGCGAAATCCACGCCTTCTGACCGTTAATCACGTAATGGTCCCCATCTCGACGCGCCGTCGTTTTCAGATTCGCCGCATCAGAGCCGGCATTGGGTTCGGTGAGTCCAAATCCCGCGAGCCGTTTGCCCGACGCCAGATCCGGTAACCACCTTTGTTGCTGCTCCGCGGTTCCCCACTGCATCAGCGTCATGCTGTGCAATCCTACGTGCACGCTCATCGCTACCCGCGCGCTCGTATCAGCGCGTTCCAGCTCTTCGCAAACGATGCCGCACGAGATGTAGTCCGCCCCCATCCCGCCAAACTTTTCGGGGATGCACACGCCCAGGAAGCCCGCCGAGCCCATTTTGTCGAGCGTCGCTTTGTCCGACTTTGCCTCCCGATCCTTCTCGCGCAATCCGGGCAGAATCTCGTTCTGGCCGAACTTGTAAGCGGATTCGCGGATCAGTTCGTGCTCGTGGGTGAGGGCAAAGTCCATAGGTTCAATTCTACCGGGGACTCCGACGAGGGAACCAAAGAGCTATGATTGAGGAGTGATCTCGATGCTTCTGGCCTGTATATTCCAAACTTCAGATCGGGTCGTCTATGAGGGTAAGAAGGGGCCGGGCAAGGGCCATCGCATCGTGTTCCTGGCTGGCGACGAGGAGTACCGATCTGAGGAAGGGCTTCCTCAACTTGCCAAAATCCTCGCCCTTCACCACGGCTTTACATGCACGGTGCTGTTTTCGCTGAGCAAGCACGGCGAAATCGATCCTAACGTTCGAGATAACCAACCAGGAATGGAAGCGCTAGAGAAAGCCGACCTTTGCATCATGCTGCTCCGCTTCCGATGCTGGCCCGACGCTCAAATGAAGCATTTCGTGGATTACTACTTGTCAGGAAAGCCGATCATCGCGCTCCGCACCAGCACTCACGCGTTCGATTACCCACCCGAATCCAACAGCCCCTATCGCAAGTTCGGATGGCAGAGCAAAGATTGGCCCGGAGGATTCGGTAAGCAGGTGCTTGGCGAAACGTGGGTGAGTCATTGGGGAGATCACGGACGGGAAGCAACGCACGGCATCCTTGAAGAGAGCGCGAAAGGGCATCCCATCCTCAAGGGAGTCGGAGTAGTGTTTGGAACGACTGACGTCTATGAGGCCTTTCCACCAGCAGACGCGACCGTCCTAATACGTGGTGAGGTCGTGGGCGGAATGCTCAAAACCGATCCTCCGGCAGCGAAGATCAAGAAGACTCGCTCCGGTATCGAGCAAGAGATAAACAAACCCATGATGCCGATTGTTTGGATACGAAAGCCAATCAACGAAAACGGCAAGATCAATCGCGTCTTCACCACGACGATGGGTGCGGCCACCGATTTGCTTGACGAGAACTTACGCCGCTTGCTGGTCAATGCTGCCTTCTGGTCCTTGGGCCTTGAAAAGCATCTTTCAAAGCAGACGAAGGTGGATCTTATTGGTGAGTACAAGCCCTCGAACTATGGATTCGAGGGCTTCAAGAAGGGCGTCAAACCCGGTGATTTATAGGGAAGTCTATTTCCACTTGACGATGCGCGCGCTCTTGATGTGCACCGGCTTCTTCGGCCTCGAGTTCTCTTGCCCATCCTGCACCGTCGGCGCTTTCACGATCTTCTTCACCACGTCGAGCCCGATGACCACCTGGCCGAAGGCGGTGTACTTTCCGTCCAGGAAGTCCGCAGTTCCGTCCATGAGAAAGAACTGGGAGCCCGCAGAGTTAGGATCCTGCGAACGTGCCATGGACAAAACACCAGCCACGTGCTTCACGTCATTAAACTCTGCTTTCACGCTCCAGCCGGGGCCGCCGGAACCGTCATCGGCGGGGTTCGAGTTCTTCGTGTTCGGGTCGCCGCCCTGGATCATGAATCCGGGAATCACTCGGTGGAAGTACACCTTGTCGTAGAACTTCGAGTTCGCAAGCTTCTTGAAGTTGGCCACGTGCTTCGGAGCTTTATCTTTAAAGAAACGAAGGACGATGCGGCCCGCTTCGGTTTCAAGAACGGCGACTTCTTCGCCCTTCAGAGGTTTCTTGTTGCCGAGCTTTGACGACTCTCCAATCGCCTTGCCCTGGGGGCCCGCAAAAACAAACGAAGACGCCGCGATTGCGGCCAAAGTCAGATAAATTCGATGCATCAAGCAATTTTAACGCGTTGGAACGTCTTTCGGTTCGGTAGGACCTTGAATTCATTAATCAAGAGGAGCAAAATACAACAATGGAACCAGGCGTGACCCCGAACCCAGCACCGAGCACCAATCAAGACGAAGAGCAGTTGCGCATGCTCTCCATCTTTTTTCTGATTTATGCCGCCCTGCAAGCGGTTGGAATGTGTTGCGCGGGCGGGTATTTCTTCCTTATCGGCGGGGCGTTAGCCGCGGGAACTGTTCAAGGCGGAGCCGGAGCACCCCCCGCCGCCGTCGGTGGCATCTTCGGAGGTATGGGCGTGTTTATCATGCTCATTTGTGGAGCTATGGCGTTCCTGCATTACACCGCGAGTAAGGCTTTGAAGGAAAGGAGGAGCACGACCCTCATCTATGTTGCTGCCGTCCTTGCCTGTCTGAGTTTCCCGATTGGAACCGCGCTCGGGGTCTTTACCTTCATCGTCCTGAGTCGCCCGTCCGTGAAAGCGTTGTTTTCAAGCTGATCAGAAGCAGATAAAGCAAAAGGCCCCGTGGGGTAAACGGGGCCTCTATTGGAGGAAGGAGTCTCTCGGAGGGTTAGATCGAGTGCTCTGATAGAGGAAACACTCGCAAGAAGGAGATGGTTCCTGGGATTCTCAAACGCAGTAAAATTGCTGGAGCCGTAAGTCAACCAACCTACCGGCGGTATCCTAGGGCCCATGCAGGATGAAGGGGCCATCGAAGTCACCGCGATTGTGCCCGCCAAGAATGAGGAAGCCACGATTGCCGAGGTGATCGATCGTTTACTGGCCCTCCCACTGAGAATTCAAGTCATCGTTATTGATGACGGAAGCACAGACGGCACCACCGAGATTTTGCAGGACTACGGCGAGAAGATCACCATGCTCCGGAACGAGAAATCGGGCGGCAAAGGGGCGGCGATCCGGCAAGCTCTTCCCCGCTCACTCGGTCAGGCCGTGATCATCCAAGACGCCGATTTGGAGTACGTCCCCGAAGAGATTCCCAAGCTCGTCGCCCCGATCCTCAACGGCGAGGAAGCCGTCGTGTACGGGACCCGCTTCGCACATGGAATGCCAAAAGCGATGGCGTTGCCCAACAAGATCGTGAATAAGCTCCTCGCCTGGTCGGTCGCGATCCTTTTCTTCAAAAACCTCACCGACGAAGCGACATGCTACAAGGCGTTTCGGCGCGATGTCCTCGAAAAAATGCATCTCACCTGCCATCGATTCGAGTTTTGCCCCGAAGCGACCGCGAAGGCGATTCGGCTCGGGCACCGAATCAAGGAAATCCCGATCAGCTACGAGCCCAGGTCCAAGGCGGCAGGCAAAAAGATCCGGTGGACCGACGCCCCCGAAGCCTTCTGGACACTCCTGAAACACCGCTTCTCCAAATTTCGATAAAGCAAACTCCCCCTCTCCGCGAATGGCTCGTGTCGCGGGGAGGGGGCTGGGGAGTGGGGTTTTCTTCCACAATAGAAACGTGAACTGGGAAGCAACGGATCAATTCGGAAACCTTTACGTTGGGAAGTCCAACGCTGCGTCGCTGGAGGAGCTGAGGCCGCACGTGGAAAGCCTCCTCGAAAAGCTGCAAGAGCGGTGTGACGGCCCCGTTCAGGTGACGATCGACCTGCAATACGGACAGATCAACGGCCCCCATCCCGAGCAGGTGTCCCACGTGCTGAACGTCCCCCTTCTTGAAAACCTCGCAGCCTCAGGCATGGGCCCTCAACAAATCCTCACTGCGATATGCGAGATGGTGCCCGAAGACTCCATGATCACGGCTGCCCTTGCCTACAACAATGACGAGCAGTGAGCTGATCTACGACGAATATTGCCTCGGTACGTAAGGAACTGGCCGAGGTTTCCGCGCTGAACCGACGACCTGTTGGATTGGGCTCCGACTGCGGGCGACCGACTATCCGTGGTCTTCAGCCCGGCTGTTCGAGGACTACAAGTGGACCGAAGACGAACGAGTGTCGCCGTGCTTGGAGTAGGCTGGGTGCCCACCACAGTACCGCGTCTGGGTTACAATCGAGGGCGTGATGAATCCGAGCGGCGACTGTGGTGGGAGGTGGGGACGGAGTCACCACTCCAAAGTTGGGAAAGCCGCTAGGTTTTCATCAGGGACATGAACAGGATACTCTTAGTGCTTGGAATTGGCTTAGTGCTGCTAGTAGCTGGCGTAGTCGTATGGGTGCAACTCTCGGATGCGAGGGGCAGGGCCGTTCTGCAGGAGCGCACGCTATGGTGGCAGTCCACTCTCGGGAGTCTCAAGACAGAGAAGGGATCATGGGCTCAAGTGAAGACACTTGAATCAAAGCTCGTGGCCGGTTGGCATAAGGTGGATGAGAAGAATGTCGTGGGCACAGATAAGATCTACGCACGTTCGGGATGGAGCACCGGTCGGGTAGTGATTTCAGTGCGCTTTAGTGACGCTGGGGTTGTCTCTGACTTTGAGGTGAAGACACAGGCATCCGGATTCTGATTCAATAATGTTGCACCTTCCCGAGAAATTCGGAATCAAGAACTGGGAGCGCTCGCAGAACCCATCCTATGGAAACGTGTGCCAACATTATGATTGGAGCTATAAGGTTCCGCAGGGGAAGTGAAAGGTTGAGATTACTTCGACTCTTGGTTATCACCTTGACCTGCGTATTTACGCTTGTCGGATGCGTTGATCAAAGCCTGAGCTCGCAAAACTATCTAAATGAATCCTTGATTCAGGCTGCCCACGAAGGGAACGAAATGGAAGTAGTCAGACTTCTGAACAAAGGTGCCTCTGTTAATGCGCGAGATGAGGCGGAAGGAACTGCCTTGTTTTACGCGGCTGGGAACGATCACTTATCCGTTGTCAGAATTCTCCTAAATCGCGGAGCTTCCGTAAATGCGCAGGATCACAACGGGGACACTGCACTTGACGTTACTAGCGACAACAAGATTCGTACGTTGCTGAAGGAGAGAGGCGGCAAGCGGGGCGATAAAGGCAAGGCAACGCCGTAGGTTGGAGGTCGGGGCGTTGATGGTCTCGTCTGCCCCCCCAGATTTTTTGAGTCCGACTTCGTCGCCCCCTTCCCCCACAGTCGCCGCTCGGCCTCAACCCCGCCTCCAACACGACGGCCAGCAGTAAGGGAAAGTGGAGCGGGCGAAGGGATTCGAACCCTCAACATCAACCTTGGGAAGGTCGCGCTCTACCATTGAACTACGCCCGCAGAGCATTTCCTGAAATCATTGGAGCGGGCG
>JBKJJL010000250.1:0-3884 GCA_046597875.1 Fimbriimonadaceae bacterium | reverse complement strand
CACAGATCGCGAATCTGCGCTTCGGTGACCGCGTTCAGCTTGGCAAGGGTTTCTTCGATCGGAATGTCTCTTCCAAAAATCATCTCGTTTCTGGCGATGCGGTTCATACGGGAGTTCATTCCTTCCAAAGCCAACACCAGGTGGCCGCTGAGATTGCGCTTGTTGCGCTCCAGCTCGCCTTCCTCCAAGCCTTCGTGGATGAGCTTCTGAACCTCGACCTGAATCAGCTCCTGAACCTGAACCCACGTCTTTGGGCTGGTTCCGCCGTACACCGTGAAGGCGCCGCCTGCTTCGTAGTTGAGCGAGTATGAGCCCACCGAGTACGCCAGGCCGCGCTTTTCGCGGATTTCCTGGAAGAGGCGGCTGCTCATGCCTCCTCCGAGAATGCTATCCATCAGGCGAAGGGTGTAGACCTCATCGGCGGTCACCTCGCACGCGTCCGATCCTACGCAGAAGTGAACCTGTTCGACATCCTTGGCAATCTCATTCCTCGCCGCGCTGCCTGAGGGTTTCGAAACCGGATCGTCGCCTCCGCCGGCGGGGATCGAACCTAGCGTCACCTCTGCGAGGGCCCGAATCGCTTCGGGGTCAACGTTTCCAGCGATCGCCAAAAGCACATTGTCGCCGACGTAACGCCGGGTCATGTAGTCCCGAAGGTGATTCTGCCGAAATCCGCTGACTGATTCCTTCGTGCCGATAATCGGCTTTCCGAGCGCATGCTGCCCCCATCGGTTTTCCAAGTGCAACTCGTGAACGTGCGATTCGGGTTCGTCCTCGCTTCGGCTGATTTCTTCGAGCACGACGCCTTCTTCCTTTTCCAGTTCTTCGGGCTCGATAAGCGAGTGGCGCATCATGTCGGTAAGGACTTCGATGCCATTGGCGGTGTCATCCGCAAGAACGCGGCAGTAGTAGCAAGTCGCTTCCTTGTCGGTGAAAGCGTTCAGAACGCCGCCGCGCCCTTCGATCGCTTCCGCGATTTCCTTGGCGGTGCGCTTCGCGGTGCCTTTGAAGAGCATATGCTCGATGAGGTGGGTGATTCCGGCTTCGCTGTCGAACTCGTGACGGCTCCCGGTTCTGCACCAAAGCCCGATCGCAGCGGACTGGACGTGGGTAACTGGCTCAATGAGCACGCGAACGCCATTGGCGAGGGTCTGCTTAATGGGAGAGGGCATCAGAAGATTGTAGCCGCTGACGGCCACTGCGAGACTCTGGCTCCTGCAGAAGCGGAGGATTCAACTATTCGGAAATTCCGAATAGCTGACGGGGCGGGCTTTGGTAGCGCGATTACGCTGCGCGTTCTGGGCACCTTCGGACGCATAATCGCTGTATGAACGCGCTTTCGTTGCTCAAATCCAAGGAACCTCAAATCGAAGAGCTCTGCCGTCGCTACGGGGTCGAGCGGTTGCGCGTGTTCGGCAGCGCCCTGCGGCCGGATTGGAACGAAAGGTCTAGCGATTTCGATTTTCTCGCCGAGTTCGGAACGCCGCCACCGGGAATCAACTTATTCGACCAGCAGTTCGGATTGCTGGCAGATCTTGAGCGGCTCCTTGGTCATCCGGTTGACGTCGTGGACTGGCATGCCGCCAAGAAGCCGGCCTTTCGCGAAGTCGCGGAGTCACAGGCGCAGGTGGTGTATGCGGCCTGAGACGCGAAGCAGCTTGTGTGACGCAAGGTCTGCCGCGGCAGAGTCGATTGATCTCGCCGCAGGGAACTGGCAAGAGGATCGAACCGTCGGCCTCGCGGTTGAGCGCCTACTGATGATCGTGGGGGAGGCGTTCGTGCGGATTCGTGCTTTTGAGCCGTCGGTGCTTGACCAGATTTCGGATGCCCACAAGATCATCGGGATGCGAAACGTTCTCGTGCATGGCTACGACGCCCTTGATCCTGCTCGCATCCAGGATGCGATCGAACAGAGCCTTCCGAAACTCGTCAACGAACTTGATGCTTTGCTTGATGGAGGCGCATAGTTGTCGCACAGCTTGAGTCTAAGGTATATTCCATCCAACTCTCCGAGGAGGTTTACGCTATGACTAAGAAACTTGAACTTGCCCCCGATTGCGTCTGCCCTCGGATTTGGTTTGCCTAACCCGCGAACCCCGAAGGCCCTCGCCGTACTGCGCAGGCTTGCGCCTGCCCCTTGCGCCTTCGGAGATTTCACTACCCTTGGATACTAAACAACGTCAAACTTTCACGGCTCAAATTGCCGCGCTTAGCACTGAAGAAGTCAACAAACTCTACAAACAAGCCTCACTCCAGCGGAAACGGATGCGACGACCCGAAGAAGGGGATCGCAAAATCTCGCTCGATGATCTCGTTTTTCGACTCCTGCAAGGCGCAATCGCGCCGGATCAACTCTCATCCATCGAATCTGGAACCGTCGAATGGGCAGGCCCCAAAACCGCGCGCTTGATGCATGGTAAGGCCTTCCAACTCGGGGGGCAACGCGCCGCGGTCGGAGACGAGGTCGAAATCGGCCTCGCGAAGGACGGGGAAACCTGGAAGCTTCATAAAATCCTCCCACGAAAGACCCAACTGTCCCGCCCCGATGTCGGCAATGCGAACGAGGAGCGGGTCATCGTCGCGAATGTCGATACCGTGGTCATTGTCGTCTCGGTCGTCTCGCCTCCGCTTCATCCTCGTTTGATTGACCGTTACCTAATCGCCATCCAACGCGGAGGCGCGCTGCCCGTCATCTGCGTGAACAAGCTCGACCTTTTGGAGGACGAATCCGAACTCGAAGTGCTCGAGCCCTACATCTCCCTCGGCGTGCCCATCGTGCGCTGCTCGACTCAAACTGCGAGGGGAATCGAAGAAATTCGAACGCTTTTGCAGGGCAAAGTGGCGGCGTTTGTCGGTCATAGCGGAGTGGGAAAGTCGAGCGTGATGAACGCGCTGTATCCGCACCTGGATCGGGATACCGGCGACGTTAGCGAGGTCTACGGACGAGGTACGCATACGACGACGGCTTCGCACCTCTTCGAGCTCCCAGGAGGCACGCGCCTGATCGACACGCCCGGAATCCGCAGCTTCGGCCTGTGGAAGATGTCGGGCGAGGAGCTGAAGTGGTACTTCCCCGAGTTTCAGGGGCTTTCGTGCAAGTTCCGAGACTGCTCGCACACGCATGAACCTTCCTGCGGAGTTCGGGAAGCCGCAGAATCGGGAGCAATCCACGCGGTGAGGTACGACACGTATCTCAGGCTGTTGAAGGGCGATTAGCCCTCGGCCTGGGTACTCGCCATCAGAACACAAGCCACCAAGAAGAGGTCCTCAACCGGTTGCTTCGCGAACTCGGCTAGCTCCGGGAAGCGGCGGTTGGGGACGAGATGCTGGAGGGCAGCGGGCTCGTCTCCCGCCGAGTACAAGGCAAGGGCGTCGCGCAGCCTCTTGTTCCCCTTGAGAAACGGGCGTACGAGCTGCATGAGAGCCGTGTCGCGAGCCATGCCATCCATCAGGAACAAACGGTAGACGGGGGTTTCGATGCCCAACAAGCGTGCGATTCCGAGCAGGCACCGGCGACGGGTCGTGACGCTCACGCAGGTTTCCGCTTCGCCCAAAATGAGGCCAATATCGGCTTTGGAACCGATCGCCCCGAGCGCGTAGGCCACTTCGCTTTCCGCTTCATCTTGGTAGTAACTCAGCGATTGCCGCACGTAGGGAAGCGCGCTTTCAAGCTCCAACTCCGCCACCGCTTCAGCGGCGGCGATGCGAACGGACGGGTGGGGATCGAAGAGCGCATCCGAAATGGCCTGATCGGCTTGAGTCGCACCTAAGAAGCGCAGCGCCTGAAGGGACGAACGGCGAAGGTCGGGGTCACCCGCTTCACTGGCGGCTTGGATGAGCGGGCTTATTGCGCGTGCTTTGGGGCGGATTGGAGACCCTCGCGC
>JBKJJL010000169.1:0-7083 GCA_046597875.1 Fimbriimonadaceae bacterium | reverse complement strand
CTTTCAAAAGAGAAAGAGTTCTACATGCTCGATCCGATGACGATCGCTCCCGTGAAGTGCAAGGCTTTGGTTGCCGGAAGTTTCAGCGGCGAGATGTTCAATCGGAAATGGGCGGGTAAGGAAATTGAAATTACCGGCGGCCGCGAAAAGCAAACCGCCTGGATATCGAACGATGGCCGGTTCATGCGTCTCAATATGCCCAACGGTGTCTATCTGACCATCGAACAGCTGTAACTCAGTATCGCCAGGCAAATCCAAAACCTAGGAATGAGTTTCGTTATGAGCCGCCGATTGAAAACCCAGAATGGATGTCAAACTGCGTGTTTGAGGTAGGGCGATACGCGAATCCAAAATGCGCGATGTGACCAGGAACTTCGCGCTTGGTAAACGTGCCTGCATACTCAAGGAAAGCCCCCAGTCTTTCTGACAATGCAAATCCGAGCGAGACCGTCTGCGTAAAGTAAAATCGGCGCTCGGAGTCCGTCTCCGTCGAAAGCCCGTACGCCATCGCCGTAATGGAAACGCAAGGGCTCAATACCCTTCCCCAACAAACCTTGAGCTCAGGATCGAAGGTATTGGATGAGAAGTTCCGATTGCGAGAAGGAATATTGAGCGCGGGAATAAGAGCGAAGTCATCGCCATTGCTCAACGGCCCCAACTGAAATTTTGCCCCCAGGTAGGCGTCTCCGAATCCGGTCATCGTTTCACCCCCTGCCCTCAGCCAATTGTAGTCCGGTATGGCAAAACGAAGTTCCGTCCGAGGTCCCGTTCCATATCGAAATAGTGTTTCTGGAACGCTGAATGATCGCGACCCCTTGGCCCACTGGTGCGTCGCGCCCGTCTCAATTTGCAGCCATTTGGTCGGAACGACGACGGGAGACTCCGTGAAATCGGGCCTATCAGTCGTGATCGGGCCCGTTGCCACGCCTTTGTCCTGCGCGAAACCGATCGTGACTCCCACCAACAACACCGACGAGAATATTCGTTTATCCATCCTATACCTCATAATATAGCCTACGCTATATTCTACTCAATGGAAAGGGAAGAGAGTTGGGATCTTGGGTGCGAACCCATCCATGAGTTAGGCATAGGAATTGGGCATATCACCCCCTAATAATGGGTGCCCGAAGCGTTTACCCCCTGCTCCAACGTATAATTGAACTAGCCTTGAAGCGAATCCGCAACGTTCTTTATGTTTTCTTTGTTGCCACAGTGACCGCAGGGGCCACGTGGGTTGGCAAAATAACAGCCAGCCTCAGCGAGGAAGGCAGCGGCGGCATCCTCCAAGTGTTCCAAGGATTGCAGAATCCCCGGAGCCAGTTCCCGGATAAGGATCGCATCAACATCCTTCTCGTCGGGAAAGATTACAACCGCGACAACAAGGGCATGGAGTACACCAAGAACTCCAGATCCGACACGATTATGATGCTCTCGGTGGATCTAAACGAGAAGACAATCGGGGCGGTGTCCATCCCGCGAGACACCAAAGTTCGGGCTCCAGACGGGAAAACGGGAAAGATAAACGGAACGTTTGCCCGGGGTGGAATCGACCTCCTTTCAGAAACCCTGTACGAAATGTTTGCGGTGCGATTTGACTACAAGGTCGTTATCAAGCCCGACGCGGTGAAGGAAATCGTCGACGCGCTGGGTGGTGTTGAGGTCGAAACCATTGACGAAATGAAGTACGACGACAACTGGGGCAACCTGCACATTGACCTACCAAAGGGGCGAATTAGAATAGATGGTCAGCAGGCTATTGGTTTTGCTCGGTTCCGCGAAGTTAATCGGTACCGAATGAACGAACGCGGCCAAATGATTCCGCTGCGAAACGTGAAATCTTCCGAAGAGGAAGGAGATGGACGCCGAATGGCCCGTCAGCAGCAACTCATTCGCGCTTTGGTTTCTGAGGCCAACCGAGCCGGAAATCTCTGGAAAGCCGATTCCGTGATTGACACCGGCTTCAAGCAACTGGAAACTGACTTCAAACGAATCCAGTTGCTCGCGCTGTCAACGCTCTTCAAAGGGGCACGTGAGGGCCAGATATTCACGACAACACTTGAAGGGTCCGACAGCATGGAAGGCGGCTCGTACTACATGATCCTCGATGATGAGCGAGCCAAGGCCACCGTTGACTATGTTATCAAAGGCGACGAGGCGGCTGGCAATCGGATGGTACGCATCGCGGTGTACAACGCCAGCGGCGTGAGCGGTGCCGCCCGGCTGCTCGCGGATCGGTTGAAGCAAGAAGGCTACAGCGCCCGTTCCGTCGGTAACACCGAAGTGGTCGAGACAACTCAAGTGTATTTCCACAAAGCCGCGATTAAGCCCCGCGCCGAGAAAATCAAGGGCTTGATGGGCGGCGGAGACCTCGTAAAGACCTCCGAGCAGGACACTGCTCGGAAAAAACTCGGGTTGCCGAGCGACGACGTTATCATCGTCGTTGGACCCGACTTAGCGACTCAAATCGTCGCGCGCGCTTAGGTGCGGGTATGCTTTTCAACAATTCGGACATTCCTGTACTCTATTTCGGACATTCCAGTATCCTCGCATTGAGGCCTGCAGAGCACCAATACCTTAGCCGCCGCCTCCATCTCCCAGCACCCCGTTTCCTGAGGGCTATGCCGGGCACGAACTCATCCACGCCGCATTGGGCCCCTTTGTGATTCAGAATGCACATCAAAGCCTTAGAAACCGAGGCCGAATACCGCCTCGCTCTTGACGTCCGCAACCAAGTGGTCGGATACGCGCCATTGAGTTACGAAGAATCCCTGGAGCTCGACCGAGTTCGGCCCCAACATCGCGAGCTCGTTCGGTGGATTGGGACGCTCGAAGGCGAAGTTGTAGCCCGCCTCGTGCTCAACGAGGACAAGGACACCGAATGTCGCACATACAACTTGGCGCTGCAGGTGAAGCCCTGCGACTGCCAAGAATCAAACTTTCGCGAGGGGCTCGCATTCTTGCAGGATCAGGCATATCAGCGTTATGCAGAACGCCTGATGTTCGAGGTGAAGAGTGACCAGGAGAGTCTCCTCACAGAGGCCCTCGCCCAAGGGTTTGCGATAAAGCAGCGAAATCCTATGACCGCGCTGGATGTGCGCACGTGGACGGACCCTAGCCCTGAACTCGAATCTTACAGCTTCACCACCGCCGACAAACTCGTAGACAGCCTTGGCGAGCCTTTCTATGGGAAGTACTGGGAGGTTCATTCCTCGATCCAGCAGGATGTGCCGTCTCCCACGCCGTACATCGTGCAGCCCTACGAGGAGTTTCGCTCGTGGTTCAACGATGCCTACCTCGATCACTCTGCCCTTCATGTGGCCATTTGTGGCGACGAGTTGGTTGGAATGTCTGAGTTTCATCAAAACATGGTCGATCCGAGCCAGGCGATCACGTACATGACAGGAGTCCTTCGCGAGCACCGTCGCAAGGGAGTTGCCCGGGCGCTCAAATGCCGAGCGATCGCAGACGCAAAAGCTCGAGGAGTCGAGAAGATTTGGACGGACAATGAGGAAGCGAATCCGATGTATGAGCTCAACTTGAAGCTCGGATTTCAAAAGCAGTTCGACTGGCTATTTATGCTCAAGCAGGTCGGGTAATCGCCATGCGTTCGACGAACTCTTGAAAATAGGGACGTGAATCCCACGGCCCCGGCGCGGCCTCCGGGTGATACTGAATCGAACTCGCATCCGCAGAGGGAATGCTGATGCCCTCGACGGTATCGTCGTTCAAGTTCAGCTGGGTAACCTGTGCGCCGGTGCCTGCGAGTGAGTTCGGATCGACCGCGTATCCGTGGTTCTGGGAAGTAATCGTCACCTTCCCCGTCAGGAGATCCTTTACGGGATGATTCGAACCCCGATGGCCGAACTTCAGCTTATACGTCGTTCCGCCAATCGCGTGGCAAAGGAGCTGATTGCCCAAGCAAATTCCGAATATCGGCCTCTGCCCCAAGAGATTTCGCACCGTTTCAACCACGCCGCCCAGTCGTGCCGGATCACCTGGGCCCGGAGAAAGCAGAATGCCGTCAGGACGCCAAGCCAACACCTCGTCCGCCGAGGTCGTCGCCGGCAAAACGATGCACCGACATCCGGCGGCTGCAAAGCGCCGGAGAATGTTGTACTTGAGCCCACAATCGAGCACGACGAGGCGATGTTTGAAGCTTTCGCTGGGCGTCTCGACGGACTCCTTGCCAGAATATCCCCACGCATACGGGGCTTTCGTCGTAACGCTGTACACGAAGTCGGTTTCATCGTACGCTTGAGTCGCATTCAAACGGTCTAGGGCATGGTTGGGATCATCGGTAATGAGTCCGGCGGTGACGCCCGCGGATCGAATTCGACGGGTCACTTCTCGCGTGTCAAGCCCTTGAATTCCAGTAAGCCCACGTTCGATCATGAGCTGATTGATAGTCTTCGATGACCGCCAGTTCGATGGAGCTTCGCACGCTTCCTTGACGATCAAACCTGTGGGTTGCAAGCGATCCGACTCGAAGTCATCATCGTTGATCCCGTAGTTTCCGATCAGGGGGTATGTGAGCACGACTAACTGCCCCGCGTAGCTCGGGTCGGTCAGGATTTCCTGGTAGCCCGTCATGCCGGTGTTGAAAACGACCTCGCCGACGGTATCCGCATCGGCGCCGAGGGGGCGCCCTTCAAAGATGGTGCCGTCACTAAGGACGAGGTATCGCTTCACTGGCCGGGAGAAAGATACCCGTCTTGGGTCTTGTCGATTCTCTCTCTGATATACATCTCCATTTCCGCTGCGCCCATTCCTGCCAAAGGCAAGGTGCCTCGATTGTACGATCGGATTCCGATGAGGAACACTTCAATGCAGGTGAACAGAGCCCAGAGGATGTGCAGCTCACTCTTCACCTCGGACCCTAACAACCTGGAAAGGGCAATCGAGAGTAACAAAATAATCCAAGCTCGAAAACTGGCTTTCACCAAAATCGAAGCTGCGGCAAGGATGCACGTTAGGGTGCTCTCGGGCCATGCCCGGAGCTCTGGATGCAGCGTGATCGCTTCCAGGTAGCGTTGACGGATGCTAACCATGGTGGCTCTTCCGCCCGGACCCGCAGCTAGGGCTTCGCCTAATCTCCGCACTCCCGCTGGAACCGAAAGGATCGAATAGATCAGGAAAAGCGGCCAGAATGCGACTCCGCGAATGTTGGCGAGTGACGCACTCGTATCGACGACCGCTGACATGAGGCCCGCGACGACCAACAGGAGTGCCGCTGCTCCCAGGTAATGAGTCGATTGTGCCTTCGATTCCATGCCTAAACTAACTATACGCTGATTGCTGACTCAGGTGCTGGAAACTCTGGCCAAAAAACGAACCCTATTTCTGATCGGATTCCCTGCCAGATCCGATAGACTCGCCGAGTACGAAGAGCAGTCCAAGCATCTGTAAGGCGATGCCAAGATACTTGACGAGATTTGAGCGATGATTCAGATCTTCAATTTCTGCTTCAAGTTGCGCGACCTTTGTCTTTTGCTTCTTGATGCTCGCGGCCGTCTGTTCCCTAAAGGCGGCCTGCGTGGGTACAAAAGCAAGGGTCCAGTCAAACCACCCTTCGCTCGTCGCTTCGATGTCGGCGGTTTTTCTCACAGATTTCAGCTTTTTCCCGAGAGGCGTTGTCGCCTCAAGTTCGTCAGGATCCGGCACCGCATCAACCTCCTTCTGGATGGCTTTCAGCTTCTCGGGATCCGTTTCCTTGATCTTCCGGTTGTAAAGGGCTTTAAGCTTCAATAGTGAATCAAGCTCGGTTTTGATCTCGATCGTCTTCGCCTCGTAAAGATCAATCGCCGTGATGTCGTTGGCAGCTCCATAGCCATTGGCAAGATACTCCGACAGCATGTACCTGGCATCGTCGCGAGCGGCCTCTTTCTGTTCTCCCTGAAGCAAATACGCGAGGTGATGGAGGACTTTGTAGGTGTCGAACTTAGCCTCCGCCTGGACGAGCGACGACGAGAGCTCCACGAGCCTGTCCTTCGCGTAGCTGTACTCTCGCTTCAAATCGTCCGTTTCGCTGCCGATGTTTGATATCACGACCGCGTTGACGACCACCGAAATCACTGAAATCGAAAATCCTGAAATGAGCCAAAAGCGCTTGGGCAGATGCATTCGAGCATCATACAAGAATCGTGGACGGCTTGCCCGTGAATCGCTCCCTAGGCGGTACTCTAGCGTGCAATGGAAGACGTTGTTGTCTTGGCGGGTGCGCGTACACCGATTGGCGCTTTTGGTGGTTCTTTGGCTTCGGTTTCTTGTGCCCAACTGGGCGCGACGGCCATTCGCGAGGCGGTTCGTCGGTCCGGAGTTTCCGGCGACGAAGTAGACGAAGTCCTCATGGGCTGCGTCCTGCAAGGCGGCCTGGGACAAGCTCCGGCTCGACAAGCGGCCATTTTTGGAGGGTTACCAAACTCCGTTCCCTGCACAACTGTGAACAAGGTCTGCGGATCGGGCATGAAGGCAGCCATGCAGGCAGCCCAAGCTATCCGGTTGGGCGATGCACAGGTGATCGTTGCGGGTGGAATGGAATCCATGAGCAACGCGCCCTACTTCCTGGAGAAGGCGCGAACCGGCTACCGCATGGGCAACGGCACCCTCACCGACATGATGATCCACGACGGGCTGTGGGACCCCTACAACAACTGCCACATGGGCACCTGCGGCGATGCGACGTCGGCGGAATTCAATGTCTCGCGAGAAAGCCTCGATGCCTTCGCGACCGAGAGCTATCGGCGCGCGATGGCGGGCCAGGCTGACGGCAAATTCAAAGACGAAATCGTGGGCGTAGAAATTCCTCAGCGAAAAGGCGATCCGTTACTCATAACTGAGGACGAAGAGCCTAAAAAGGGTGACGCTTCCAAGTTTGCCGGTTTGCGGCCCGCATTCGCGAAAGACGGGGTTACGACCGCAGCAAATGCAAGCTCATTGAATGACGGCGCATGCGCGATGGTCATCACTTCGGCGGCTTATGCAGCTGCAAGACCGGTCAAACCTCTCGGTCGAATCGTTGGTTACGCTCAACACGTTCAGGAGCCGCAGTGGTTCAACACCGCGCCGGCTTTTGCTATCGAAAAG
>JBKJJL010000078.1:0-8955 GCA_046597875.1 Fimbriimonadaceae bacterium | reverse complement strand
GTTCGGGCGATTAGCTCAGTTGGTAGAGCGCCTCGTTTACACCGAGGATGTCGGCGGTTCGAGCCCGTCATCGCCCACCATTCCATCCCGCGTTGCACTTCGGAAAGGGACGGACTCCGCATCTGCTGTTGAAAGCTGGGATCGCTCGGAAAGATGCTGGATTGAAGAGGCGGGCTCCTATAAGGAATGGGGAGCGGTTCTGTAGGCTCCCCATCTCCTTCAATAGGCTACTATTCGCCTCCGCCCTTCTTGTCCTGAACTTCGCCGATCACTTTTTGATAGGCTGCCTTCTTCTCTGCTTCGACAAGCAGTCCTTGAAGTTTTTTCTTCCGCTCCTTCGAGGGTTTGGCCTTGATCGATTTTTTCAAGAACTCGACGGCCTTTGCATGTTTCTGTTGCCGAGTGTAGTCGTTCGCTTGGAGTTCGAGAACGAAGGTGTCGTTAGGGGCGAGTTTCACGATACGATCGAGGAGGAAGCGCGCATTGCGCTCGTAGTTACGCATGAGCAGGGTCAATACGAGTATCTCCGGCTTGGTATGGATGCCATCCTCGGTCACCATTTCAAACGGCAGAGAGGCGGCATTCTCCTCTGCAACCTTTAGCACCGCCTGCTCCAGCTTATCCTTATCGGCCTTAATGGCCAAGCCAGAATAGTTGGCCGCTGCAAGGCCCCCCTCGATTATCCATCCATTAAGGGCTCGGCGCAGCTCAGGGTATTCATCCACGATGCTGGGCGGAAGCTGGGTCAGGGGTTCTAACAACGCATACTTTCCCTGCAAGAAGGCCACCTTAAACGCTATGTGTCTGAGGTCGAAATCCCCTGGATGCTGCTTAAGTTGGACTGTCAAGACGGCTTCTGCCTTGTCAAGCTGACCTGCATAGAGCAGCGTTCGAACCAGCTCTTTTGCTTCGGCAGATGCCATCAGGGGCCGATACCGCGCCGTGTAATCGATATGGGTGCTTCTGTTGAGTGTTTGCCCATCGTCCTGAGGGACAATGCCCGAAACTGCGAAGCATAAGGGTAAAGCAAGGCAAGCTATGAGCATCAAACGCAGTTCCAAAGATACAGACTTCGACCGGTTTCACCGGCGAGACGAGCCAGTCGGACTAAATCGTCAACAACGGGACGTATCTCGAAAGGTTTGCAATCAAGTTCCTCCGACGCGGCCCATTCTTGGGTGATCCTTGTGAGCTGTTCGGGAGTTTGACTTGTAAGGTCGGAAACCATCTCTGATGGCACCCGATGAATCAATCTCTCGCCCCCGTCGACCTCCAGTAAGCACACGAATGCGTCCATCGAGTCAACATCCCATTCGATGCCTCGCATGATGCACCAGAGGGTTGACAGTTCAAGAGGAGTTAGACCTTTGTGCTGAACTCGGTCCTGAAACTCGCTTGGGGCAGTGTCATATTTGACCGCATCAATGTCGCTTGAAAGGAAAAAATCTGCAAGAAGACTCATGTTCCTATATCCCTACGGCCTGCTTAGCTCGAAATGCATCCCGTCCTTTTTACCTTTATAATGGCCGCCCCAGAAGAAACCGTGCTGATTCGCTAGGGGCACCAGTTCCCTTATGGAGCCAGGCTGCCCTACCGTCGGGATGTTGCCTCCCCAGGGGTTCGAAGCGGCGTTGATGTCGAACGCGCAACCGAACGCGTGATTGCTCACGGTGCCTGACATTCCGATCGTGCGGGCGTTGAAGAGGCCGTCCCATGTTTTGACGAGGCGCAGGAGGCTGGCGGCTTCCCAGGCGGCCCAGAGTTTTTGCATCGGGAGAGCGGCTTTTCGGTGCATCCTCGCCTTCGTGTTTTGAAGAGGCCTGCCGATGTGGGCGAGCTGCGGAATGTCCACGGTGATGAGATTATCTGCTTCCCAGGTGCCCAGGATTTGAATGGCGCGAGGCTCGGCGCTCGTGCCGGCCCGACGCCACTGAAACTGGCCGTAGAGCTGAAACGCCTTGATTTCGCTCAGGTAGAGCAAATTCGCAGGCGGCGCGGGCCAGTAGGGGTCGTTCGTGTTTGGAGGCGACGTCGCTGGCCATTCAAGGGGATCGTAGCCCAGTTGCATCGCTCTCGTCACCGATTGCGCGCCGACGATTCCGTCGGCGATGAGCAGGTAAAGGCGTTGAAATCCTTTGGTGGCGGCGGTGGTTTTGGCGCCGAAAATGCCATCGGCTGAGCCGGGATTGAAGTTCTCTTCAGCGAGGAAACGCTGCCATGATTCGACGTCTTCGCCCCGTATTCCTTCTCTTAAAACCCTCATCTTAGTTCGCCGTTAAGATCGCCTGGTCCAGGTTCAACTTCGCGGTTGAACTGACGGCATTCGTTTCGATTCGAAGGAGCAACGAACCTTCGGGATCGAGGTAACGCCACGGCTCGTTGATCGTAAACACAGAGCCGGTCGCGGTTTGGGGAAGCGAGCGGCTGCCGAGGTTGGTCCAAGTGCCATACGGATAGGAAGCCGACGACCAGTTATAGGCCCAAACGCTCTCCGTGCCGGTTGTCGCGCCGGTGTAATGACGTCGAAGGGTGAGTTTCATGGGGTTACCGAAGGCAGTAACTCGGCGAAAGACGGTTTCCAACCGAATGATGCCATCGCTCCGGCGCGTGCACGTTGCATAAACGCTGTCGGCGCGCAGGGATTCGTCGAATCCGCCGGTGATCGTGCCGCCGCCAGGGCTGGAGTATTCGATTGCCGACCACGTTGTCAACCGCGTCGTCGGCCTCGTAAAGGTTCGAATCTTTGTGCCGTTGACGTAGACGTCGACTGCGGCGGAACCAATCGGGAGCCGGAAATCGACCCAATCTCGGGACACAGCATCAATGGCGAGATTCGTCGCGCCTTGTTTGATCTGCACAACATTGGGTGCCTTGAATCCACGACCATAGAGCCGCGCGCGCGGAGTCGCCATGGTGCCTCCTCCGAATCGGATGGCGGTGATTATTGGCGTTATGTATCGGGCGGCGGGGGGCTTTGATTGCTGGACTTCCAGGCCCAACGCGACTCGAGTGGCCTTTTGGGCGTTTACGAGGCCGTAGTTTGAAAAATCCCAGGTCAAGGGCGTTGCGGAGTCTTCCAAGATGCTTCGAACCTGAGCATTGGTCATGCCCGGAACGGCTCCCCATATGAGGGCGGCGATGCCGGCGACTTGGGGCGTGGCACCGCTTGTGCCGCCGAAGCCGGAAGTATAGCCCCCGCTGGCGGTTGTGGTGCGAAGCGCAGTGCCCGGTGACGCGACATCAACCCAGGAGCCGTAGTTCGAGAATCCGGCTTTGTTGTTGGCTTCATCGGTGGCGGCGACGGCGAGCACGTTTTCGTAGGCGGCGGGATAGAAGGGCAAAATGCTCGAAGCATTGCCCGAGGCCACGATAGGGAGCACACCGTTGTTCCAGCAGAAGTCGATCGCATCTCGCTCGATTTGGCTGACGCGATCAGAATAGAAGCTACAAGACAGGATCTTAGCCCCCATTTCCTGGGCATAGAGGTAGCAGCCAACGTTCGCTGAATCGTAGAAATAGCCGGAATCGATGCTTGCCTTCAGGGACATGATCTTGGCAAAGGGAGCGGTGCCGGTGACGCCGATCGTATTATCCTGTACCGCCGCGACGAGCCCTGCGCAGGAGGTTCCGTGGCCGTTCACATCGTTCGGGATGGGGTCGTTGTAGCCGAAGTCGTAGCCGTTGCGGTCGTCGACGTAACCGTTACCGTCATCGTCGAGCCCGTTGTTGGGAATCTCGCCCGTATTCACCCAAATGTTGCCAGCGAGATCGGGATGAGTCGTGAGAACGCCGGTGTCGATGACGGCAACGATGATATTGCTCGATCCACGCGTGAGATCCCACGCGAGGTCCACCTTGAGGGTTCGCGCATGCCACATGTCGCTCCACAGCGCGTCATTCGGAGTGTAAGCAAGTTTGGCGGCGCGGTCGTAATTGACGCTTTGGATTCCCGGCTTTCCCAGGAGTTGTTGACGGGTGGATTTAACTCCCGCGTCGAGAGTGTCTACGATCGCGTAGCCAATTTGAGGAAAGGTCTGGAGAACGCGCACGTTGGCAAGAGCACCGGTGTCATTGATATCGTCGAGTTTTACGACGAGCCGCGAGGGATGGCACAGGACGCCATCCACGAGGATAGGCTGAGACGGCCTTGCCGCCACCGATAAAAGAACACCGAGCATGGTGCTTACAGGATAGCGCAAGTTTTGCGATTTGCGCGGCTAAAGCCACGTGACGATGCCAGTTTCTAGATCAAACCGTGCGGGAATGATCTTTGTTTGGCCGGCGCGGATGGCGTCGCCAAGGGCGGTGGACTCCTGCGACAGGTCGCGGCAGGTCTTGCGGGCATTCTCGTCAATCGTTCGTTCGTAGACGTCGTGGGCTGAGCCTTCCCGCTCAACGTCGTGAAACGCGCTCTGGACTCGGTACCGCAGGAGGCCGCCCGCGCCCTCCTTGCCCTCGACGATTTGCTTCACGGCGAGACATCCCGAATGCGCCATGACGACCACCAGCGGAACGCGAAACTCACCGACTGCGATGTCGATCATCCACTTGGCAGAGTCGCTCGCGACGTTCGCGGGAACCCGGCTGACAAAGACGGCTCCTAAAGGCTGATCGAAGACGATTTCGGGGCACACTCTGCTATCCGCGCACGCGACGATGGCGGCAAGTGGCGTCTGGCCAGTTGCGAGTTGGGTTAGCACTTCACGAGGGTACGAACGAGACTCCGCGACGCAAGAAGCGAAGCGCTCGTTGCCAGTTTTCAACGTCGCGAGGGATGCTTCGTACGTCATTTAGCTGCTCATCGGCTTGCCGCCACGACGGGTTCGCGGTGGGATCTTCTCATCGGTGACCACGAAGTTACACTCGGATCGCCATAGTCCCCGCGGGGCCTTGGAGAGGTAGAGATGAGCCTCACCCGCGTCCATCGGCAGTTTTTCACGCTTTCCGCCGAGCTCGTAGGTGCCGTCGTAGGCGGTTTTAACTTGATATTCCGCCGTAAACGTGTAGCTTCCGGGGGGCAGAGGGCCGTCCTTTCCACCCAGTGGCTTGGCATTTCGTATCGACTCCGCGTGAACGATGCCCTCGACTCCGGGTGGCAACGGCATGAACGAGATGTTGGTCAAGAAAATCGCGTTTTCTTGGCTGACCGTTCGGTCCAGGGGCGGCAACTCGTATTCGGTCGTTCCGCTTTTCAACGAGCGGGAAATCGACATACCAAAGTTCGGATCTCGCCAATCGACAAGCAGAGGAATTTCCTTCTTCGTCGTGTTCTTCACCTGGAATCGGATGGTAATCGGTTCCCCTTGCTTATAGGTGGTCTTTAGAGGAACTAACTTGAACTCAACGCCCTCGTGGGCAGTTCCGGGGGTCAAATCAACGGGCTTCGAACTACATCCGATGAGAACTATCGGCACGAGAGAAGCAACCCAAATGCTTTTCATTGTCCTTATCGTAGACCATTCTCACGACTTCTGGAACGACTGAGACCTGAAACACCCGAAAATTTCACCAGCATGCGACTGGCTGGGTGAAATGGCGAGTCATTTCGCTGCGCGAACGTGGGGATCGTTGACGGACCGCCGCGGCTTAGGGCATCCGCCCTTTCGATTTTGCCGCTCGCTCCCAGAGAGCGACCGTTTGCACATCTCGGCGGCGGCGATCGAGCGCTTGTTCTAGCTTGGCCACGAGCCTTTCATACGCGTCCTCGTTGGGCGAATTCTTCTCGATGTAGTCAAACGCGCCTCGCCGCATACACTCGACTGCGTTGGCGACGTTGCCGTAAGCGGTCATGACGATGACCTCGGCGAAGAGATCTCGCGCAAAGGCAGCCTGAAGAACGTGAAGCCCCGAGTCGGGATCTTCCATGCTCATGTCCGTCACGATCGCCTCGAACGGCTCGGCCGCTTCGGTGATCTTGCTGATCCCGATTTCCGACGTCTCGGCCGTCTCGACATGGTAGCCCTCGCGGGTCAAACGACGGCTGACCGCTGTCAGCACGCCCTCTTCATCATCTATCACCAATACTCGAATCATTCTTGATTCAGTATGGCAGTTTAAGGCCGCGCTCAAATGGTGGACAGTGCAGGTTCAATCGTTCGGCCCATTGCCTCGGCGATCTTGGCAACCCGGGGCATCAGGCCCTCGAACTGCTCGATCTTCAAGCTCTGAGCCCCGTCTTTGATCGCGTGATCTGGACTCGGGTGAACTTCAATAATCAAGCCATCGGCACCGGCGGCGATTGCGGCCAAGGACATCGGACACACGAGGTCCCGGCGCCCGGTTCCCTGTGAAGGATCAACGATGACCGGTAAGTGGGAGGCCATCTTCGCGGCGGGAACCGCGGCCAGATCGAGCGTGTTGCGCGAGAATGTATCGAACGAACGAATCCCGCGCTCGCAAAGGATGATATTTTCGTTCCCCGCGCTCGCGATGTACTCAGCAGCAAGGAGCCACTCATCCAGTTTTGCCGCGAAGCCGCGCTTTAGTAACACGGGGATCTTTGAGAGGCCAACCTCATGCAACAGGTCGTAGTTCTGCATGTTCCGCGCGCCAACTTGGAGGATGTCCGCGTACTGGCCGACTAAATCCACTTTTCGCGGATCCATGACTTCGGTGACAACCTTCAGCCCGTACCGATCACCGGCCGCGCGAAGCAACTCCAGGCCTGGAACGCCCATTCCCTGGTAGCTGTACGGCGATGTAGAAGGCTTGTACGCGCCTCCTCGAAGCACGGTCGCTCCCGCCTCAGCGACCGCCTTTGCCGTCGTCATGAGTTGGGTCTCGGATTCAACCGTACACGGCCCTGCCATAACCACAATCGTGTCCCCGCCAATCCGAACTCCGCCCACCTTGACGACGGTGCCTTCTGGATGGGCCTCTCTTGCGACTAGCTTGTAGGGCTTCCCGACGAAGTGAACGTCTTCGACCGAGTCGTACGCCCGAATCTGTTCGGCGGCGCCGTACTTGTCAATATCCGGAGCGCCAACTGCGCCGATAATCGTCTTCGTCACGCCGAAAATTGGCCGTGTCTGGAATCCGAGCTCTTCCAAGTGCTGGCTGACGAGGTCGACTTCTTCACGAGTCGATCCGGTGCGCATGACGACGATCATTAGGCTGGAGGCTCCTTCATTACGGCTTGTATGGCTTCAACGAACTGGGAGACCTCGTCGTCTGTCCCGACACTCACACGAATGCAGTTCGGAGTTCCGAACATTTCGCCCGAGCGGATGATAATGCCGCGTTGCATCAAGGCATGGAAAATGGGGCCGGCGGGGCGATGAAGGTCCGCAAACACGAAGTTCGCGAAGCTCTCGCAAGGTGTTGCGCCCACCTCGGTAAGGGCTCGCGAAATCCGCGCCAGTCCGCGGGTGTTGTTCTCGATCGTCTTCCGTATGTGTTCGTCGTCCTGGAGGGCGGCAATCGCCGCTGCCTGGGCGAGTGAGTTCACGTTGAACGGTTCGCGAGCGCGGTTAAATGCGTCGACGATTTCCGGTGCCGCGAATCCGTATCCAATGCGGATTCCGGCGAGCCCGTAGGATTTGCTAAACGTGCGTAGACCGATGACATTTCGACCTTGAGCGATGAAGTCACGAGTGTCCGTATAGTCATCAACACCTTCCGCGAACTCAAAATAGGCTTCATCAAGCACCACCGTGACCGTGGCAGGGATCTCATCGAGGAACCGATTCAACTCGCTTGATCGAACGATCGTTCCGGTGGGATTATTCGGGTTCGCGATAAAAACCAGTTTCGTCCGCTCCGTAACGCGAGCGGCCATTGCGGGAAGATCATGCCGATACGCTGAATTTAGCGGCACCTTGATCAGCTTCGCGGGCGCAAGTTTTGCAGCGGCGTCATAGCGCACGAAGGAGGGATCGCCAACGATAATCTCATCATCGGGCGAATCCAAGAAAAGCAACCCGAGCATGTGGATCAGCTCGTCGCTGCCGTTACCGAGGAAAATCCTTTCATTGGCGATCCCGAATCGGCTGGAGATCGCTCGTCTGAGTTCATAACCACTGGCGTCGGGGTACACGTGCATGCGACTCGCCATCGCTTGGACGGCGGCGACCGCTTTTGCCGAGGGGCCAAGCGGATTCTCGTTCGAAGCAAGTTTGATGACTGGAGAAACACCGAGTTCGCGCGTAACTTCGGCGGCCGGTTTCCCCGGCGCGTACGGCTCCATCAGGAGCACGTTGGGACGGATTGCGGACACGGCTACTTCGCGCGCTCCAAGTCCTCGCCGCGTACGAGTAAAACAAAGTTCGCGTCGAAGTTGAGTTCCTCGCTCGTAAGCTGTTTGCGCTGCTCATCGCTCACGTTGTTCAGGAACTTTTCTCGCATCCTCTCGGTGGCGACTTTGTGGACGTTTGCGGTCGTTTTGCTCAGCGTGGAGGGATCGATTTTCACCGCAATCTGATCGACGGCGTAGACGTTTTGAACCGTGCCTGCGAGCCCTGCCATATGGTCAAAGTAGCGGTTCGCCTTCCGATCGTCCTCGGTCACGGGCCGAGTCACGATCTGCACACGGTCGCCTTCTCGCCAGTCATTCATGGCGTAGATTGTACCTGGGAGGGGCATTTACAGGAGGGCGCATCCCGGTATAGTTTGCCTTATGCTTAGCTTGACCCTCGCCGTCGCCGTTGCCAGCCAGAATTTCAGCGAGCCCTTCTTGCGATATCCCGACATCTACGGCAGCAAGGTCGTCTTCACGAGCGAAGGCGATGTGTGGCTCGGCAATTTGAAGACGGGTGAAGCCCATCGGCTAACGAGCGATGCCGGACTGGAACGAGGCGCGACGTTTTCTCCCGATGGAACTCAAATCGCCTTCGAAGGTGAGTACGACGGCCAGCGTCAAGCGTATGTTATGCCGACCTCCGGGGGTGCCCCAAAAAGGCTGACCAGCGTTGAGGGGTTCCGCGCCGTTACCGGGTGGACTCCCGACGGCAAGCGCGT
>JBKJJL010000273.1:0-9148 GCA_046597875.1 Fimbriimonadaceae bacterium | reverse complement strand
ATCAATATTTTCGGCGGAATCACCCGGTGCGACGAGGTCGCGAAGGGCGTCCTTGCGGCTCTGGAGGATCTGAACGTCACGATCCCGGTTGTAGCCAGAATTGAAGGCACCGCGGCCGAAGAGGGACGCGCTATTCTTGCCGGATCAAAGATCGTTCCCGCCCAAACGATGCAAGATGCGGCTCAACAAATCGTCGCGCTGTCCTATGCCTGAGTGACGTCTCCCATCGAAGGTCGCGGGACCCTCTAACACTCACTCGACGGTGAGTCAAAATATGAAATGCCCGTCGAAAGACTCCGCCAACTTTGCATGAGCCACCCCTTGGTTGAGGAGCGACTTAGCCATGGTGAGCCTACCTGGTTCTATAAGGGAAAGAAGACGTTCGTGATGTTCGCAAATCATCACCATGACGACCGAGTTGCCTTCTGGTGCGCCGCACCAGTTGGAGTTCAACAGGCACTGGTCGAAGCGGACTCGACTCGATTTTTCGTGCCGCCCTACGTGGGCCATCGGGGTTGGCTAGGGGTGTTTCTGGATGTGCCCACTGATTGGGCGGAAATCGAAGACATCGTTCGAGAAGCGTACCGCGTGGTGGCGGTGAAGGTGTTAGGTATTAGGTATTAGGTATTAGGTATTAGGTATTAGGTATTAGGTATTAGGTATTGGTGTTTGGTGTTGGATGTTAAGGTGTTGGAGTGTTAAGGTGTTTCGTACAATACCCTAATACCCTAATACCCAATACCCAATACCCGACTCCTACCCCCGAATAAGCTCCGCAAACGCCTTTAGTTGTTTCTGAATTGTACCAACCGTCATTTCATCCGTTAGGTTGCCCTCAGCGTCAAACTTCTCGTGAGCGCTAGACAGAAACACCTCTGGTTGATAGAGTTGCTTCGCAGGAAAGTACCCAAAAACCTGACGCAAATGGTATTGCGCCCGCGAGCCGCCCATGTAGCCCATTGAGGCGCTCTGGATCGCGACTGGCTTGTTGGCCCAAACTCCCTTTCCATAAGGTCGAGAAGCCCAGTCAATCGCCGATTTTGTGACCGAACTATACGAGTAGTTGTACTCCGGAGTAATCACAATAACTCCATCAGCAGCCGCGAGCTTCGCCTTTAGGTCTATGACAATCTGCGGCGGATCCTGCTCATTATCCTGATCGAAGTTGGGCAGTCCATCCAAAAGAAAGTGCTCGATGCTCATCCCCTCGGGAGCGAGTCGGACATTGTTTTCGGCGAGGAGCCGGTTGAAAGAGCCTTTGCGGAGAGACCCCGCGATCGCGACGACGTTCAATTGTGCCATACAATTTATAGTGTACGTCTCGTGCGTTGGAAACGTGGCCGAGGAACGGGGAACCGGTGAACAGTCGAACAGATGAACAGTCGAACGGAAGAACGGACGAACGGTCCTTGGACCAGGACAAGCATGAAACGAGAAATTTGAATATTGAACCTAACGTCGACAAAAGTGATATTCGAACTCCCGTCCCTGTTCATCGGTTCCCCCGTTCTCCCGTTCCTCCTCTCTCCCCGAGGTACATTGACCAACATGAAGCGCTTCGCTCTCGCCCTCGTCGCTCTCACCGCTTTGGCTGCCGCTGGCAATGCCCCCCAAAAGGTCTACAAGATGCGGGTCGCCGTGGCGCCGTTGGATTGGTCGAAGAACGACCGAATCGACAACTGGTCGGTACCCGTCGAGTTTCGCCAGGCAATTTACGAGAAGCTCTGCAAAAAGCTGCTCGACACCGGCAAGTTCGTTGTTCTGGAACGCGAAGCTCTCGAAGCCCTGATGCAAGAAAAAGCGATCAAAGAAGAGAACACGGGACAAGAACAAAAGGGCAAGATTGTTCCCGCCCAGTTTCTCGTGAAAGGTCAGCTGACCGATTTCGAACTTCAAAGCAAAGGCGGCGGCGGTGGCGTTTCCCTTGGCGGAACGCTTGGCGGAGTTCGCCTTGGTGGCAAGGTTAGCGAAGCAAAGGTCGGCATGAACGTGCGCATGTTCGAAGTCGACACGAGCGAGCTTATTGCCAGCGAAAGCGCATTGAAGAGCGTCCAAGCACGCGGCTTTGATATCGGCGGCTGGGTCAACAGCGTCGGCGCCGACTTTGGAGCTTTCGAAAAATCTCCCCTCGGTGAGGCAACCACAAAAGCCCTCGACGAAGCCGTCGAGAAAATCGTCAAGGCTCTTGGGAAGCAGCCGTGGCAGTGCATGGTCGCTGATTACGATGCGCAAGCCAAGGAGATCACTCTGAATGCGGGCAATGAGCTCGGCGTGTCGGTCGGCGATTTGTTCGAGGTTTACAAGGTCACGAAAGTCATCAAAGACCCTGAAACCGGCGCGATCCTCGGAAAGAAGACGGCCAAAGTCGGGCTGATTAAGGTGACCGACGTTGAAAAGAAGTTCTCGTTGGCGTCGGTCATAGAGGGCGACGGATTTGAAACTGGAGCGATCGTTCGAGAAGTAGTCAGGTTACGCTAGGACCCACTGCTGCCGAATCGGCAGACGAGTTTGACCATAATGAGCACCAAGCTCGCTTCGAGATGGCGGCAGCTTGCATCGGGAAGTTGAAATGCGCTTAGGTCTGTGTTTCATGCCTTTCATGGCACTTTGTTCCTCGTGTACAAACCCAAGTTCGTCTACTCTGCTGCCTCCAGTAAGGACAGTGAACTTGGAGTTGCTCGCGACAAACATGAAAAGTGATGTCAACATAGTGCTTCGAAATGTTTCGAAGTCGAGATTGAAACTTATTCCACCTATCACAGGCTATGCCCTGAGTTATGAGTTTTACGACAGGAAGGGATCGCGACTCTACCCGGAGCTGAACCACGTTCGTGAGATGCCATTAACTACCCCGGAGTTTGCTGTAGAGACAGCTGCGGGTGATGTGCTTGAATCCGCAGTTCCCCTTGGTTCGTACTTCCACGACTTTCACCTTAAAGATTCTTTGCCAGCATATGTTATCTTTGTATATAACCCCTCAGCATTGATTGGCAGCTACGGAGATGCAGGGAAAGCAATATGCGGGGACATTGTCAAGAGCGCCTCGATAGAGTTCCGCAGTGCTAAGTAGGTTTAGAAACAACTCACCCCTCTCTAACCCCAAACTCCTCCCTCATTCCCGAACCCAAACCCCAACCGCCATGAATACCCACTCTCCGCGAATGCCATTGTGTCTCGGGGAGGGGGTTTGGGGGTGGGGCAATCCGCGACCGCGCCTGCGAAGGATACAATCCGGCCCATGCTCTGCGTTCAGCGCGTTTCAAAGCGGTTCGGCACCGTCCAAGCGCTCTCTGACGTTAGCATAGAGTTCACCCCCGGCGAAATTCACGCGGTTTTGGGCGAGAATGGCGCGGGCAAATCGACGCTTATGTCGATTCTTGGCGGCTTCGTGGTGCCGGATTCGGGCACGATAACCAACAATGATCGGCCATTCCCGGTCGGGAATCCTGCGGGAGCAAAGCGAGCAGGCGTCGCAATGGTGCATCAGCACTTCACCCTCGTCCCCGCGTTTACGGTCGCTGAAAACTTATCCCTTGCCCAAACCGACAAGCTGGCAGCCTCACTCGAGCCTAATCGGGACGCAGAGAAGCCCCTCGCCCTTGCGAAGTCGCTGGGATGGGATTTGGAGCCATCAACCTTGGTGCGTGATTTGCCCGTCGGCATCCAGCAGCGGATTGAAGTTTTGAAAGCGCTCGCCAGCGACGGTGACATTCTGATTTTCGATGAGCCTACGGCGATGCTCGGGCCGGAAGAGGTCGAGGACCTGTTTCGCGTTTTGCGCACCTTGCGGGATCGCGGCAAGACGATCATCCTGATCGCCCATAAGCTGAACGAAGTGCTTGCGATTGCCGACCGCGTAACCGTCCTTCGGAAAGGGAAGTGGGTAGCTTCTGCACCGCGATCAGATGTTGATGCAAGCATCTTGATGGAGCGGATGGTGGGCGAGCGGGTGATTCCGAATTTGAACGTCAGTGCAAAACAGGGGGGCCGGAACGCGCTCCAAGTCCAGAATCTCCACGTGCTGGGAGATCGGCGCGAGCTGGCCGTCCGGGGAGTTTCATTCGAGGTCGAAGCGGGCGAAATACTCGGAATCGGAGGGATAGACGGAAACGGGCAAGTCGAACTCGCCGAGGTCCTCGCGGGGGTGCGGGCACCGAACGGGGGAACGATCACCGGTCCCGAAGGAGCAACGGCTTACATTCCACAAGACCGTCAAACTGACGGGCTCGCCCTTTCGCTCTCCGTGCGAGACAACTTGCTCGTGTCAGGAATCGGCAGAACTGGCCTTACGTGGGGTCCATTCCTTAAGGTTCGAGCCATTCGCGAGTGGGCCGAAGGCCTGGTACGGAAGTTCGAAATCAAGGTCGGCCGAATCACCGATCCAGCGTCCAGCCTCAGCGGTGGGAATCAGCAAAAGGTCGTCGTCGCGCGCAATCTCGACGTCACCCCCAAGCTCCTGATCGCGGTCAATCCGACGCGAGGTTTGGATATCAAAGCGACGGATTTCGTGCACGACCAAGTCCAAACGGCGGCGGGAGAAGGAAGCGTTGTCACCCTGTTTTCGACCGACCGCGACGAACTGGAAGCGCTCGCAGGGCGAACCGTTTACCTGAGCCGAGGAGAACTTGGCACGTCAATCGGTGGATCTCCATGACCAAATGTGGCCAGGGCGCGCTCATCGCGTTCGGACTCATTGGGGCGCTTTTGCTCACTCTTCTCGTATTCGGGTTGCCCGTCGGCGAGTCCCTTCAGCTCCTCTTCGAAGGCTCCCTCGCGGACGCTTCGGGATTGTCGCGAACCATAGTAA
Source organism: Fimbriimonadaceae bacterium (assembly GCA_046597875.1). Classification (GTDB taxonomy): domain Bacteria; phylum Armatimonadota; class Fimbriimonadia; order Fimbriimonadales; family Fimbriimonadaceae; genus JANJUB01. The sequence continues at coordinate 4,341 of JBKJJL010000273.1, read as the reverse complement.
AGGCAACGCCGTTGCTCATCACCGGACTCGGAATGGTCGTCGCTTGGCGGGCGGGAATGTACAATGTCGGCGGTGAAGGTCAGTTGATCGTTGGCGCACTGTGCGGGGCCGCGATCGCGAAATCCGGGGTCGCCCAAGGGATTGCCCTAAATATCCTCATTCTGGTGGGCGGGATCGCCGGGGGAGCCGCCTATGCCGCCCTCGCCGGGTGGCTGCAGGTCGCGAGGGGAGTTCAAGCCGTGATCTCGACGATCTTGCTGAACTTCGTTGCTTTGCAAGTTCTGGCGTGGGCGGTTGCAGGTCCCCTCAGACGCCCTGACGGCCTGCCGCAAACCGCGCCCCTGCCGGAAAACGCGATGCTGCTAAGATTTGACCGACAACTCGACTTGCACTCGGGGGTCCTTTATGCCCTGTTGGCGTGTGGTCTGGTCTGGGTGTATCTCTATCTCACAGTTGGAGGCTTTCGACTGCGGGTAGTCGGCGCGAATCCGGCGGTGGCAAGGGCGAACCGAGTCCCCGCCGAGCGCGTGGCAATCCTTTCGATGGCCTTGTCGGGCGGCCTTTGCGGACTTGCCGGAGGAGTTGAATACACGGGCATCACCGGTGTATTGGGCGTCGGTTTCCCGCAAGGATGGGGATTTTTGGCGATCCCGGTCGCGCTTCTCGGAGGGCTCCATCCGATCGGAGTCTTGTTCAGCGCGCTTTACTTCGGTGCCTTGTTCGCGGGTTCGGAGAATCTCGGTCGCTTCACGTCGGGAGGGTCCACGCTGGTGTTCGTGATTCAGGCCGTTGCCGTGCTCGTGTTTGTCGGCATATCCACGATGAAAAGGAGGGCACCCCAAACGTGAACACGCTTCTGCAGGTGTGGCAGTTCGCAGTTCCGGTCGCGCTTGCGGCCCTTGGAGAGGTGATCGGCCAGCGATCAGGCGTGATCAATATCGGCCTTGAAGGCACCATGTTAGGTGCGGCCTTCTCGGGGGCGTACGTGGGCGTCAAGACAGGCAATCCTTGGCTCGGATTGCTTGCCGGGCTCCTGGCGGGAATGGTTCTATCCCTCCTCCAAGGTTGGTTTGTCGTCCGCCAGGGCGCCGATCAGGTCGTGGTGGGAACGGCAATCAACCTGTTTGCCCTCGGCGCGACGGGAACCCTTTTCCGCAATGAGTTTGGTCAATCGGGGCAGCTTCTCACCTTGCCCTCCATTCCGCGGTGGTCCAGCCTCGATGTCATCATGGTTCTCGCGCTCGTTCTTGCTCCCCTCCTCTGGTTCGCCCTTCGGCGAACGCGATGGGGGCTATTCGTCCGTGCGGCCGGGGAGTATCCTAAAGCTGCTGAGGCTGAAGGATTTCGTGTCGATAGGCTCAGATTTGGGGCGATGGCGATTGGTGGTGTGCTTGCCGGGCTGGGTGGCGCGTACTTATCTTTGGGACTCGCGGGATCATTCGCGGAGAACATGACCGCTGGTCGTGGCTTTGTCGCGATCGCGCTGGTCACTTTTGGCCGATGGAACCCGATCTGGGTGATTCTGGCGGCAATGTTGATGGGATATCTCGATTTGTTGCAGTTTAAAATGCAAGCGATAGGTTCGTCCGTGCCGTTCCAACTGTTGTTGGCGTTGCCTTATGTGGTCGCCCTCGTGGTCCTCGTGATTGCCGGAAAAGGCACGCGCGCCCCGGCTGCACTCGGCCAACCCTATCGGAGGAACCAATGAGACTGACTCGCCGAGTTACGTTCAGCTCTGGCCACCGATACTGGCTCATATCCCTCACCGATGCCGAAAACCGAGCCCGATTTGGCATCTGGGCGAACCCCTACAATCACGGACACAACTTTATCCTCGACGTTTCCGTGGATGGCGAGGTCGATCCCGAAACCGGAATGGTCGTCAATATCAAAGATATCGACGACATCCTCAAGCGCGAAATCGTCCGCCAGTTTGACCAAAAAAGCATCAACGACGAAATCTCCTCCTTCGCGGACAAGCCGCCTTCCCTGGAGAACCTCATAACGTACATCGCCGAAGAACTCGAGCCATTCTTATCTTCGCAGTCCACAATCCCTGCAACCCTCACCCATCTCCGACTCGAAGAAATGCCCACACTTTGGGCCGAACTGAACCTGATAACCAACATGACGACCCTCACCCGCGTATATGAATTCGCCGCCTCACATCGGCTGCATGTTCCTTCGTTTACCTTGGAGCAGAATGTCGAGCTGTTCGGAAAGTGCAACAACCCCGCCGGGCATGGGCACAACTACCTTGTCGAAGTGACGTTCAGCGGCGAGCTCGATCCTGCCACCGGCATGATGGCGGACATCGGGGAGATTGATGAGGTCGTCAACCGAGAGGTCGTCGATCGCTACGATCACAAGAATCTGAACGAAGATCTCCCCGAGTTTTCGGGGCGAACGACGACTTCGGAAATCGTGGTCCAGGAAATCTGGAATCGTCTCGTCGGCACCCTGCCCGCCACGCTGAAACGCGTCCGCCTGCATGAAACCGCGAGGAACATTTTCGAGGTCTGTCGTTGACCAAGCGGGTCATCGTGACCGGCGCGAGCAGCGGCATCGGTCGCGAGACGGCCCTGCTCTTGGCGGCCCAAGGGCACGAGATCGTTCTCAGTGCGCGACGGGAGCACCTTCTGAGAGAACTCGCGGAGCAATGCGGCCCTCGCGCCCATGTGTTCGCTTGCGATGTTTGCGAGGAATCCCAGACATTGATCGATTTCGCGCGCAACTTGGGCAGCGGAGTGGAACCCGTTTTAGTGAACGCGGCTGGGATTGCCGAGTTTGGCGACTTCACCAAGTTGGAATTCCAAGGTCAACTGAACGTGAACTTAAGCGCTCCGATGGCCCTTTGCCAAGCAGCCATTCCGTGGATGCTCTCTCATGGAAGCGGCCAGATTGTCAACGTCCTCAGCATCGCCGCTACCACCACTTTTGCGGGTGCCGCAGCCTACGCCGCCTCAAAAGCGGGCCTGTTGACCGCGGGCCGGTGCCTTTCCGCTGAGTACCGCAAGCAAGGCATCCGCATCACATCAATCCTCCCCGGCGCGACGGACACCCCGATCTGGGATGGGGCCCCGTTCGTCCCCGAACGAGCCGACATGCTAACCGCGCTAGCGGTCGCCGATGCGATTTGCTGGGTAATCAACCTACCCGCGGACCGCGTGATCGATGAGCTAACGATCACGCCCCCCAAGGGAATCCTTTAACCGTTCGGCCCTTCATTAATGCCGTCGCCTGCCCTTTTGCTGCCCAGGTTGTCACCGCTCGCCAGCCGAATATCCCACCCATACGGTCCTCACACGAGGGGCGTGTTGGGCGATTTTGACAGGCATCGTTGGAGCGGCGATGGCCTGGTCACAGAAGACCTAGCGCGAACCCAATTCGCGCGCTTCGCGTAACCTACGTTAGCCCCGCAGGAAAACTAACTTTGAACACAAAACACCAAGCCACCGCGACCGGAAATCTTCTTCTGGTCATGGATCACCAATCCGCCCAAATCTATCGAACGACAGCCCCCGGCTCCGATGCCGAGCAGGTGACCCACGACGACCGCGACGGTCATAAGGGCCACGTCCACAGTTCCCACGACTACCGCAAGCGGAACGAGCACCCGGACAATAATGCCTACTTCGGTGAAGTTGTCGAGGGCTTGAAGGGGAACGAGAACATCCTCATTTTTGGATCCGGCTCGGGTTCAAGCAGCGCGATGGAGCTGTTCGTGACGTGGCTGAACGACCATCACAAAGATATCGCGGAACGCGTCATGGACACCGTGAAGGTAGACCAGAGCCACCTGACCGAAGGTGAACTCCTCGCCAAAGCGAGAGAGATTTTCGACAACTGAAGCCGAGAGGTAACCGAGTTCCGGGATCATCTCCTCCCCGCGACGTGAGCCATTTGCGGGGAGGATAGAGATTGCCTCAGCGCTTGGGGTTCGTCGGTCGAGTCGGGCGGGATGCTGGGCTGTCGGATTCGGGTCGGTAGTTCATGCCCATTTGCTCAGGCTTTCCGTAAAGGTCGGGATGCTGGTACTTGCCCCGCTCCAAGCCTTGCTTATCCGCCTCCACTGGCGCGCCGTATTTGCGCACCCATAGGTCGTTCCGCTTCGCCTCAACTCGCCAGCTCACCTTCACCTTCGGTTTGCTCGTTCGAATTTTAAACTTGTTCTCCCGGATCTCGCGGGCGATCTTGGCCATGACGAACTGGTCACTATCCGCGTCGTCCACCACGGTGAGTTGGTACTCGAAGTCTTTATTGATCTCGCCAAAGTAATCGGGTAACTGCACCCACGCTTCTCCGTTTGCATCCGTCGTGACATGCCCGTTGTAGGCGTTC
>JBKJJL010000257.1:0-19944 GCA_046597875.1 Fimbriimonadaceae bacterium | reverse complement strand
AGGTCAACCGCTTGTTGACCGTCTCCCGCTTCGGCGACGACGATGTAGTCTAGGTTCTCAAGCATTTGCTTGAGGTCAAGTCGGATAATAGGATCGTCGTCGGCAATCAGCACTCTCATGGGTTCTCTCCAGGAGGCACGGCGCTGTGACCCTTGCCTACAGGATACCCCTTTAGCTAGTGGTTCTTAACCCGAATTCCGTGGGCTTGCAGGGTTCACAGGAGTCCCAGTTTCTTTTGGAGATGGGGAATGCTTCGGCGCGAACCGAAAGGGGTACGAAGCACCGGTGATCGGGAGGCCCACAGAACCCGATCATGTGGCAATCACGCGAGGTCGTAGCCACACCACAACTCTCACTTCGTCCACGAGTTCGATCGCGTAGAGTCAACAGCCGCGTCCACGTCCTCCTTGGTGATTCCAGGGTAGGACTTGAGGACCTCTTCAACTGTCTTGCCCGCCTTGAGCATGCTGAGTACGTTGCGAACCATGACGCGTGTGCCCACAATGATCGGCTTGCCGCTGCAGATATCGGGATTTGCGTACACGCGCTCCATGCACCGATTATCCTACACTTACTTGGTGGAAAATCTGTAGCCAGCCAAACCGATTTCCTTGCTTTCCGAAATCACTCCCTTACTCTAATTGATCACGTGAGCCTTTATGACCTTGCCGTCTGCGAACCAAACCGATAGGCCCCGGAGTTTAGGCGGATCATGTACAACCAACTCGTAGTAATCCCAGGACTCCTGGTTTGGTTTTCGTTGCCGTTCCGTGTCGGAGGGATCGCCGATGGCCTGTCGCACTTGATCCATCGTCATCCCCTGCTGGATCTTCGAGTGTCTGAGTTCGGTCTCATTCTCGGGAGTCACCTGACGGGAAACGTCTCGCTTGAGCACTGCTTCTTGCGATGCGCCGCATCCAAGCAACGCGGAGGCTACAAGAGCTACAACCAAAACTATATCTGGTAAGCCATCCCACCCCTTCATTTGCAGCATTCTATCCTGTCTTCCATGCGACCGACAGAGCCAAATCATAACTCTCGAAGGGTCTTGCGTAGGGGTTCGGTTTCGCTTATCGTACATGGAAATGGTTCGCGTCCGCCCTGGCACCGGGCTCTCAAACCTTTCCGGGAATAAGCGTAAGTGAACCCTCAATTGGCAGGTTGAGCAGTTTTTCAGCACCGAAGCGGGCGACGAAGTTGAGGATTTCCAAGGTCTCGACTGATTGAGTCTTCGGATTAACTCTGGCAAGCACCCCAACGTCAATCGACCGAGAATCCTGCTGGGAAGTGGGCTCCGCCCAATCGAGGTAGAGCGTGTCGGAAGGCTTATCGTAGGAGAGCTTCAGGTGGTTGGCCATTCGTTACTATTCTTTAGGACGCCGAAACTGAGTCTAAGTATGCAGTAACAATCCAGTGTCGATCTGGATTGCCCCAATCTGTGACTACCTGAACGATCAGAAATTTTCCAGCCCCAAGGTCTGGAAACCATCGGATAAATGCTTTCTTGTCGGGATAGTAAAGGTCAGGTCGCACATCGTCGGGCTCGCGTATCGTCATCTCAATCTTGTCCAAGTGAGTTGGAAGCAGGTCAGGATGCCTCGCGCGAATATGCTCTTCACGTTCATCGGTCAGTTCGACCTCAGGAGGGTCCAGAAAGGGACAAACGAAGACTCGCACGCGAGACATTCTAGCCGACCCCATTCTTCAAACTCAATGCCTGCACCATCGGGGCTTCGACCATGGCCCCTGTGCAACAATAAGCTATCCCGCATGCTCACCGAAGCCGTCTCCCGAGTGCACCTGCTTGATCCCCACACGGTCAATCAGATCGCGGCGGGCGAAGTTGTGGAGCGGCCAGCTTCGGTGGTCAAAGAACTGGTTGAAAACGCCCTCGACGCGGAGGCGAGCCGGGTTCAAATTGAGCTAATCGACAGCGGTCGCACCCTTATTCGCGTGTCCGACGATGGCTCGGGGATGTCCCCCGAGGATGCTCGTGCGTGCCTGCAGCGCCACGCAACGTCGAAAATCAGTGCAGTCGAGGACCTGCAGGTCGTACGGTCGCTCGGATTTCGCGGGGAAGCGGTGCCAAGTATCGCCTCCGTTTCGAGGTTTACTCTCAGCACGGGGACCGGGGACGGACGCTTGGTTCTGCGCCTCGATGGCGGGGAGATTGCCTCCGACACCCGCGCGGCGGGGCCGCAGGGGACCGAAGTGACCGTTGAGGACTTGTTCTACAACACGCCCGCTCGGTTGAAGTTCCTGAAATCGGATTCTTCCGAGCTATCCGCCCTGCTGGAGCATGTCATGCGCTACGCGATGGCCTTTCCCCACGTTGCCTTCTCGGTGACCCACAACGGCCAAAGCGCTTTGGTAACGACAGGATCGGGTGACCTTCACCAAACGATCTCCGAGGTGTGGGGCCGCGATACTGCGCGCGGACTGGCTGAGGTGGAACTGCAGCATCCGCACCTGAGCATTCGCGGATTCGTGAGCCCTCCCCACATGACACGCCCTACCCGGGCCTATCAGTACATGTACGTCAATGGTCGTCCTGTGCGATCGAGAACCCTTTACGCAGCGCTGGACCAGGCCTATCGTGATCTCACGCCCGAGAAGCGGTACCCGGTGGTGGTGCTCCTTCTGGATATCGACCCCGAGCGAGTGGACATCAACGTTTCGCCAACGAAAAGCGAAGTGAAGTTTCAGCGAGAAGGCGAGGCGTTCGATGCGATCCGAACCGCAGTGAGGGCGGCGCTGATGGAACACGGAATGATGCCCGACGCCGCCGGAATCGCCGCTGCCAATGAGGCCATGCGATGGCAAGAATCTCCCCTGGTTACGAACCAGGAGAGCGCGAATCTTACCCAGCTTTCAATCCTTATTCAAGCGCCCCTGGCCCAGGGGACGGAATACTCCGCGCCGATTTCGATGCCGGCAATAGGGTCGGCTGATAAGGAGCGTTATCCCTTTATGGAACTGCTCGAAGGGCTGCGGGTCATCGGGCAGGCGATGAAGACGTTCATCATCGCGGAGACCTCGCGGGGGCTCGTTATCATTGACCAGCACGTCGCCCACGAGCGCATTTTGTATGAGTATCTGTGTGGGCTGAAAGGGCCGTCGGCAATCGAAAAGCAGGCGCTGCTGACCCCCGAAACACTTCACCTGAACAAGGCGGCGGCGCTGATCCTGCGGGAGCGTCTGGATGAACTGGTGGCGGTGGGATTTGATATTGAGCCATTCGGAGGCGAGAGTTTTGTTTTGCGCGGTGCTCCTGCGGCTCTGCGCGGCAAGAACCCGTTGAGGGTGCTTCAAGACTTGATTGACGAGCTCGTGGACGGCTCCATCGCAAGGAAGCTGGTCCCCACCCGCGAGCAGATTTGGATCATGAGCTCCTGCAAAATGGCGGTGAAGGCAGGCGACGCACTCTCCCATGCCGAAATGGAAAAGCTGATCGTGGATCTAGCGTCAACCGAAAATCCGTACCTCTGTCCGCACGGGCGCCCCATCACGATCACCCTCGGGCGCGATGACCTGCTGAGAAAGTTTTATCGTTAGGTAGCCTCTCCGGGCCTCCCTCTCCCTGCCGGATGTATTTTTGCCGGGAGGGGGAGGGATCAGAGGGTGGGGTTCGGGGCTGTTTGGGACACCCATTTTCTGCCCGAAGGTACGAGCTTCCGGAACCCTCTCCTGGCCCCTCCCCCCTCCCTGGCACGAGCCATCCAAGCAGGGAGAGGGGAACAGAAGCGTCGCCTATCTATTTTTCCCCGGCGCTGTTGAGGATGCTGATACAGCCCATGCATTCGCCGGCTTCGTCTTTGAGGGGCATCGTTCGTAGGTGCATTTTTGCGAACTCGCCTTGGAGCCGAACCTCGGTCTCCTTTCCCTCCAGCGCCGCGAGATGCGCGGCGACCGCGAGGTCGTTCGGATCGTCGGATTTAAAGATATCGTAAACCGTCTTTCCGATTTCCCACTCAACTCCGAAGTGGGTAGCTGGGAACTCTCCGTTGGCAATGATGTGGATGGCGAGATCCCGGTCGGTCGCCCATACCGTAGACTTGATTTGATCCATCGCCAAGTTCAGAAGAGCGAGCGCGGCTCGAAGTTCGAGACCCCCTTGCTCCTTCTCCGCGATGAGAGCGGTTATCCCTTGGCGGTCCGTGTTGGCGTCCCGCAAGGCTTTTTCTGCTCTTTCCTTGATGATGCGAACGACGGTATCCGTACGACCGGTGCCGCCCACCTTGAGCTTGATCCGAAGCCAGTAGGTGTTGACGGTGCCGACGCTGATTCCCAATCTGCTGGCGATCGCATCGTTCGTCAGCCCTTCGACACACAGTTCCACGATCTGTTCTTCGCGCGGGGAGAGGTCTCGGCTCGACATGCTCAGCTTAACGCATCCATGCCGCATCGCGACGGGATCTAACATGTTCATGGCTTCTGGGCTGTCCTGTTCTTTTCTGATAGCTCACTTCCGGTCCGTACTCTCTACGTGTACCTGCGGGATTCGGCCCAAATAACCAGCCCAAAACGACAAAAAGGGCGAAGCTTTAGCGAGACCGCGGACGTTTGTCCGTTCGGCTCGCTGAAGTTTCGCCCTCCTTGTTCACTCTTTCGAGCTTACTTTTTCTTGCCCTTGTCGTCGCCTCTAGGCGCGCTGGGGGGCCTTTCGGCTTGGGTCTTGGCTTGCTTTGCTTTGTGAGCGTCGCCGCTGCCTGAATTCTTCTTTGGTGGCTTACGATCTCCCATGATTAAACTCCTTGCTTGCGAATCCGTTGACTCGACTTTTTAGAGCCGAGCTGACCAACATTGTTTTGCTCATACGTGTTAGACGTGTTCTCGGGCTTTTCCTTGAGTTTGTCTACCGCGGCTTTGATATCTTTCTTCGATGGACGTTTCATAGCTTAGAGTACTCCAAATCCCCGATTAAACGTCGCCCTCAACTTTGCGACCCAGGCGCTTCGCAAGGCTTCGAGAAAGGTCGTCCAGAATCGTATAGGAACACGGGATCACGAGCAGGGTGAGCAACGTCGAGAGCGAAATACCACCGATGATCGAGATGCCGATCGTTTCGCGGAACTCCGAACCTCGGCCAATCGCGAGGGCAACCGGGAGAATGCCGAGAATCAACGCCAAGGTCGTCATCATGATCGGCCTCAAGCGCGTCGGCCCGGCTTCCAGGATCGCGTCCCGCCGAGATTTGCCCCGTTCACGCAGGGTGTTCGTGTAATCCACCAAAAGGATGGCGTTCTTGCCCACCAATCCTACGAGGGTAATGAGGCCGATGAAGCCGATGATGTTCAGCGTTTTATCGGTGATCATGAGGGCCAAGAGCGCTCCGACCATCGCCTGCGGCTGGGCGAGCTGAATGATGAAAGGATAAAGGAGATTGTCAAAAAGCGACGCCAGCAGCATATAAACGAGCACGAATCCAATCGCGAGGGCGGTCATCAGATAGACGCCTTCTCGGGCTTGAAAATCGGCCTGTCCAAGCTTCTTTTGTTTCACGCCTTCGGGCACGAGGTTGTTGTTTTTGATGTAATTCTCGATATCGGTTTGGGCGTTCGTGTTCGCGGTTCCGGGGAGAAGGTCTGCGGTTAGGCGTACTTCCTCCGCGCGGTCGCGCCGTTCGATCTGATCCACCCCAACGCCTTCTACGATGGATGCGACCTGAGGCACGTACACTGGGTTGCCCTGGTTGAATGAGATTGGAACTTGATTCACCGCCTTCGGGTTGTTCCGGTCCTCCAAGTCCATCATGACCCTGATGTCGTACTCCCGGCCGGAGACTCTGAACTTGGTGTCCCGGTTGCCTTCATACAGAATTCGCATCGTGGTCGCGAGATCGGCGACGGTCAAGTTTGAATCAGCGAGTTTTCCGCGATCGGGAATCGCCCGGAGTTCGGGTTTGCCGGGCTTGGACGAAATGTCGGGATTGATGACGCCCTTTACCGCCCCATTCTGGAGTTTCAGCCGGATGTTCTCGACGGTTTGTACGAGCAGTTCGCGATCGTCGCCCGTGAAGGACATTTGGATCGGGGGGCCAAAGCCAACGCCGCCACCCGCAGAAACGATCACCTTTGCGCCCGCCATCCGGCCAACTCGCTCCGTCAGCTGCGCGGCTACGTCCGTGTCGGCGATTCTTCGAGTGCCCTTGTGCTTGGCAAAGACATCGAGCACCGCGTACTTGTCCTTGAGGGTGACTTGGACGGCGGCCCGATTCGACCCGGATGCCGACGTGGAGAACCCGCCACCCCCCGAAGACCCGACCGTCGAAAGAACGAACTTCGTTTCAGGATGGTTCTTGCAGATGTCTTCGACGCGCTCGACGAACTTCTGAGTTTCGGAGAGGCTGGAGCCGGGTGGGAGTTCGATCGTCACGCCAACTTGCCCTTGGTCGCTCGGAGGGAAGAATCCGCCCTTAAAGATGGCCTCGCCCTTACTCTTGGTCCACTGCTGGCCGATGATCGCGGAGGCGGGAAACACGAGGCCGAAGAGCAATCCGTAGAGAAGGAACTGCGGTCGCGTGTAGCCGCGGAAGATGTTCACGATGAACGTAAGCACTCCGGCGACCACGCAGATGGCGAAAAGCGGAACTCCTGCGACAGGGCCCATGAAACTGCCCACGATCACCGTGACTACCGCCAGAAGGGCCAAGTTGCCCGACAAGAAAACAAACCACCGGTGGTCCAAAGCCCAAGCGAGCGCCTTTCGGTAGCCGTTACTGAACTTCGCGAACTGCCGCTCGAACCAGCCCGCAAAACCCGTCTCGAAGTGCTCAACGTTCTCCCCCTTTTTGTACCATCGGGAGGCCAACATCGGAGTGATCGTAAACGACACGAACAGCGAAATCAGAACCGCGACCGCGAAGCCGATACCAAGTGGGCGGAAGAACTGCCCCACGATGCCGCCCATATTGCCCACGGGGAGGAAGACCACGACGTCGGCGAGGGTTATGGCGATCGCCGCGAGGCCAATTTCGGCCCGCCCATTGATAGCGGCCTCTCGCGGATCCTCGCCTTTTTGAAGGTGTCGGTAAATGTTCTCCAAGACAACAATCGCGTCGTCGACAAGGACACCGACCGCCAGCGAAAGCGCCAACATCGAGAGGTTGTTGATCGTGAAGCCAAACAGCTTCATCGCTATGAAAGTAGCAAAAATGCAAACTGGAATCGCAATCGCAACGATCAACATTCCGCGGAAGTTGTGAAGGAAGATGTAAACGATAAGGGCGACGAGGATGATGCCGAAGGCGAGCGAAAAGTTAAGGTCGGCAATGGATTCGGAAATGAGGGTGGCGGTGTTCGTGGTCACCTGGATATCGATGTCGTACTTATATTTGATCTCTTCGAAGAGGGTCAGAACGGTTTTGCTCGCTACTTTTTTCGCGATGACGGCCTCGTCTACGACGGGATTCTCGAGGCCCCCGAGCAAGGTCTTGGAAATCTCAATCGCATTTCCTTCCCGGGTTTTCTGAATCGTCATGACGACGGAATCTGCGCCGTCGAGGCGAGTGTAGGAAGAACGCTCTTTCGACGCGTCGACGATGTTCGCGATCTCCTTGAGGAGAATGCTTTTCGATTTCGCCATCGGATTCTGCGGATCGGAAATCGAAATGACCGTATTGCCCACATCGGCGAGCGATTTGAACTCCCCTAAGACACGCACCGCGTACTCTTTAGGACCGCTGACGAGACGCCCGCTCGGTACGTTCAGCGTGGCCGCCTGCACCGCCCGCTGAACCTGCGCGATGCCAACTCCATACGAAATCAGAGCGTCCTTCTTGAGCTGAATCTGAATCTCACGGATGTCCCCGCCCGACGTACTGACACTCGCAACGCCCGGGGTCTGTGCAAAGCGATCCTGCAGTCGGTCTTCGGCAATATCACGAAGCTCTCGATTGTTGTGGGTCTTGCTCGAAAGGGACATGTACAGCACGGGCTGGCTGCTGAAATCGAGCTTATTGACAATGGGCTTCTCGGTAGCGGTCGGCAGTTCGCCCACGATCGCATCAACTTTGCCTCGGGCATCGTTAAGCGCGACGTCCATGTTGGTGCCGACTTCAAAATTGGCCACCACGATCGACACGCCTTCTTGCGACGTGCTTGTGACTTCACGAATGCCTGCCACGCCGGCAACCGCTTGCTCGATCTTCTTCGAGATGAGCGTGTTGACCTCGTCGGGCCCTGCGCCGGGATAGATGGTGGAAACCGTGATGGTGCCGAACTGAACTTCTGGGTTCTGCTCGACGCGCATGCCATTGTAGGACAGCCATCCCATGAGGATCGCCGCCAGCATGAGCATGAGCATGAAGACGGGCCGCGTAATCGCGATTTTTGTCAGACCCATTACTTACCCGTCTCCACCGTGACATCTGATCCATTTTCCAGGTCGGATTGACCGTTCACCACCACGTCCTCACCTGGCAAGATCGCGCTAACTTGGGTGTATCCATCCGCGCTCAGCCCCGGCGTAACCACCACCTCTTTCGCTTTCGTCCCTTGAATCACGAACACGACCGACTTCGATCCGCGCTTCGTGATCGCTTGGGTCGGAACAACACTCGCATCGGGAACGGTACGCATCGTAACCGCCCCACGGGCGAACATCCCCGGCTTGATCTCCGTCCTGAAAGGGATCTGCACGCGGGCTTTAAAGAGTCGTCCGACGCTCGAAGCGGACGGGCTGACCGATGTTATGGAGCCGATGAGTCCCGATCCGGCGTAGCCCTCGACCGTTACATTGACCGCGCTTCCGATCCGAATCTTGCTCAAGATGGTTGCGGGGAACTCTCCTTCGAAGTAAGCGCCTTCACTTCCAACAAGCCTGACAACCGGAGATCCAGGACCGACGACCGAACCTGGCTGGACCGGTTTGCCGTAAACCTGGCCCGCAAATGGAGCTCGAATAATAAGGTCGCTCAGAGCCTGCCGGGCGAGAGCAAGCGAAGCCTGGGCCCCTTGCAGGTTCGCTTGCGCCGCCATCACTTGTTGGCCGAGCAAAATGTCGAGCTTCTTTCCGGCTTGGGCGGTTCGGACTCCTTCCTCAGCTTGCCGGACGGATTCTCTCGCCGACGAAATGTCCTCGGGGCGGGTCCAGTTCTGCTGCAACGAGAGAGCCGCCTCTGCCTGCTGCAGCTGCGCTGCTGCCGTGTTGAAGGCGTTTTCGGCTTGATCGAGCCTCTGTTGGCTCACGACTTGTTGGTTGAAAAGCGTTCGCACCCGTTCGAGCTCTTTCTTGGCGGTTTCGGCGTTTGATCTCGCGCTTTGGACGGCCGCGGCTGCCTGCACGCGCTCCTCGGGTCGGGCGCCGTTGAGCGCTTTTTGAAGTTGGGATTTTGCCGACCGGAGCTGGGCCTGGGCTTGGGCCACCGCGGCGCTGGTTCTTTGGGGGCCCACCGTCGCGTTGGCCTGGGCCTGAGAAAGGGTTGCCCGCGATGCCGCCACTTGAGAGAGCGCTTGCTGAACCTGAATGCGCTGGTTCACTCCGTCAAGTTCAGCGATCAGTTGACCCGCGCCAACCGTATCGCCGTCCTTCACGTAGACCGAAATGACTCGCCCTGAAACCTTCGCTCCGACTTGAGTGTCGTTCGAGGTCGTTACTTCGCCCGTGATCTCCAGCGTTTCGCGAAGGGTCATCGTCTTCGACTTCGCGACTGAAACCGACTTTTTCGGGTCGGTGACAATTTCCTGGGTCTTTTTGGCCTGCTCTTGGGCGGCGCGATTAACACATCCGCTTCCGACAATGGCAACAAGGCTAACTACAAGGATCGTTCGTGAGTTCATCGGCTCCCCCCGGGCGTCAGGTCGCGTCCAACCGCTCGTTCTAGATCGGCGATGGCGCGAAGGTAATCGTAGCGGGCGTTCACCAGTAAGGTTTTCGCTTGAGTCAGTTGGGTGCTGGCGTCGGCCACTTCCAGCGGGATCCCCTCTCCCGCATCAAACTTTATCGTGGTTAATCGATAGGTTTCGGCCGCAAGTTCAACTTGATGTTCGGCAGCCTTTACCCTAGCGTCGGAGTTTCTGAGGTTCGCGAGGGCTTGGCGTATTTCAAGCGAAACGCCCAACATGGCTTGTTCGAGCGTCAGTTTGATCGCTTCTTCGTCTTGCCGTGCGGCTTTGACCCGGGCCCTCGTGATGCCGGAATCCCATATCGGGATTGACAGAGCGAGCGTTCCGGATGTCAAAGGGGTGCTGGAACCTCCGAAGCTCCGTGTATGCGCGGCATTAAAGTTCAGGCTCGGTACGCCTCCGCGCTCTTCTGAGAGCCGCACAAAGCTGAGGACCTCGTTTTGCAAGCGGAGGGAGCGCAGATCTGGACGATTCTCTTTGGCGATTGCAAAGAGCGATTCTTCGTCCTGATCTACGGGTCTCCAGAGCGGCTGCGGTTTCAGCTCGACCGGGGTTTCGATGGCGCGGCTGAGGGCGTTGTTCAGGGCGCTCCGAGCCAGCTCGGCGTTGTTCCTTGCCGTGATCAGGTCGGCCTCGGCTTGGGAGACCTGGGTTTCAAGGCGAATAACGTCCACCTTGGCCCGGCTTCCTGCGGCGAGTTCCGCTTGGGCGTTCTTCAAACGCTCTTTACTGCGCAGAAGCGATTCTTCCACCACCTTGATCGCTTCTTCAGCTTGCAGAACGGCGAAAAATGCCTTCTTCACGACCTGCCGGAGGTCGTTTCGAGCTGCGTCTCGGGAGGCCTGCGCAGCTTGAATGTTCTTTTCCGCGGCTCGGACGGCTTTTCCGGTAACTCCGGCGACGTCGATCGGCATCGTGAGGGAAAGGCGTCCGTCTTTGCTGTCTATCTCGGCGCCGCCAAAGCCACCAGACGGTACCTTGTCGTAGCGCGTGTAACTGGCATCGAGATTCACTTTGGGTCCGAGATTGCCCTTCACCTCACGCGCTCTTTGCCGCGCTTTTTCCACGACGGTGTCTGAGAGGCGCAAGGAATAAGCGTTCTGCTCGGCGATTCTGAGCGCGTCCTCCAGAGAAATCGGACCCGATTGCAAACTGGCGGCCAAAGCGATTTTCGCCATAAGGGCTAACGGCAGCATCGTCATGCGTCAACTTCCTTTTGAGCCGCGTTCAGGAGACTCCGCTCCATTTCGTTTAGAAATTCTCGTACCGCATCGAACTTAAAAATCATGAGCCCCGGGTGGGCATGATGCCGCATGACGAGCAACTTATCACCCGGACTAAAACCAAGTTCAGCGCGAGCTTCGGAGGGAATAACGATCTGTCCGCGTTCGCCCACCGTCACCGAGCCATAGAAGGAATCTTCACACTTCACCGGCATCTCCGCAATTTCATACTTATCATATCTGTACGTATAATACCCAGGGGGATGGGTTGTATGGGGGTGGGATGGATTGAATGCATGGGGATGCGAAAGACACGCCGCCCTCCCCTCCGTTCCTCCGTTCCCCCGTTCTCCCGTTCCCCGCTCTCCCGGCCCATTCATACGTGACGGCTACCGCTAAAGATGCACAAGGCCACCGGAAAGGAGTCCTTGGTCCCATTCGTACTCACCCAAGTACTTGGCGTGGGATCCACCTTGGCATATCCAGGTTCGGCCCACGACTTGCGGACTTTCAATGGCGGTATGGGAGTGGCCGCCGAGAATGATGTCGATGGAGGGCACTGCTTCGGCTAGCTTCAGGTCCGAGCGATGGCCGATGTGGGTGAGCGCGATGAGAAGGTCGCAATCGTTCCGCATCTCTAACGCATAGCGAGCGGCGACCTCGATTGGCGGATCCCAAAGGTAGGCACTCGCCGCCTGAGTTGCCATTCGCTCGGTAACCATCTGCACCATAACCCCAAAAACCCCGATACGAAAGCCCCCGCGTTCGATGTAAACGTGAGACGGCAGCGGAGAAGTGCCGTCCTTTGCACGGAGATTGGCGCACATAATTGGGTGCTGATGGCCCTCGATCTTGGCCCGAAACACCCCGGCAAGGACGTGGGTCTCACGATTGCCAAGCACCGAGGCATCGCATCCCGCGGCGTGCAGGTATTCCCAGGCCCGCTCTCGACCCAGGGGCACGCCCAAGTTGCCGGTCTTGATGCAGTCTCCGGTATCAAAGTAAACGCCGTCACCCTTCTTTTTCGCAATTTGTGTTGCGATTTCGGGAGTCATTCGACCATGAAAGTCGTTTGTATGGAGGATGGTCAAGGGCATGGAGGTACAGTTTTGGTCTCAAGTATGCTCGGAATCGGAGAATTTATGAAGAAAGCAGTTGTGTTGTGTCTCGCCGTCGTCTGCTCGTCACTCAGCCTCGCCCAAGCGAAAAAGGCTCCAAAGGAACTGGCATGCGCAGTCATGCCCGCGATGAAAGTTAATATCAAGCAGGCAACAGCTCATAAAATGTACGCTGACTATAAGGGCCGTCGATATTTCTTCTGTTGCGCTGGATGCCCTCCGCAGTTCAAGAAGAACCCCGCTAAGTTCGCGAGCCAACCGAGCATTAAGGTTCCCAAGATTAAGAAAGGCTAGATTCGCACTGCACCGTGAGTGTGCGGGACTTTACGGTGCCAACGCTCGATTCTCCGATCGGGAACGAGCCACATGAGGGCGCCTATCACGTAGATGATCGCGGATCCCGCCGGAACCACGAACGCGAGTCTGGGGCCGATTGAGCATGGATGCCGTCCATCCAAACCGGCTAGAACAGCAGGTGCAGCTTCCAGTCCCCCCTTCGTCATGGACATAGATACGAATGACACCCCCTAGATGCGGCATACTTCATAAATGCCGACGATAGAGGGCCGGATGGATTTAACGGGCAAACGATTTTCGATTGTCGTGAGCCGATGGAACGAACTGATCACGAAAGAACTCCTTGAAGGAGCATTAGAGACCTTCAAGAGACACGGGGTGGATGATCCCGAAATCGTTCATGTTCCCGGGACTTGGGAAATACCGGTCGCCGTGCAAGCCCTCGTGGGCCGCAAGAAGAATCGGCCGGTTGGCATTGTTGCCCTTGGGTGCATTTTGCAAGGTCAGACCGCTCATGCTCAGCTGTTGAGTGGCGATGTTGGCTCCGCGCTGATGGGGCTTCAGGTTTCCAGCGGCGTTCCGATTGCCTGGGGAGTTCTGACCCCGGATACGCAAGAGCAGGCCCTCGATCGGGCCGGGCTTAAGCACGGAAACAAAGGGCGTGAGGCGGCCTTGGCGGCGATTGAAATGGCGAGCGTCGTGGGGCAGATCACCGAGGCGTGAGTGCCGACACGCTGGTTGGGTTCCTGCTCCTCGTCGTCGTCGGCGCGGTGGCTTCTGGCATCAATTCAGTCGCGGGTGGCGGCTCGCTCATTTCCTTTCCGTGTCTAACGCTCGGGTTCAACATTCCTAGCCTCACGGCGAACGCGACGAACTCGGTTGGCCTATGGCCCGGTTCGCTCTCGGGCGCGTGGGGGTTCAAGAATGTCCTCGCCGCCACCCAAGGTTATCTGAAACTGCTGACGATTCCGACGCTTCTCGGCTCTGCTTTCGGGTCGTGGCTGCTGACCATTACCGACAAGAGGTTTTTCGAGGCGGTCGTGCCGGTTTTGCTCTTAGTTGCGACGGTGCTGCTCTGGTTCCAGCCCGCGGTGAAAAAGCTCGTTCTCGGCAAGAATCGAACCGTGGGTCCCGTCGTAGCCGTCATTTTACAGACCTTTGTTGCCGCCTACGGGGGCTATTTTGGGGCGGGCATGGGGATCATGATGCTCGCGGTTTTCGGCCTCTTTATGGATGCGAATATCCATGAAATCAACGCGGTCAAGACCATCTTGGGGGTCGTGATAAACTTGACGGCTTCGACCCTGTTTTTGTTCAAGGGGATGGTCTTGCTGATGCCGGCTCTTGCGCTGACTATTGGTTCCCTAGTTGGTGGCTATTACGCGGCGAGGTGGTCGCAAAAGCTCGATCCCGACAGACTGCGAGTAGGAATCGCGCTGTTCGGTCTCGCCATGGCCTTGCATTTCGCGTGGCGAACCTGGGGCGCTTAGTGGCATGACCGTCTCGGTCATGCGTCACCGGAGCGTCCCGCTCCGGTCGGGCCCGGTAGCTTTCGCGTTTGCCACTTTTCTGTGC
The DNA here is from genome assembly GCA_046597875.1 of Fimbriimonadaceae bacterium. Taxonomy (GTDB): domain Bacteria; phylum Armatimonadota; class Fimbriimonadia; order Fimbriimonadales; family Fimbriimonadaceae; genus JANJUB01. The sequence goes on along the minus strand of JBKJJL010000257.1, from coordinate 5,886 downwards.
GCCAGAATAGGGGGATGAATGGTCTTCTGGATCCGTACCCAGTCTTGGATGCCGATATCCAAGGGTTTCAAGCGAACGGATGGGCTCTCTTTCGCGAAGTATGCTTACCAGACGACATTCGCGTGTATGGCCCGGCGATTCGGGATGCGGCGTTGCGGCACAACACGGAAACGCGCCCGCTCGAAGAGAGAGATACTTACGGGAAAGCCTTTCTACAAGTGATGAATCTGTGGCGGATCGACCCGATGGCCGCCGAGTTTACATTGGCGAAGCGGTTCGCGGGCATCGCCGCCAAGCTTCTCGGGGTGGAAAAGGTGCGGCTTTATCACGATCAAGCTCTCTTCAAGGAACCGGGTGGAGGACATACGCCCTGGCATCAGGACGGGTTCTTTTGGCCCCTCCGCCACGAGCGAACGGTGACGATGTGGATGCCTCTCGTCGATGTTCCCGCCGACATGGGCACGATGTACTTCGCCGATGGCTCCCATCGCGACGGGATTATCACCTTGGATGAAGGGATCTCGGATGAAAGCGAGGCCTATTATGATCGGCACGTCCAACATAGGAAGTTCTCAGTTCGCACCAGTGGAGCCATGCGCGCCGGTGATGCGACCTTTCACTCGGGCTTAACACTCCACAGGGCACCCGGGAACCCAACTGCGCGGATTCGCGAAGTTATGACCGTGATCTACTTTGCGGACGGAGAGCGGATTCAGGAGGCAGGCAACAGATTCCAAGCGGCGGACACGGCGTCGTGGTTCCCCGGATTGAAAGCAGGAAATTTAGCGGCATCGGAGCTAAATCCCTTAATTTAAGAGAACTTGGGAATCTTATGTGCTTCCCAGGCGTTTTACTTGGTGTGACTTTAAAGCGTCGCTTATCTCTTATCGGAAAGACTCTTCTTTTCGGCGGTGCGGTTTGGGTGCTCGCGCTCTTCCTTGCCCAACCTTCTCCGGGACCTCGCGTCTTCGCGGCGCCCCTGCTAGAACGCGTTCAGGCGCTTGGCGAGCTTCACGCAGTGAAGTTCACCTATCGCGACGTCAACGACTTTGAAACGACTCGTGAACCCGCCGGATGGTTAGCCAGCGTGCCGGGAGGAACCGAGCTGGTCCACGCGGCTACTCGCAATACCGCAACCCTGAGCTTCACCGGAACGGTCGAGGCGGGCGTTGACCTTTCAAAGACGCAGATCACGAAAACACCGACCGGGGTAGAGATACTATTGCCAGCTCCCAAGATCTATCCTGCGAATGTAAGCGCGAAAGTGCACGATGTAAGCCGCGGTCTGTTCTGGCGCGACACCGGCATCGCCGCAACCGCGATCGACGAGGCAAAGAACAGGCTCGAATCCTACGCACGACAGCAAGGCATTCTCAGCCAAGCCCGTACGAACGTGCAAAAGCAGGTCGAGACCTTGGTCGGTGATCTCGGCGTAGCGGGCGCGACGATTAGGTTTCAGGATCAAGCGCCCACCGGCATTTGAGTCTCAGAGCCCTGTTTAAGGTACAATGACGGCCTCTCTGCCCCGTTTTGGGGCCGGAAGTCCATAGGGAGTTTGAACCAGTTTTATGCGTAAATACGAAGCAATGGCGATCATGAAGCCAGATCTGAGCGATGCAGACGTTCAGAAGTTAACCGACCGTTACAAAACCGTCATCGAAGAGCAAGGGGGCACTGTCGAAAGCGCCGCCGTGTGGGAAAAGAAGAAGAAAATGGCCTACGAAATCAAGGGCCACAAAGACGCGAACTACGTTCTTTTCAACTTTACCTGCGATGCCAAAGTGCCGCTTGAACTCGGCCGGTTGCTCCGAATCAATGATGATGTCCTTCGACATCGTATCTTCCGCCTGGACGACTGATAGCCGCCCGCGTGCACATCGGAGTAAGATAGCGATATGAATGTCGTAGCCCTCATTGGCCGCCTCACACGTGATCCGGAAAAGCGTGTTATCCCCAGCGGGAACTCGGTAGTCGAGTTCTCGATCGCCGTTGACAAGCAGTTTGGCAAGAAGGAAGGCGAGCCCGATGCCTATTTCTTCCGCGTGAAAGCTTGGGGCAAAACGGCCGATTTCGTCGCCAACTACCTGACGAAAGGTCGTTTGGTTTCGGTAAGTGGTCGGCTTGAGCAACGCAAGTATCAAGCGAGCGACGGTACCAACCGCGAGATCGTCGAGATCGTTGCTGACAACGTGCAAGGACTTGACCGACCTCGAGAAGACGCTGGAGGCGGTAGCGGTGGTGGGGGCGGTTCGATGCCAAACGGAAATACGGGTGGGCCAGCTCCTGCGCCCGACGAATACGATCCGTTCGCCGACGAATAATGGCCCACATTCTGGACGATCGCGCGTACGTTACTCGGCTCGATCCGAAGGAAATGTACCGGCTGACCGCTGAGTTTCCAAATCAGTGCCGACGAGCCCACTCTATCGCCCAATCGGTTCAGATGCCATCGATAGAGCCGACGTGCGTCATGCTGACTGGACTTGGTGGTTCGGCGGCCGGCGGGGACTTTGCTCGGGCAATCTTTGATGCCCAGGCCTCAATCCCGTTTACGGTCAATCGGGATTACCACTTGCCCAACTGGGTGCAATCGTCCACTCTCGTCATCGCTTCGAGTTACTCGGGAAACACCGAAGAAACGTTGAGCGCCTACGCAGATGCGCGGCGAATCGGAACCCTTCGGCTCATCGTCACGGGTGGTGGGAAGCTCGCCGACTTTGCCGACATAGACCAAGTTCCTTTGATCCAGATTCCTGCTGGACAGCCTCCTCGCACGGCTTTGGGGTTCATGCTCATTCCGGTCCTCCATGCGAGCGTTGCGACGGGGCTTTTGCCCGCGCAGCCGTTTGGAGCGTGCTTTGATCTCCTCGATTCCTGCGTTCAAGATTGGGGGATCGAAACGCCTTTTGAGGACAATCCCGCCAAGCAGCTCGCGGCTGAACTGCACGGGGCGGTGTCGGTTTTGTACGGCCTGGGCGGCTGGCAGGGCCTCGTGGCGAACCGGTGGAAGGGGCAGATCAACGAGAACGCGAAGAACATGACGTTCGCGAACTCCTTTCCCGAGCTGAACCATAACGAGATCCTCGGCTGGGCAAATGTTTCATCGCAGAACGTCGACAAATGGGTAGCGGTGGTCCTTGAAGATGGTCACGAATCTCCCAAAATGCAAGCGCGTCGCGATGTGACGGCGGGCCTCATATCTTCGGTCGCGAAGACGCATCGGATGCAGGCGCGGGGCGAAACGCTTCTCGAAAAAATGTTGTCGCTTGTTCTGTTAGGAGATTTCGTTTCTCTGTATCTGGCGGCGTTGAACGGGGTCGATCCTGAGAACATCGACGCGATCAATGTTCTTAAGAAAGAACTGGCTTCGGTTAACTAAAGGCATCGAACATCCGATGATTCGCGTTTACTGTCCAGCCAAGCTGAATCTGTTCCTTTCGGTAGGGCCGCGGGACGGGCGTGGGTATCACCCGATTCGAACGATTTTTCAGGCGGTCAGCTTGTTTGATACGCTGGATATCGACCTGGCTCCCAAGGCGACACCGATCACGTGCAACTGGGCCGGGCTGCCTGCTGAGAATACGGTGTTCAAGGCGCTTCGTCTGTTGTCTGACATCGCCCAGGTTCCTCCACTCCACATTCACCTTACGAAGGCGATCCCTGCCCAATCTGGTTTGGGCGGAGGGAGTTCGGACGCAGCGGGATTGATTCGCGCGATTTCTCGGTTCCTCCCCGCACCGATAGCAGACCACCACCTCTTCGATGTCGCGGTCGCGGTCGGGATGGACGTGCCCTTTTTCCTCACTGGCGGGCGGGCGATTGGCGAGGGTTACGGGGAGAAGTTGACTCCGCTTGACGATACGAGCACTCAGTGGTATGTGGTTCTGAGGCCCGAAGTCGGGGTTTCGACCCAGGAGGCGTACTCGAAGCTCGACGCAAAAGCCCGAGAGTGGAAGGAACTCCCCGAGCATTCCAACGCTCTGTACAATGACTTTGAGCGAGTCATGCCTTGCGACTGCGAGGATTGGACCGACCGGCTGCTTGCTCACGGAGCGAGTGGTGCCTTGCTTAGCGGGTCCGGTTCGGCAGTGTTTGGTCTGTTTGTTTCCGAAAGTTCCGCACAAGTTGCAGCTTCGTCGCTACGTAGAGAGTGGATTGCATCGTACGGTCCACGTGACGAGATTCCCGTATGGGTTACCAGATGTTTGACTCGGGCCGACAGTTTGCGAGTTGAAACCCTCTAGATTTTCGCGGGATCGCCAATAGGCAAAGTATGCGCCCGCATCTCGACGTCGTCACGGGGATAGATCCCAATGTCACGAAGGCTTTTTTGCTTTCGCAGCCGTCGGTGTTGAAAGCATCGGTATGGTACAAGCGCGGCCGGCTTTACGCAGAGGTGGCAGTTTTGGACGAGCGATCGGATGCCAGCGAACTGCGGCAACGCTGTGAGCGCGCGCTCGGCATCTTGCAGGCTCCGAAGGAGATCACGTTGATCTCGGCGCGTCTGCGAACTGCATAGACCAATAAAAAAGCCCCACCGAGGTGGGGCTCTTAAAATTAACTATCCGGGCAGCGTGCTTATCTTCCGGACCCTTGCGGGCCAAGTACTTCCGCCGCTGAGAGGCTTAACTGCCGTGTTCGGGATGGGAACGGGTGTTTCCCTCTCGCCATGACCACCCGAATAGAAAGTGGTAAGCGCCAAGCGCTTAGAAAGTCGCATATTTTGTGTAATTGAAGAACTAGCTACTCAAAAGAAGGTGCTTAACGATAGCCCTCGACCATTTAGTATCGCTTGACTGAACGTGTTACCACGCTTACATCTGCGACCTATCAACCGGTAGTCTTCCGGGGGTCTTACTCTTTCGATGGGAAATCTAATCTTGAGGTGGGCTTGGCGCTTAGATGCTTTCAGCGCTTATCCCTGCCCGACGTGGCTACCCTGCGTCTGCGCCTGGCGGCACAACAGGTACACCAGAGGTCAGTTCACCCCGGTCCTCTCGTACTAAGGGCGACTCCTCTCAAATTTCCTCCGCGCGTAGTGGATAGGGACCGAACTGGCTCACGCCGTTCTGAACCCAGCTCGCGTGCCGCTTTAATCCGTGAACTCCGGAACCCTTGGGACCGTGTACAGCCCCAGGATGCGACGAGCCGACATCGAGGTGCCAAACCATGCCGTCGCTGTGAGCGCTCGGGCAAGATCAGCCTGTTATCCCCGGGGTAGCTTTTATCCGTTGAACCCTGACGTGCCCACGCACCACCAGAGGGTCACTTAGCTCGACTTTCGTCCCTGCTCGACCTGTTTGTCTCGCAGTCAATCGCACTATATACCTATACGCTCGACGGCTGATTTCCAACCAGCCTGAGTGCAACTTTAGGCGCCTCCGTTACTTTTTAGGAGGCGACCGCCCCAGTCAAACTACCCGCCTAACATTGTCTCGTCACCCGATAAGGGCAAGGGTTAGCGAATCAGAAGCAGAAGGGTGGTGTTCCATTGGTGCCGAAGCTCCCACCTACGCTCTACACGCATACCCAACTTACAATGTTAAGGTGTAGTAAAGCTCCACGGGGTCTTTCCGTCCTACTACGCGTAGCCCGCATCTTCACGGGCACTACAGTTTCACCGAGCTTCTCGTTGAGACAGTTCCCAAGTCGTTACGCCTTTCATGCGGGTCGGTATTTAGCCGACAAGGAATTTCGCTACCTTAGGACCGTTAGAGTTACGGCCGCCATTCACCAGGGCTTCGATTCGATGCTTCGCTTGCGCTAACATCTCCTGTTAACCTACTGGCATTGGGCAGGCGTCAGCCCCTATACTTCGGTTTTCACCTTAGCAGAGACCTGTGTTTTTGGTAAACAGTCGCCTGGGATGCTTCGCTGCGGCCCCTT
>JBKJJL010000244.1:0-3959 GCA_046597875.1 Fimbriimonadaceae bacterium | reverse complement strand
CGGATTCCCTTTTCGGCAATCGCCTTGAGCAAAGCCGCCTGATCAACGACCTCGGCTCGGCTCGTGTTGATGAAGATTGCGCCTGGCTTCATCGCGGCAAAAAATTCCTCTCCGCAGAGGCCCTTCGTGCCGTCGGTGAGCGCGCAGTGAAGGGATACCACGTCCGCTTTCTCGGCTACTTGAAGGACCGAGTGCGCCTTGCGAACGCCAAGCTCGGCGCAATCTTCGTCGGTTAGGTGGCCGCTGAACCCGATGACATTCATCCCGAGCGCCCTTCCTGCATTTGCGACAAGGGTGCCAATGTTGCCCATGCCGATGAGCCCCAAGGTCGCTCCCGCGAGGCCCTGGGCTTTGCTGAATTCCTTCTTGTTCCAGCGGCCTTCGCGAAGCTGCGATACGTTGTCGGGAATGCGCCGATCGAGTGCGATAATGAGGCCGATCGTAAGCTCGGCGACCGCGTTTGCGTTTTTGCCGGGGCAGTTGGCGACCTGGACGCTCTGTTCTGAAGCGGCTTTCACGTCGATCGTGTTGTAGCCCGCACCCGCACGAATGATGAGCTTCAAATCGGACCCTTCGATCATGATCCGGGTGACTTTCGTGGATCGAACAATGAGCACTTCGGCGCCCGAATCGGCGAGGCGAGCCTCCAAAGTTTCGTCTTTCAAATCTGGTTCGTAATAGGTGGTCGCGCCGAGAGCGGCGAGCCCATCGAGGCCAGATTTCTCGAACTTGTCAGCAACCAGGATCGTCATGCTGGGCAGTTTACTTGACGCCTCTGAACAGCGCGTATGACCCCCTGCACTCTAAACTAGGCTGTGGTCGCTGCAATCGCCTTCCTCGCCCCTGCCAGCCTCCTTATTCAAGGAGGCATAATCATAGACGGAACCGGGGCACCTCGGTTCATGGCAGATATAAGGATTACGGGCGAGACTATCTCGGAAATTGGCAAGTTGATCCCTAGGAAAGGTGAACAAATCGTGAGCGCAAAGGGCTTGATAGTCGCGCCGGGATTCATCGACGCCCATTCTCACGCGGACTTCGGAATCGCTAAAGAGCCAACCGCCAAGAGTCAGATATCCCAAGGAATCACAACTGCGGTGGTCGGGCAGGACGGCATCTGGCAAGAGCCCGTCGGCGATCTGTTCAAACGCCTCGCGAACCTGAAACCCGCTCTGAACTTTGCCGCGTTCAGCGGCCACGGTGGCATCATGAAACGGGTTATGGGTGACGATTTCAAGCGAACTCCCACCACACCCGAAATGTTCCGAATGGAAGCCCTCGTTCGGGCCGATATGCGGGCGGGAGCGCTCGGATTGTCCTCGGGTCTCGAATACGACCCCGGCTATTACGCCCGAACGGAAGACCTGGCTGATCTCGCTAAGATTTCGGCCCAACACGGTGGTCTCTACATCAGCCACGTTCGCGATGAAGGCAATGTCGCCTTCCGCGCCTTCGACGAGCTCCTCGGAATCGGAAAAGCAGCCGGGTCGCGAACTCAGATTTCGCACATCAAACTTGCCACGAAGGCGGTTTGGGGACGTGCCGCGGATGCCTTGAAACTGCTGGGCCCGAACGCGACCGCCGACGTCTATCCCTACACGTTCTGGCAGTCGACCGTCGCCGCCTTGTCCCCAAGTCGTCAGTGGGAAAAGCGGGAAATCTGGGTCTCCGCCTTGGCCGACGTGGGCGGGCCACAGAATGTCCGCCTGACCAACTACACCTACACGAAGGCTTGGGTTGGAAAGAATCTGGCGGAAATTGCGAAGATGACTGGGCGCGATGCGATCAGCATTATTCAAGAAATCTTGAACAAAACCCGAGGTCCGAAGGGGGAAGGCGAAGAAAGCGTCGCCGTTAGTGCGATGACCGAGGCTGACCTCCAGGACTTCATCGCTCATCCACGGGTCATGTTTAGCAGCGACGGCTCCCTCGGGGGCACTCACCCGCGCTCAGCCGGCTCCTTCCCTCGGTTCTTGGGGCGCTATGTTCGAGAGTTGAAGGTTTTAAGTTTGGAATCTGCGATTCGCAAAATGACCGACCTCCCCGCGGTAACGTTCCGACTGCATAAGAGGGGGAGGCTCGCGAAAGGCTTTGCCGCCGATCTCGTCATCTTCGATCCCAAGACGATCGGTGACAAAGCTACCGCCGAGAATCCGACCGCCCTCAGCATTGGAGTACGAGATGTCCTGGTTTCCGGGCAAATTGTATGGCGAAATGGCAAGTCGACCGGCATCCGTTCGGGAATCGCGTTGATGCGAAAGTAGAAGTGTTAGGGTATTAAGGTATTAGGGTATTAGGGTATCAGGGAGTGGCTTTCCTCAACACCCCAATACTTCAACACCTTAATACCTCAACACCTTAACACTCATCGCTCAGCGGCGCTTGCTTTGCGGCGCTGTCGAACCCGGATCGGCGGCGGGCCTTGCGAGTTGGACTTTCACCTTTCGATTCCTGATCTTTGCGTGACGCAACGCCTCCACGACCTTCTCGGCAATCGCGGTGGGAACTTCCACAAACGAAGTTCGATCGAGGATGTCGATGACGCCGATTGATTTGGCGGTGATCCCCGCCTCGTTTGCGACCGCACCGACGATGTCACCGGGCCGCAATCCATCTTGCCTGCCCATTCCGATGAAGATTCTGGACATTCCCAGTTCTGGTTGCTCGAAATCGGCGTCCAGTTCTTCCGGAGCGGAAGGGCCGGAGTGTTGGCTTCGCCAAAGCATATGCAAAGCCGCCGCCGCCACTTCGGCGGGATCCCAATCTTCGCTCAGGTCTTCCACTGTTGGCAAGTGGCTCTCATACTCCTTCGCTTCCAGGGCGTCTTTTAGGGCATCCTTGAACTGGTCTCTTCGACGCGACGCAATGTCGGCCGCGGTGGGAATTCGGGCGGGCTTGATCTTCGAACCGATCATCCGCTCAATCGCCTCAAGCTGCCTTCGTTGGCGGCCTTCGACGAGGGTAATTGCATCCCCTGACCGCCCGGCGCGACCAGTTCGACCAATTCGGTGAATGTATTGCTCGACATCGAACGGGATGTCGTAGTTGATAACGTGCGTAACGGTTTCGATGTCGAGACCTCTCGCCGCCACGTCCGTAGCGACCAGGAGATCAGCGGCCCCATCGCGGAACTTGCGCATCACCCGGTCTCGTTCTTGCTGGCCCATATCTCCATGCAGCGCCTCGGCGTTGTAACCACGCAAGCGGAGGGCGTCGCACAGGTCGTTCGTTTCTTGGCGAGTCCGGCAAAAGACGATCGTCGGACCGGGGCTTTCCATGTCCAAAACGCGGGCGAGGGCTTCGAGTTTCTTACCTTTTGGAACTTCGTAATAAGTTTGATTGGTCGTATCGAGCGTACGCCGTTTGGATTCAATCGCGACGTGGATCGGATCGCGAAGAAAGGTTTTCGTCATCGCGATGATACGGGGCGGCATCGTCGCCGAAAAGAGAGCCAACTGGCGCGATGCAGGCAGCTCTCCCATGATCGCCTCAAGATCCTCAGCGAACCCAAGGGCCAGCATCTCGTCGGCCTCATCAAGAACCGCGAATCGAACATTTGTAAGCGTAAGGGAACCGCGCCGAAGGTGATCCAGCACGCGGCCCGGAGTGCCCACCACGATATGAGCACCCGTCTTGAGCGCGCGGAACTGCCGGTCAATCGGCTGTCCACCATAGACGGGCACGACGCGGAGGCCGGTGTGCTTGGCGAGGTCCCAGATCCCGCCGGCAACCTGGACCGCGAGCTCTCGGGTTGGCGCGAGGATGATTGCCTGCGTGTCTTTGCTCGATAAATCGATCCGTTCGATGATCGGAAGGGCAAACGCGGCGGTTTTTCCCGTGCCGGTTTGGGCTTGGCCAATGAGATCGCCGCCCCTCAGAAGAACCGGAATTGCCCGGGCTTGAATCGGGGTGGGGCACTCGTAGCCCATCTCGACAATCGCCCGAATAATGGGCTCGGA
>JBKJJL010000239.1:0-3974 GCA_046597875.1 Fimbriimonadaceae bacterium | reverse complement strand
CCCTGAACTATTACACCCCCATGGAGTTCTATCAAATGAACAAGGAGCCGCCAAACCAGGGATGAGAAATCACCCTACAAAATCGTCGTCGTTGGTACATAAAATCGGGCAGGTTCATACCCAATACCCAATACCCCAATACCCTAACTGGGGCGAGCCATCAGGTAGGCGTTGATCCGTTGCATTGTATCCTCCCGGCTTTCTTCGCTCGTTAGCACGCCGATGGATATTGACTTGCCATCTGCATCTGTGAGGACTACCGCAGGCGAAGGCTTCTGGGTGCGCCCTTTGCTCGGCGCGAAACCCAACGAACCTTCCCCGATCCGCGCTCGGGTTTGCTCTGCCAACGTATGTCGCACCACTTTCACGATCGGGCCAAACTTTCGACGTACTGTCAGAATGCGCCCTTCAAGTTCAATTTCCTCGGTACTCGCAGTGAGAAAAGCGGTCCAGAGGAGTCCAAATCCTACGAAAAAGAAGATGGAATAAAATGCGAGCAAGGCAAGGGCGAACCAGCCGATCGCCTGCGCGAGGCCGCCGATCATCAGGACCGCATGCACCGTCGTAAAGGCGGTCCATCCCAGCCCGAATATCCCCAAGAACGCGGCTCCGGCGAGGCTCCCCGGGGCCGTCTTCATCTTGAGGACGCTGGGAATCTCCTGGGTGGTAGCCAATCCCATTTCTTGGCGCGCTGCGCGCTCGTCTAATCGGTCTTGCAGGGCTTCCAAATCTACGAGCCCTTCAGGATCGCCCGGTGCGACGCGGGCAAGTCGCTTTCGAAGATCCACATCCAACGATTCAAGTTGCGTCACCGCCCGTCGGAAAGTCTGCCTCAACTCAACGTCATCAAGGCTGGAAAGGGACTCCAGTTGAGGCTGCAAGCCAATCGCCTCGGATCCGAGAGTCTCAATGAGATGTAGCCGACTCTTGAGCTCCTCGTCCTCGGCAACAAGGTTGTCGTCCATCACGAGCGGCGCGAAGCGAGCTAGCCACGCTTGGGCATGACTACGTAGCCGTTCGGGCTCAGGAATGGGAGTGAGGTCGAACCCTGCCATTGCGTGGCTCTAGTTATTAAACTTCTTGCCTTCTTCGATGTCCAGGGCAACCGGAATCCGGAACAGGAACGTCGAGCCCTTGCCGACTTCCGATTCAACCCATATCCGCCCCATGTGAACCGTTTCAACCAGGTGCTTGACCAAGTACAGACCAAGGCCGGTTCCGTAGATTCGGCGATTGTCTTCGTTGTTAACGCGGTGGAACTTCTCGAAAACCTTGCCAAGGTGATCTTTGGGAATACCCAGGCCTTGATCCTCAATGCCCACCAGCAACTCGTCGCCGTCCACCATCGCGTGAAGGGTGATGTCGCCGCCGTTAGGAGAGTACTTAATCGCATTGTTGAGCAGATTTGTGAGGACCTGATCCAGCTTGTCCTCGTCGCCAACGACGGGCGGAATAACGCCGCGCATATCCAGCTTCAGCGTGTGTCGGTTGGTAGACTGCTTTTGAATCATGATGACCTTTTCGAGCAGGGTCTTCATGTCCACCTTCGTGTAATTCGGCTTCAGCGATTCTCCCGCCTCGATTCGCGAGGTGTTCAAGAGGTCATTGATCAAGCGCGTCAATCGGTCGCACTCCTGATCGATGATCATGTAGAACTCTTGCCGTTCCTCATCGCTGAACGTATCGTCCATGAGGAGCGTGCTGACAAAGCCCTTGATCGCAGTTAGCGGCGTTCGAAGCTCGTGCGACGCCATCGCGACAAAGCTGGACTTCATCTTGTCGATCGCTTTCGCGTCTGTAATATCAATGAAGATCGCCACGACGCCGAGGTCCTTTCCTTCCTCGTTTCGAACCTGAGCAATCTGAATTTGGTAGTTCCGCTCAACCGTTCCTAAGAGTACTGCGACATCTCGACTGATACTATCTTCGCCCCGGAGAGTCGCTTGATAGGCGTCTCGGAACGCATCCGCCGTGTCCCCTTTCAAAACGTCGCCGTACTGGCGTCCAATGGACTCGCTGCCGACGCCGAAAATGGCTCGCGCTGAAGCATTAATTTGGCTAATCCGGCCTTCGGGCGAAACCAGAAGGAGGCCCGCCGCGAGCGATTCGAACGTCTGAAGTAGCTCTTCCCGCTCTTCGACGACCTCGCGATATAACTGCAGGTTTGCGATGATCGAGCCCACGTTTCGGGCCATCCGCTCCAAGAGCCGGACGTCTTCATCGTTAAAATCTTCGCCGTGGCGCTTATTGAAGGCGTGCAAAACGCCGATCGTGTTGCGCTCGATAACTCGGTTTTCTTCGTCCCGCTTCTCGATGACGAGCGGAACGGTGATGCCGTTCTGCACGTGCAAAAGCGCGAATGGATCCTTCTGAGTTCGCGGATCGCTCGTGGCGTCGTGGAAAATAACCGCTTCGCTATCCCGGAAAACCTGGCCGGAAATGCCCTGCGTCGCTCGAACTCGGAACAGGTTCAGCTTGGTTTCTTCAATTCCGTACGCGGGTGGAATGCCGATCAGCTCGCCCTTCTCGCGATCATAAAACATGATCGCGATTTTTTCGGCTTGCAAAATCATGGCAATGCGCTGCGTCAAACGACGCAACGTGACATCCGCCTCTTGAATAGGGGCGATTTCAACCTGACCATCGTTCGTTCGCGCCGCGCGGCCGTCCGATGCGATTTTCGCTTCAAGCTCGGCAATTTTGTTCCGCGCTTCAAGCAACTGCCTTTGTAATTCAGCCGGTTCCGTAGGCAGCCCAGGTTGATCCGTCATTCTCTCCGTTGCTCCAACACTCAAATTAGACAATGCCTCCCTAGATTACCCGCCGCCGCCCTTCTCACGGATTCCCGCGCAGGGCGATATAATGCAAGCAGGCATGGGCGTACCCCTCGAAGAGTTGCCACTTTTCCTGCTAGGCACGGTTCTATTTCCATATTCTCAAGCGCGGCTCCACGTGTTTGAAGACAGATATCGGGAAATGGTTCAAGATTGCCTCCAGGAAGACAAACAATTTGGAATCGTCCTGATCCGCAGCGGCAGCGAAGTTGGCGGGCCCGCGGAGCCCTATCTGGTCGGCACGAGCGTGAGAATCACCAAGGTTCACACCTTCGACGACGGGCGCATGGACATTCAGGTTTACGGCGAGCGTCGGTTCCGGATTCGCCGGCTGGACGAGTCGAAGCCATACCTGACGGGCTTCGTAGAGCCGGTCGCTGAGTTGGATGCAACCATTTCCCCCCGCGCCGATGCGCTCGTGATCCGGGCTCGGGAAGATTTCCAAATGTGGGTTCAGCGCGTGATGGCCCGGCCAGATTTTCAGGTTCAAGTCCGGTTTCCGGATGATATTGTCGCCCTATCCTTCGCGATCGCGAACACCCTGCCGATAGAAAATATCGAAAAGCAGCGACTGCTGGAGCAAACCGACACACTAGAGCGAATCGCGGACTTGATTCCGATGCTGGAAACCCAAATAATGGAAGCCCAGCCGCCAGACATGCACCGAGTCAAGCCGGAGGAACTCCAGGATTGGGTGTTCAAAAATTGAGAGGGGTATGGTTTGCTTGGGTGGGATGGATTGTAGGGAATGACGGATCGGTCCAACAAGTCCAACACCCAACACCTTAACACCATAACACCCTAAAACACTAACACCCTCATGCCCACCCCACCCCGAATCACCGGCACGTTTCTCGACGAGATTACGCACGACATCCCAAGCCAAAACTGGAGTGCGAAAGATTGGCGACGTGAGTTCGAGCTTTACAAGCTAATCGGCATTGATACCCTCATTATTATCCGCGCGGGGTATCGGAATCGTTGCATTTTTCAAGCCAAATCCCTTCCCGATCTTCTGCCGGTTTATGACGATCTCGGTGAACTCTTCTTCTCCCTCGCCGACGAATTTAGCCTGAAGGTCTTCCTTGGTACGTATGACAGCGGATTTCATTGGCTCCGGCGCAACTGGTGGGCGGAAGT
>JBKJJL010000161.1:0-4205 GCA_046597875.1 Fimbriimonadaceae bacterium | reverse complement strand
CCCATACGGCACGCTTGTTCCAGGAACGGGAACCCCGACCACCCCCTACGTCTACATCGCCGCCCACGGCTACCACAAGGACAATGCCGAAAGGGACTACGTCAGAGCCAGGGAGCTTATGAAGAAACTCGGTATCTGGCTGCAGGTCGACGCGTTCTGGCCGCGGCAGTCTCCGTTCGAATATGCAGGATCCAAGCCCGTGGTGTTCGCTGATCCCAGCGGTATGATTCCAGGACATTCGGTTGCCGATATACAGTATGACTGCACAAAGTCATATAGCAGTCAGGTGGTCGGGGTCCTGGAGCCGCTCTGTGATGCCATGATCGCTTGTTGGAACATTCCAGCTTGCTATTCACTGCTAGTAAAGTGTTGGAAGATTAACGGTAAACCCATTCAGAAGGATGCGGAAGATGCCGTCGCTTGTATGATTGGTTACTGCGCAGGATATAAAACGATCAATATAAGTTGCGGCGGGCGCCTTTGCGACTGCAATCCGACGTGGTGTGGGTATCGCACTGGCTTCGGTTGTCGTCTACATATTTGCAATCCGTCACGTCCCAAATGCTCAGATGTAGCAGACACCCTGTTGCACGAGTTGTCGCACTGCTGTGGTACAGATGACCCTACAGCTACAGCGGCTGGTTTGGCTGCTTGCTACTATGTGATCTTCCGCCGTTTCCATCTGGTAAAATGAGTGTGGATCATTGTGAAGTGGAAAGGACATGCCTTTAAAATGCTACTGATCTTGACCGGATGCATAATGACTGGAACAAGTATTGTTTTGGCGATACCGTTTTCTACAGTATTTATGATCTATGTAGGCTGGTTACAAGCCGACTATCCCGACCCGAGCGGCAGAAATAAGCTAGCAGGAGTTTCAGTATCATCTTTACAGGTTGCTAGAGATGGCAGCCTAGTGGCAGTACTTCTCGGCAGCGGAGTGTTCCTTATCACGGTTGGTGTCAAAAAGAATAGGAGTCAAAGTGACGATTAAATGTCGACCTGCATGCGTTTTATGGACGACTAGCGTCGGTCCCCTGACCTACTTCCCGAGGATCACTCCTAAAATGTAGAGTTCCCTCCGGTATTAGTAGCGTGGTTTAAGTCGTCTGCCCCCCAAACTGAAGACGTGAAAAAAGTACTCCTCCGGTTGTAAAACTGGGGGAATCATGAAAAAGTCAAAGTTCACCGAAGAGCAGATCGTCCGAATTCTTGCAGGAAGCGTCGTGGGTTCCAAGACCCAGGCTCAGCTTTGCCGCGATCACGGGATCAGCCCCAACACGTTCTACATCTGGAAGCGCAAGTATGCCGGTCTTCAGATTGACGATTTGCGCCTGATGCGCGAGCTCGAGCGTGAGAACGCCCACCTTAAGCGGTTGCTGGCCGAGCGCGACCTGGAGATCGATGCGGTGAGGGCGCTGTTCCTAAAACACGGACTTGCGCTTCCCGAACCCGTCACGGGAGCGAGGTTTCTGATGGAGCGGCGTGTGACGGCCCAGCCGACCTCACAGCCGACGAGCGTCCTGCAATACTCCTCAAGTTCTGGCCCTGCCGCACGGTGAATCGACCGCATACCCCGCCAGCATGCGGCAAGCTCGTATGTGCTGAGTTGACTATGGCATCGACCGCCTATTTTTTGATTCCCCCGACACCCTGGGTCAATGAGACTTTCTTATGCGGCCCGATCCTTACTCGGAGTTAGTCAGGAACCGGTGATAGCCGATCTGTTGACGTCTGCCTTTGAGATAACGCCGCTCAAGTTCAAGGATGCGAGTCAAAGTTTGATCCATGTTGAAACGAGCTTCACTTTACGAATCTGACTCCAGAGTCATAGCGAGTCTGCAGCTCTCCGAATTCTTCATGTGAGCGTTGCAAATCACAAGCAGACATAGCAACATCGACACTTCTTACGCACTTGTGGATCCGTCAGCAGGCTCTATTGCATGGAACCTTCGACTGAAACAACGTTACCAAGGCGACCCATCTTCAGGTTCAAAAAGACCGCATTATTCCAACGTCGACATGACTCACTTGACATCCGACCAATGGAGACCCGCTCCGATCCTAGAAGTTCCAGATGGAATCCTGCCGCCAGATGCTCATCACTTGGCTCAATGAGGATTGCGGGAAACAAGCAAGACTCTTCGGGAACAGCAAGCACGTGAAGCTTTGCTGCACCCTCAAGTCGATTGAGTGCTTCATAAGCAGTTTCCGGTTCAACGCACAACGTGCTTTGCCACTGGAGAATGAGTTCTCGCCATAGTTCCTTCGCACCTTGGATTGAAGGGCAAAGGAGCCAAACTTCACTTTTTCCCTCAAAACCTTCCCTGTCCAGTTGCTGCAGCCGCTGGACGATTGAGCGAAATACGTCCCGACCGCACGGATTTGAGAGGACTGCTGGCGGAGCTAGCCCTACCAGCGATCCCGCACTTCGCACTTGTCGCAGGAGAGACGCAAATTCTGATCTGTCGCATCGGACTTCGGACCCGCTGACGCTCATGGCCAAGGCTTCTGAAAGTCTTTCAAAAGTCTTGAGTGGGAGCGAGTCGCCTCGGGACTCTGTCCGCTCTTTAAGGGCAGCAAGAATGAGATCACGAAAATCGGTGCTGCTTGCCCTTTTCCGCCTCAGGACGGGTGAGAGCGTGGCGAGCAGGCTTGCCGGGTCCTTGTAGCGGCCCTTGCAGAGGCCATACATTTCCGCAGCTAGATCTGAAGGTGAGGAAAATACTGGAGGGGCAGATTTATCCGACGCAAAGAGCACTTCTTGGAAAACAGATTGGAAATCGTCTGGAATCTGAGATGGACTGGCATTCATAAGGATTCAAATTTCTTGGTTTATACATTTGAACTCGGCACGGCCGTGCGGGGACATGATAGTAATTGTACTGGGTTTTGCAAAACCTATGCTAGTTTCAACTGTTTGATCGCTTTCTTGTTACCATAATGATGACACGAAAAAAGAGGCCGCTGTGCGGACAGCGGCCGTCTTAAGTAACCCAACCGCGGCACGCCTGGATAGCAACCGCGTGGGGGCGACGACTCACAGGAGGTGGTCAGACGCTACGATGATTGTAGCATCCGACCTAAGTATTAAGCAAGTCCGGAGGCTTGAAAGTGTATGATATCGGTTTTCTACATCCCATTCCCGCCGCTCCTTCAGTTCCGATTATCGCGAATCAGTTGAAGCGAAATAGGCGACTCACAAGGAGAAATGAGAAACTCCTCGATCTCTTAGAGGCGCGATCACGCGGTGCGAAACTCCCTAGTAACCAGTCATTAAAAAAAGGCAAGCGGACTGTGAAAGTCGCCCTGTTTGCCAATGAAAGTGCGGAGTTGATCCATGTCCACATGAGCTCGCAAGAGCCGCACCAGTTACTTTCAGCTAGGTTATCGGGCTGTTGATAATCTGCCCCGGGGCGGCGTTAGGCACCGGGGCTTTTGTGCGTAAGAGCGGCTCGCGATAACCTGCTCTGCTTTTGAGGATCATTCGTAAATGTAGAGATATCTCCGGGATTGTGGCTTCCTGACGGGTCTGGGCCTAGCTCGCAGGGGAGGCTCTTCGTTGTAGAAGCTCGCCGTAGGTAGAGTTTGAGTTAGGCGTGGGCAAGGTTGGCGAAAACTTCCGCGCCCAGGAATTTCGGCTTGGAGTCGCTGTTGAAGCTCTCGATCTTGGCTAGGAGCGCTCAAAGGATGACACCCGGCCCTTTTAGGTGCAAATCAGACGTAGCCGATTCTAACAAGGGGTACTTTGCTTGAAGACATCGTGACTAGG
The DNA here is from genome assembly GCA_046597875.1 of Fimbriimonadaceae bacterium. Classification (GTDB taxonomy): domain Bacteria; phylum Armatimonadota; class Fimbriimonadia; order Fimbriimonadales; family Fimbriimonadaceae; genus JANJUB01. The sequence goes on along the minus strand of JBKJJL010000161.1, from coordinate 433 downwards.
ATTCACGCTGTTGATGGGCTTAGTGCGACTCCGCGAGTTGAGTTGCCTTCGTGTTTAATCCTAAGCGCGAACGAAATTTGATATTTTCATTGAAGCCCAGGTTGGGCCATTGCCTTTCGAATTCCCAGTGAGAGCAAGAACTTGGGCGAACCCGTGGGCATTGCCGATGTCAACGCCTACAAAGGCAAATTGAGCGACTCTAGATTTGAACCTGCGGCAACGCGCCCCCACCAACTCCTGTAGAATGACTCGCTCATCAGTGTAAGGTGTCGAACTGGCCCGAGATTTAGGCGGGTTGTGACTTGATGAAAAATGTTTTCGACATTTTTCAACAATTTCAACGAAAAGGTGATACGACAGCACAAATAAGGCGTATCACCTTTTCGTTGAAATTGTTGAAAAATGTCGAAAACATTTTTCATCAAGTCACAAC
>JBKJJL010000210.1:0-9173 GCA_046597875.1 Fimbriimonadaceae bacterium | reverse complement strand
TTCGGCGGCGCCGAGAGCGTCGCGAACCTCTTGGTTTTGTGCCTTCTGCGGAAGACTTCTGAGCGGTATAGACATTGTGTGAGCGGTCGAATCTCGGTTAACCGCCACGATCGCGACGTCATCACCCTCAACGCGCGCGAAAGCAAGCGTCTTGGAGGCGTCGTTGCTGGCAAGCACATGAGGCTCCCCAGTTCTAAAAACCGGAGTGCTCATGCGCAGCCGGATTAGCTTCTGATAGTACGAGAGCGTCTCGTTTTTGCTGTTTGATAACTCCCACGCCATCCCACGGCGATTGTCGGGATCTGCGCCACCTTCCATGCCGAGTTCTTCGCCGTAGTAGATGCTGGGAGAGCCAGGCCAAGTCAGAAGAAGGGCCGCTCCCAGCCTTGCGAGTTCTTTGTCGCCACCGCACAAGGTGATAAACCGCGGCGTATCGTGGCTACTCAGTAAGTTCATCAGGTTCCGCGATACCTGGGGAGCGTACGAGTTGTAAGTGCGCATTAGGTTTGCCAGGAAGTCCGAAGCGCTGATCTTATCCTCCGCCACAAATCGAAGGGCTGCGTCCCGGAACTGGTATCCCATTATGGAATCCCACTGGTCGCCGCCTAACCACTGCGATCCATCCCCCCAGACCTCTCCGACAATCCAACTGTTAGGATCGGCTCTCTTTACACTCTTTCTAAAGTCCTTCCAAAAGTCAACTTGGACTTCATTGGCGACATCCAATCGCCAACCATCGATGTTCGCTTCCTTTTCCCAAAAATCGGGAACGTCTAGGAAATACTTTCGCGCGGCCGGATTTGAGAGATTAACCTTCGGCATCGATGGAAAGTTGAACCATGCGGTATAGTTCGGCGGATCTTGCACCTTAACGGGGAAGGATTGGACCCAGTACCAGCCGAGGTAGTCTGATTTCTGTTCGTTCTTGATGATGTCCGCAAACGGAGCGAAGCTGGTCGAAGTGTGGTTGAATACGCCATCGAGAACGACCTTCATTCCCTTGTTGTGAAATGTGGATACTAGATTTTTGAACTCAAGATTTGTACCGAATCGTTTTGCGACTTTAAGATAATCCGAGGTCTCGTAGCCGTGATTCGAAGGACCCTCGAAGATTGGATTGAGGTAAATTCCGGCAATCCCGAGACTCTTTAGGTATTCCACTTTCTGATGGACACCGGCAAGGTCGCCTCCCATAAAGTTAAAGTACTTAGGGTCACTGTTCCACGGAAGAGTTCCCGTGGGATCGTTAGCTTTACTACCGTTAAGAAAACGTTCCGGGAATACTTGATAGAAGACGGCACCCTCGACCCAGTTTGGAACTACGAATGGTTGATAGTCTTTGCCTCCTACACGGAAGGCCCTAGATCCTCCCAGGCCATCGGCGGCATACGTGAACGTCGTGCCATCCGAAATTAAGAATACGTATTCAAGAGCGACCTTACCGTTCCAAGGAAGCCGAGCCCGGTACGTTTCGTATAGGTCGTCACCTGCGAGCCTCTCCATGGAGTGCGTAGCTCCCTGCACCTTCACCTGTACGGAGTTCGCATCTCCGGCTCGCGTTCTTAAGGTTAACGTAAGCTTGCCCTTGTCGTAGTTAAAGCTCGGTGCCTGGGTCTTGTGCTCCAGTCCACTAGCGGCCAAGGTGCCATCTCCGCGTGCAGCGGGCTTTGCATAGTCCTCTGGGAGCAGATTCAGGACTGAGTTGACGTTTCCGTTGCCGTCGTCTTGATTCTTGGCGGCTTTCGGATCCGTTATCCAATCCGCACCGTCAAGCACGAACTTATACTCATGACGACCAGGCTTGAGGCCTACCTTGGCGCGCCACGTTTTTCCATCCGCAGCCGCGATCATAGGAGTCGCATTTCGATCCCAGGCATTGAATGTGCCCGCGACGGCTACCGACTTGCGATCCTTGTCGGCAACGTAAATGAACTCGTGATCGACGTTCTGGAAGATCAGCGCCAAGCACAGGGTGATCATAGTTGCGCCTCCCGTACAGACGATCCGCGGACATGGAGTTCGCACGGCACGATCATTCTGCGTGACCCATAGAGCGCCTTCTCTTCAATAATCTTAAGCAGCCTGCCGCATGCGGATCGAATAATCTGGGGGATGTTCAAGCTCACCGACGTTAGTCCACGGTCCATCAGGCCGCAGAGGCTCGAGTTATTAAAGCTGACCAAACCAAGCTTATCGGGAATTGGCATTCCCAGTTGCCTTGCGGCGAGCATGACACCCATCGCCATGAAGTCGTCCAAGACTACAAGAGCATCCGGGCAATCCTCACTCGCCAATAACTTGAGGGCTGCTTCGCGAGCGGCCACATGTCCGAAGTCAGAATGCCAAACAAGCTCCGGACTGCCGCTCCCAGAAATTGCCCGTTGGTAGCCAATAATACGGTCTTCCGATACCGTCAGCCCCATCGGGCCAGCAAGCATCCCTACGCGGCGATACCCAGTTTCCAGCAAATGCTCGGTCGCCATAGCTCCGGCGAGGATGTTGTCGTTGTCGACGCTCCAGATGCCATCCTTGCCATTGTCGGTAAGCGGATTGCCGATAAGGACGAACGGAAACTCGTCGTCCTGAAGGCGGTGGATCCGTTCGTCTCGCGCTTCAGATTCGACAAGGATCAGCCCATCAACCCTTCGGGTGCGAAGCAGCTCGTCGTATACCGCTTCTTGGTTCGAGGACGAACTCACCATTTCGACGCATAAGTGATACGGACGCCCCACGAGGAAGTCCATGATTTGAGAAATGAGATTGGCGAAAAATGGATCGTCGTTCAATCCACCGCTTGGCCGCTTTACCACGAGGCCGATCAGCCCGGTTCGCCTACTTCGCAGGGAGCGAGCCCGAACGTCAGGCTGGTAGTTCGTGTCTCGCATCACGGCGAGAACTCGAACTTTGATGTCGTCTTCGACCCGGGCATCACCCGACAAGACGCGACTGACGGTCGCTTGCGACACGTTTGCGAGCTTCGCGATATCCTGCTGAGTCACCCTCATTGGCGGTTCCGAATCGTATTCTCAACTGTGAGAATACGTATTCCCAGTTATGATAACACAGAATTTCGGAATTTGGGGGGAGTGGGATGAATTTTCTTAAAAATGTTCTGTCGGTGCCCGATCCCGGTTGAAGTAGCAGTCGCCCAGGGATCGGCGCAGGTTGCGCCGGATACGCTTGGCCTGCCAGTCCAATCCACTATTTTTTAACGCCTGATCGCGAGAACTTTGTACTTCTTGTTGCCGCCTGGCGATTCAAACTCAAAGGTTTCGCCAACTTCGTGACCAACAATCGCCGATCCCATGGGCGATTCGCTGCTGATGCGATCGAAGTTCGGGTCGGCTTCAATTCCAGCGACCACCTGGACGTCAAATTGGTCACCAAACTCAAGGTCTTTAACCGTCACAACGCTTGCGAGGCCGACATAATCCGTCGGGATTTTTTCAGGATCAAGCACGTGCGCGGTTGCAAACAAGGCCTTGAGTTCCGCGACGCGAGCTTCTACCATCGCTTGCTCAAACTTGACCTCATCGAGTTCGCTGTTGTCTTCGCTGAACTCGCCGTGCTGTTGGCTTTCGCGAATACGATCCGCGATTTCTGGACGCTTTACCAGCGTCAAGTTCTCAAGCTCTTCCTGAAGGGACTTGTATCCCTCCGGCGTCAAAAATAGACCGGCTGTTGCTTCCCTAATATCCGAATCGTTCATAAAAACTGGTTTAGCTCTCCCTAAGAAGGATAGATGCCGCCATTATGGCGAACATTCCCTCGCATATACGACGGAATCCCTCATCTGGTTACGTCCCAAGACGTAAACTCTCCTTATTATCGTTCGTGGGAATCGTTGGGTTCTCAAAATGAATCTGAGATTCTTTACGAATACGACTCAAGACTGGTTCATTTCGTGACCTGTCGCCTTACTTTTGCGTCAGGATATTAAGAATGCCCAGACTTACTGAAAAGCAGCGTCTGTGGCTGGGCAGGGCTGGCTACGTTGGGCTGTGCCTCTGGATCGCGGCCTTGACTGCCGGATATGCGTGGCTAAACCGGAGCCCGGTTCTCAAGAAATCCATCGCACGGGAAATCAGCAACGTGGTCGGTATTGAGCCTGTCGACCCGTTTGTAGGTCGCGACCATCTAACCCTCCTCATTCTAGGCTGCGATTCAGACCTCTCACGGGGCGGCAAGCGGGTGCTGAAGAAGTACGCCCGGAGCGATATGATGCTCGTTGCTCGCATTGATTTCATCCAAAAGCAAGTGACCGGAATCAGCATTCCGCGAGACACCCTGGTCGCCGCTGGGAAGTACGGGGCTCAGAAGATCAATGCTTACCACGCCTATGGAGGCAAGGAACTCGCGCAAACCGCGGTCGAGACCTTGCTCCCTGCTGTGAAAGTGGATCGCGTTGTGGTGTTGGATTTCGACGCTTTCCAAGACATGGTCAACGTCGTCGGCGGAGTCGAGGTTAACGTAACGAAGCGAATGAAGTGGACGGACAAGGCCGCCAAGTTGTACATCGACCTGAAACCAGGGATTCAGAAGCTGAACGGATATGACTCGATGGGGTTCGTGCGATTTCGACACACGGACAGCGACTTGCACCGAACGGACCGGCAGCGACAGTTCCTCATGGCGTTCAAATCGGCGGTGTTTGCGAATCCGTTGAGGTTGCCTGAGGTCGTGAACAAGGCGACTGCGGTTCTCAATGGCAGCTTGACCGATGACGAAATTGTTGCTCTGGCGGCATTTGCAAAGTCGGTCGGGAACGATAGGATCAAAATGGGTGTTCTGCCAACCGTAGAGGTTGAGGGCTACAATTTGCAGGTCGATCAGGCAAAGCTCGAAGCGACTCTACGGGAATATCTATTCATATGATTCTTCAGGCAGATGCTTACGACCCGACCGAGTCGGATGACCGTCCCCGCGTTTCTCACATTTCCAAGAAGGACTTGAAGTGGGGATTGCTCATTGTCCTGGTGCTGGTTTTGATGCTTTGGCCGGTTTGGATCAGGCTAAAAATGCAGCGCGACAAGCACGTTTGCAAGGACAACCTCAGCCAGATGGCAAAGGCGCTTCAGATCTATGCGTTAGATAACTCGGATCGCCTGCCCCCGGCTTATGTGGCGGGAGACAACTACGAGCCACGACTTTTCAAGGGCCGCGCGGTTTCTTGGATTAGCTTGATTGCCCCTGGTGTCCGAAGCCCCGGCTCGAACTTTGAATGCCCAGCGGCCCAGCCGGACGAAATGGCTCCGAACGCGGGGCCGGACGGCACGACGATCATGTCCTCATACGGTCTGTTTGGCGCGGTCGCGGCGGCTCCTTTGGCGAACATTCCGAACCCTCAGTGGGTGGCGATGATTGCGGAGACCTCGAATGGCGGAGCTCAGGGCACTTATAACCCGAGTCCCATGAAGGATCCTGCCGGGCAGATCGTTCCCGATGGGTACATCGTTGGATTTGATAACTCGAACTTTCTACCAACAGACAGCTCGATCGAGGTCTACGCAAAGTCAGCGAAGGCAACTCGGCTTGCATTCTATGAGACCAAGAGCGGCCAGTTTAAGGCCGACGGCGTCGCGCGACACCCCGGCGGTATCCATATTCTCTTTGTCGACATGCACGTCGAGACGCTGCTGCCTACGGTGGCGGTCATCAAGCGAAGAGGCGCGGCGGGTAGCGAAATCGTGAAGACCTGGGCCGTCAGATAGAGGTTAACTTTTCGACGAGGTCGATATCCTGAAAAGTGAGATCCCGCCGCCATGCGACAATACGCGGGCCGTGCACGAGGAACCCGCATTTGTGGCGCGAGGACGGCTCTACGCGTTCCAGTTGGAGTTCGAAGGCCTGGGAGGGGGGCACGGTGCGCACCGGGCCAATCCGCTCCAGCGTGTTGGACTTTATCCACGCGAAGAGGTCGTCGAGTTCTCGGCGATTGAGCCCTTCCATCGTCTTGCAGATGGATACGACTTCGCCTTCTCGCAGGAGCCCGAAGGTTAGGCTGGTGTAGCGCGAGCCTTCTCCCCGATGCGCGTACATGAGGATCGCTTGCACCGAGATACGCGCGCAGGGCCAAAGCCGCCATGCTTGGGATGGTTGTACTCCGAGGTAGGGGGAATCTGTTCGTCGAAGTAAGATCCCGCTTGAACCATGCGCGTCTTCAAGCTCTGGCCATTCGGTAAAGGGGATAACGGGCACCTCTGATATTCCTGATCCTTTAAGAACCGCCAGTAGTCGCCGCCTTCTTTCAGAGAGGGGGAGGGTGCGCAGATCTTCCATTTCAAGTTCGAGCAGGTCGAGCGCATGGAAGTCCCCGTTTGCGGCTTGGATTCCGTCGAGGACACATGGGACTTGGATCGTATTGGTGTGTTGGAGGGCTTCGCCCTCCTGGGACCACAGCAGCGTCTTGTCGGGCCTCTTAAAGAGTTGGCAGCGCCTGCCCGAAGTCATTCTATGCGCCATCCATTTGGCGGCAGGGCCGAGGGTGTGAGGCGAGCCGGTGAGGGCGATGGGCATCATGAAAGGCATGCTGATATGGTCATCTGGGCCAGGAGCGACCAGCTTGAGGAACCACTCCGCAGTAGGCTCGGGCTCGGCCATCAGGCGCTCCGCGAGGACGGTCGCGGGCAAACCGTACACGTCCGCCAGGGCTTGGCAAACGAGGTGACTTACCTTGTTCACGCGCAGTCCGCCGGTGACTAGCTTGTTCCAGACGTAGGCGGTCGGCTCGTTTGATTTGCTCCAGAACTGCAAGACAGTCGCCTTTCTATCGTCTGCGCTTAACAGTTCTCGATACGATTCAACAATGTCCACTCGGGACTCTGCATCGAGCGCACAGAGTTTTGCGGCCGTTTCGGCGACATTTCCGACCGTGGACTGGCACTCTCTCCAAAGCCATTCGGGAGTGCCGGAGACCTCGCACGCCCAGTCCTGAAGCTCGGCCGTCGTCACAAGCCGTCTGGCTTTCCCGATGAGCCAGGTCACTGCCCACGATGACGGGGCTGGTTCCGCGTCACGAAAGAACCGCGCGAGTGCCTTGACGCGTAGATTCGCGGCGGGCGAACGCTCCAGCGCTTCGATCAGGTCAACGAAAGCTGGATTCGTCATTCGGTGGGCTCCCCTTCAAGCACCCGAGCTTTCATTCCGAGGGACTTCAGGTGCCTTGCGACCTGCGCCGAATATCCATGAGTCACCCAGATGTCCGCGGCTCCGGTTCCTTTCACCACATCTAACAAGGATTCCCAATCTACATGGTCGCTAACCACGAACCCGCGATCTAATCCGGGCGATTTCTGGCGGATGCGCAAGGCCATCCATCCCGACGCAAACGCGATGGAGCACGGCCCAAAAGCGCGAAGCCACGAAGATCCGACGACACCCGGAGGAGCAACGACGGTCGTGCCCTCGTACGTGTGGCCCCGTTTATGTTCGCGCGTTGTCGAGGTTGCGGGAAGGCGAATTCCCCCCCACTGGTACGCTTCGTTGATCTCGCTGACCGCTCCGTGGACGACGATCGGGCCGATATCGCTTAGGCCCGCCAACAAGCGCTGGGCTTTTCCGAGCGAGTACCCCAGAAGGATCGAGCATTTCCCTTCCCTTTGGTTCTCCTCGCGCCAGCGGTTGATGTCGGCGAACGTCTCGCTCTGCGGGCGCCACTTGTAGATTGGCAGTCCGAAGGTCGACTCCGTCACGAATCCGTGGCATTTCACGAGCTCGAAAGGCGCGCAAGTTAGGTCAGGTTCGACCTTGTAATCCCCCGCAACCACCCATACTTCCCCACCGACTTCGACCCGAACCTGGGCCGAACCAAGGATGTGGCCAGCAGGATGCAGGCTGACTTTGACGCCATTGATGGTGAGCGCCTTTCCGTAGGCAATCGGATCAATGGGAGCGTTAGCCCCTAAGCGTGCGCGAAGGACGGCCAATCCGGGCTCGGCGCACAGGTAGCGCTCCATGCCCCACCGACAGTGGTCGCTATGCCCGTGGGTAATGACGGCCCGCTCGACCGCCCGGCAAGGGTCGATGTAGAAGTCGCCAGCGGGGCAATAGAGGCCCGCTTCGGTGAGTTGGAGAATCGGCATGGGGAGCGCTTAGAAGTTTGTCAGCCCCGAGCATCGCTGCTGGAACATGAGGGAACGGGCGAACGGGCGAACAGAGGAACGGAGGCCAGAACGAACCACACGTTTTCGAACGTAAACCGGCCCAGATTCGCGCCGGTTACCTTGGTGCCTCATTCGATGGATTGGGGATGCGACTCTGGCTTTCTGTCAATGACGATTGCCAAGAAACCGATGAGACTCAGAGCGAACAGCAAACTCGCATATCGTGCCCAGCCTGGCAGGGTCTCCCAGGAAGAATAACTGCCGCAGGCTACGGTGCTCAATCCGCCGAATATTAGGCCAGCCGCGAACGTTGATCGTTTTCTGAGCAAGAAGCCGGCGATGATTTCTAAGATGCCCAGTGGGAATGATAGTGTAAATACTTGCAAGTTGAACGCTGCAGATTGTCGTTCATACAGTTCCCGTTTCCGACGAACCTCCGCGTTTGCCTTTTCGCGTGCCTCCGCGTTTTTGGGTTGCTCCGTGTATCGTACGTATTCGTCGTACTTTGGCGGCACTGAGTATATCTGGACCGTCATCTGAGCAAGGAGGGGCAGAAGAATCGCGATTCCCATTGCGAGGGCGACACGTACTGCCTTCATGGATTCATTCTAACCGATTCTTCCAGAGATTACTTCCAAACAAAACCACGCGGGGCACTTCGATTAGAAGCACCCCGCGCGGATTCCGTTCAACGAGACTTACTCGTAGACTTTCGTAATCGTTCCGGCGCCGACCGTTCGGCCACCCTCTCGGATAGCGAACTTGGAACCTTGCTCCATAGCGATCGGCTGAATCAGCTCGATCGTCATGGTGATGTTGTCACCCGGCATAACCATTTCAACGCCCGCGGGGAGGTTGAGGGTACCGGTGACGTCGGTCGTTCGGAAGTAGAACTGCGGACGGTAACCCGTAATGAACGGGGTGTGTCGTCCGCCTTCATCCTTCGAAAGGACGTAGACTTCAGCATCGAACTTGACGTGCGGCTTGATCGAGCCTGGCTTGGCGCAAACCATGCCTCGCTCAATGTCCTTTCGCTCAACACCGCGCATCAGCAGGCCGACGTTGTCGCCC
>JBKJJL010000027.1:0-4969 GCA_046597875.1 Fimbriimonadaceae bacterium | reverse complement strand
GTTCCGCCTTTGTCTCGACTTTGGCAATCGCCGCCGAGCGCGTCGCGATGGGCATTTCGTTCGGATTGGCTATCGATCCGGTTCCCCCACCGCCTCCGCCGCAAGCTAGGATTATCAGGAACGCGACGAAGATTGCGAGGTACTTCATAGAGTCATTATAGCCACGGGGCAAAAGACGGAGCATGCATCACAATCGCGGCGATGTGAAGCGTTTGTTTGGGTAGCCAGCCAAGATCCCTGCTCGTCTTAATGCATGGACCGCGTCGGCGGCCCAGTGGCCCTCCGGTACGTCGGAAAAAGAATCGATCGAATCGACCAGCTTGTCGATTGCGGGATCAAGCATCTTCGTGCGCGGAGGCGGTACTTGAACCCTAAATTCCAAGTGCGCCCCGCACTTGATTGAACGATTCGCTCGCGTCCATTACCCGGCCCTCTGCTACATCCTTTTCGCTTTCCCTCATCGCACCGATGAAACGCAGTCGCTCGAGGTCATCAACCATTTGCTGATAGGTTTCCGCATCTTGGATGACGACTTCGGCATCCCCATTGACGGTTATCGCCATGGGGTTCTTCGATGACTTCACCAGTTGGATGTAGTGCTTCGCGTTGCGAGTGAAATCGGTCAACGAGTGGATATCGGTCGCCCTAATCATGATATTTCATGTGAATGATACACTATATTCCACGAAGGATGAACGGGAATGCCCTACCCTTAGACTTCAGGTAGGGTGTGGCCGCTCTTTGGCGGGATTATCGTTTCCCCGCGTTGTCCGCCTTGCTCGGATCGCTCCGTGCTTATCCGGACATGCAGGGGAGTATTCAGGAGAAACTGCGTTGGCTGTATTCGGATCCTCAATCAGCCGCCCGAACTCGTCCGATCGCGGGGCGAGCTTTTGGTCCCTTAAGGCAAAGCGAGTTTCGCATCGGTTCTGAAAAAATCTCCGCCAACGCAGAGGATCGGTGCGTCTAGCTCTCGCGCAATGGCATAGGTCAGGCAGTCACCAAAGTTTAGCGCCGCGGGATGCACACCTTTCCCAAAGCGCATGAACGCGTCCGTCGCCTCTCGATAGGCCGCCTCGCCAAAGGACAGGACTTGGGTGCCCGTTGCTTTTAGTAACATTTCAAGACCCTCGCGTTCGTCGCAACCTGTCTTGCCCCAGAGAACCATGACCGTTTCGACAAGCGAGGGCGACCCGACGAACGAGTGGTCGCAACAGAGCACTTCCTGGTACAAGGCTTCCCATCCGGGCTCCCTTATTGAGATTGCCACAAGTGCGGAAGAGTCTACGACGAGTTTAGACGCCATGGGGGCCCAGTCCGAGAATTGCTGCCTCTTCTTCCTTAGTAACTGAGGTGCCAAGCACATGAGCGGGAATCGTTGGCCAAATCACCTCCTCCAAGACACGCATGGCCTCGCGATGGCGTTCCTCCCGATCCCGAGGAAGTTCCATTCGGCAAAGCCGTTCTTTCAAGGCGATTCGAATTGCTTCCGTCTTTGTCTCTCCAAATCGCTTGGCGACCTCCGCGGCAAGCCGTTCCACTTCGGGATTCTTTATGTTCATTCCCATGGTATAAACTATACCATGTCTACCATGCATTGAACCGACAAAGTAGCGAGCCCATATGCGCCATACTCCCTTACGTGCACCACGACGCGGACGACGATCATCCCAAGGAAGAATGCGGCGTAATCGGGATTCATTCCCCCGGGCGTGAAGCGGCACGACTCGCTTTCTTTGGCCTTTTCGCGCTTCAACATCGGGGGCAAGAAAGTGCGGGAATCGCGGTGAGCGACGGCGGCCTCGTGCGGATGCACAAAGACATGGGGCTCGTTAGTCAGGTGTTCAACGAGGACATCCTCGCCGGGCTTCCGGGCCACATGGCGGTGGGGCATAACCGGTATTCCACGACGGGCGCGAGTGTCCTTCGCAATGCGCAGCCGATCTATTGTCAAAGCCTGGTTGGCGACATCGCCGTCGCCCACAACGGCAACCTGATCAACACGGTTGAACTTCGCCATGAGATGGAAGCTGAAGGCGAACACTTTGATTCTTCGAGCGATTCCGAACTGATCGCCCGGCTCCTCGTTCAGAACATGCACCTAGGGGCAGAACACGCGGTCGCAGCAACGATGCGTCGAATAAAAGGTGCCTATAGTTGTACAGTTCTAACGCCGAAGATGCTCCTTGGCTTTCGCGATCCGCACGGCGTTCGGCCCCTAGTGGCGGGCACATTACCCGACGGCGGGCACATGCTCGCGAGCGAGAGCTGCGCCCTGGCTCCCGTCGATGGGAAAGTCGTGAGAGAGCTCGAACCGGGCGAAATGGTGATCGTGGATGCGGGTGGAATGCGATTCGCGCAAGGTGCGCCGAGCCCCCGGAAGGCGATGTGCATGTTTGAGTTCATCTACTTCGCACGCCCCGACAGCGAGATGTACGGCACCCTTTTGTACTCCGCGAGAGAACGGATGGGCGAAGAACTCGCGAGGGAGCATCCTGTCGCGGCGGATATCGTCGTGCCCGTGCCGGACAGCGGGATTCCCGCGGCAATTGGCTACTCGTCGGTCAGCGGAATCCCCTTCCGCGAAGGAATGATGAAGAGCCGGTACATCCACCGCACGTTCATTTCGCCAGACCAGAAAATGCGAGAACGCGGGGTTCGGATGAAGCTGACACCGTTGGTGCCGTTGATCAAGGGAAAGAAGCTGATTCTCGTGGATGACTCGATTGTCAGGGCTACCACAACGAGGCAGATTGTTAAACTGCTTTTTGAGGCCGGAGCGGAGGAAGTTCACGTTCGCATCACGGCTCCTCCGATCATGTGGCCGTGCTTCTATGGCATAGATATGTGCTCGAAGAAGGAGCTCGCCGCCGCGAAGATGACGATCGATGAGATCCGCGTTCACATCGGCGCCACGTCGCTTGGATACCTGTCGATCCCTGGAGTGGTCAAATCGGTCGGTCGCCCGAAGAGCGAGTTTTGTTTGGCGTGTTTCTCGGGTGAGTATCCGATTGAGATTCCGGAATCGATCGCCCGGGACCCGTTTGAAAATGAAGTCGAAGTCGGCCAGATGACGTCCATTAACAAGGCTCAACCGGAGCTCTTGCACCTCGACTAGTCCGGTATCCTCTTGCGCATGCTTGATCCCCGCGTCACGAAGCTTGCCGAGCTTCTTTGCACCCATTCGACCCGCCTTGGTCCCGCCGATCGCGTCCTCATTCACGCGTTCGATATTCCGGAGGAAGCGGTCGCTGAGGTCGTCCGAGTCGCACAGAGCAAGGGAGCGCAGGTGGTGACCCGGCTCGAAAGCAACCAGATTCGTCGGCAGCTCATGCATGGCATGACGGAGGCGAATGCCCGCACCATCGCCGACGCGGAGAAGCACGAGATGGAACTGATGACGGCCTACATCGCACTCCGTGGAACCCATAACTACGCCGAATCCAGCGACGTCCCGGAGAGCATTCTGAAGATCTGGAACAAGGAATACACCCAGCCGGTCGTGTTCGGCGTTCGCGTCCCGAAGACGAAGTGGGTCGCGCTCAGATGGCCGACGCCGGGCATGGCTCAGCAAGCGAATATGAGCACGTTTGCCTTTGAAAAGTTCTACTTTGACGTTTGCACGATGGACTACGGCAAGATGGCGGTGGCCGCGGAGCCCCTGGCCGAACTGATGCGCCAAACGGATAGGGTGCGAGTCACCGCGCCGGGTACCGACTTCACGTTGTCGATCAAGGATATCGGGGCGGTTCCTTGCGCCGGCGAAGCGAACATCCCGGACGGCGAGTGCTTTAGCGCCCCGGTCCGAGACAGCGTGAACGGCAAGGTTGCTTTCAATACCGTGAGTCTGTATCAAGGAACCGAGTTTAAAGACATCACCTACACAATCAAGAACGGCCAGATTACCGACGCTTCCGCGGGCTCGAATACCAATAAACTGAACGATATTCTGGACACCGACGAAGGCGCGCGCTACTTTGGCGAGTTTGCGATCGGCTTCAACCCGTACGTGCTGCATCCGATGAAGGACACCCTGTTCGACGAAAAGATCGCCGGATCCCTCCACTTCACCCCCGGAAACAGTTACGATCCGCCCGGCGGAAATGGCAACGTGTCGGGAATCCACTGGGATACCGTCCTCATTCAACGCCCCGCCTATGGCGGCGGGGAGATCTGGTTCGATGACGTTTTGGTGCGCAAGGACGGCTTGTTCGTGTTACCGCAGTTGCTCGCACTTAATCCAGAAAACTTGAAATAGAGCCTACATCGCTTCGACTAAAACCGCGGTTGCCTCACCGCCACCAATGCAAGGAGTACACACGGCGTACTTACCGCCAGTTCGCTTCAATTCGTAAAGCGCGGTGAGGATGAGTCGCGCGCCCGTCATGCCGATCGGGTGGCCCATCGCCACCGCGCCGCCGTTGACGTTCATGCGGTCTAGCGGGATTCCGACCTTTTCGGCAACCACCATCGCCACCACCGCGAAGGCTTCGTTCACTTCGAACAAGTCAATATCGCCCACCGTCAAATTGTGCTTCGCCAACAACTTTTCGATAGCAAAGGCGGGCGCGGTGGTGAACCACTGCGGCTCCTGAGCGTGTTGAGCGTAACCAACGATTCGGCCGAGAGGCTTGACCGCACTTGAGGCCGCATAAGCCCCCGAGGTGATGACCATCGCGCATGCGCCGTCGTTCAAGGAACTGGCGTTGGCGGCGGTCGTAACACCATCTTTCGCGAATGCTGGCCGCAAACTGGCAAACTTGGAAGCGTCGCCCTTCTTCGGCTCTTCATCTTCGGTCACGAGCAGGGGATCACCTTTTCGCTGGGGGATTTCCACTCCAACGATTTCGTCTTTGAAGTTACCGTCAGCCTGGCCCGCCATCGCGCGCCGATAGCTCTCGGTCGCGAAGGCATCGAGGCTTTCTCGCGAGACATTGAATTCCGCCGACGTCGCATCGCCGCAGGTGCC
>JBKJJL010000023.1:0-5363 GCA_046597875.1 Fimbriimonadaceae bacterium | reverse complement strand
CAAAATCCCCCACGTCCTCGGTCACGAAGTCGCGGGGATTGTTGTGGAATCGCAGGATTCGCGGTTCCCCGTCGGGTGTCGGGTAGCGCCTCACCATCACGCGCCGTGTATGAAATGTGACCTCTGCCAACGCGGCGCGTATGTGCATTGCGAGCAATGGAAACGAACAAAGTTGGTACCGGGAGGCATGGCCGAGTACTTCGCGGTCGGGGCTGAGAATCTGACGGATACCCACGTGGTCAGTTTAGACGCGGCGACCTCAGGGGGCTTGCGTGCAGTTGACGCGGCGCTTATGGAGCCCTTGGCTTGTGTGGTGAAGTCTCTGTGGCGAGGTGGCGTGATCGCACCGAGAGAGCGACGCGTTGCCGTAATCGGACTCGGAGGGATGGGATTGCTGCACATGCTGTTGCTACGAAGCTGGGGGCGAGGAGCCAAGACCGAGCATTCGCTTGTCGGATACGACCTGGTGCCAAGCCGCCGGGAGTGGGCGGCGAACCTCGACCTCGATGTCCGCGGTCCTGCTCATTGCGAACCTGCCGATGCGATATTCGTCTGTCCCGGCACTGAGGCTGCAGTTCACTTCGCGCTCGAACTTGCCGCGCCTGATGCATGGATCCTGCTTTTCTCGCCCCTGAGCCCTCCCGGAACGATGGAGTTGCACTTCAACGACCTTTACTTCCGTGACATCAACCTTGTGACGAGCTATTCCTGCGGCCCTGACGACACCGTATCTGCCTTAAAGCACTTAAGAGAGAGAACGGTAAGGGCCGAGCAGGTCGTCAGCCACTTTATCGCGATTGACGAACTCCCCGATGCCTACCAAGCCATGAAACGCGGCGAGGTTTTGAAACCGATGGTTTTGTTCTGACGTTGCTTGGCCATGCGAGTCCGGTCCTAAGACGATGCCTCAGTCCAACTTGAACGTCGAGTCCCAATTGCATAGCGGATTTGGTGACCCAATCTTTACGGTCCTACCCTTTATGGTCACGGTTACCTGGATCCCGGTCGAGGGGTCAACGCACAGGGACTTGCTCCAAGTCGATTTCAAAGGCCTGCCCTCGTCCATCGCCTCTCGAAGATCGAGCTCAATGAGGAGATTGCGCCGCTCGTGCTCGGGGGTTGGAAAAACGGTGAACGCCATGGAAACATTCCCTGAAAAAGTTTTTACGATCCATGAGTTCTTACGGTGGAGACGGTCGTAGAGGTCCGACGCAAACGTTTCTTGAATCAGGGAAGATTGACGGTCACGACGATCTTGAAAGAGGCTACGAGTGGTACGCAAGAGCTCCAATTCGTACATCTTTTGCGCTATGGGGTGGTTCCGCGCTGTACGCTCCCACCATGTCGGCGGAGGATGATTCAAGTGCAGCTTTGCAAGTTGGCGAGGGTAGCGCAGGGCCAGGAGCGCACCACCGGCCTCCGCCACTTCGCTGTCTCGCCAGGACATGCTGGCCACCCGCTTCTTTAGCCAGTTCCGAGCTTCCGGCCCGGAGTGTCGCAGGCTCGTGATCGGCTGGATCGAAATCTCCGTGAGCTCGAATGTTGTTGATTGGAATGCAGTTTGGTAATAGGCACGTTGACAAGCGGTGGTCAGTTCGTTCAGTTGGGCCCAATCGTGTGCCTTCGCCAAAGCGAGGGCACGCCCTTGCACCCATTCGCCCACAACCTGTTCAAAAAATGGCAAATCGTCCTTCCACCTCTTTTGGAAGTCATCTTCACTTAGAAAGGGCATTGACGAGGCAGCTTTGTAAAGTTGAAAGAGGTCGTCTTGCGGACCATCAATAGTCTTCGTTGTTATGCTGAGCCACGAACTGTTCGATCCTTCCTTCTCGGCAATCCGCTTCAAAAACCTTCGGTAAAGGGGGCGAGCGTCTTCATCGGGACGAAACTTCTTCGTGCGGATGCCGAGCTTTTCGAGCGCAACCTCCTCGCTAGAAATCGCGGCGTTAAGGCGATTGAGCGTGATCGCTTCCGCTACCCAGCCCACCAGAGCCATTCCCAAAGGAATGCCCAGAACCCACGCCAGGCGCTTTTTCCAGCGAGGCATCGCCACCTTCGGAGTATGCACCGAAACCCTAGCAGCCGCATAGACGTCATATGTATGAGGAGTCATATATATGAGTAAGGTGCGGACTACCGTTATCGTGGAAGAATCGGTCATCGAACAAGCCAAGAAGCTCGCGTTTGAGCAGAAGAAGACGTTTACGCAGTTGCTGGAAGATTCCCTGCGAATGACCATCCGTGAGTCTACGAAGCCCTACGTGCGTTTCGCCGATTTGCCCTGCTTTGGTGAGGGCGGACTCTTACCCGGTATTGATCTTGAAGACAAGGACATGATGGACGAGATCGAGCGTAAGGGCGGGACAGAATGGTCATCCTAGATGTTAACGTGCTGGTTTATGCGATCCGTCCGGACCTGCCCGAGCATGGGAAAGCCATCCGCTATCTCAGCGAACTTGACCTTGAAATGGAGACACTTGGCTGGCACCCGGCGATTTCAGCTGCGATGATACGGGTGGTGACGAGCAAGCATGTTTTCACCACTCCATCCAGCTTGGGCGTGTGCAACGCCTTTCTTTCAACCCTGACCACGAATCCACGGGCCACGAAGGTCACCGAAAGCGAACGCTTTTGGCAGACATTCACCAACCTCCTCGATAAATACAACATCCGCGGGCCGGCGGTTTCAGACTGCTACTGGGCCGCCTTGGCTATTGACCAAGGCGCGATCTTGTGCAGCGCGGACAAGAAGTTCGGCCTCATCAAGGAGTTGCGGTGGCACAACTTGCTTGGATGATCTAGCTTCGGTGCTTCGACGATCTCGTCAACTCCTAGTCGCTTGACTGCTTTGCAGAACTGAAGGTGGGGCGGTTAGCGCGTCATGCTATCAGAAATTGAAAGAACACGATGCCAGGCGAGGTGAAACTTCGATGTACCGCCCCCTCCGAAGGCGTGGAAGGGAACGGTTGCATCGAACATTTTTTGAAACTTACTTCTTGCGTCTTCGTAGAATTGCCGCAAGGCCCAAGCCGAGGACTGCCATCGTGGCTGGCTCTGGCACAGGATTCACGTAGGCCAATCCAAGCAAGTTGCCGGCGCCATTCGATCCAATGACGGTTGTGGCCCCCGTACCCATGTTAATGGTGTACAAGGTGTCGGTCGAGTTGTCGACTCCGTACATATTTCCATTTACCCAGTTGTAAGCCAAACCGTTCATATTCGTGGACGGCGCCAACGGTCCGATGAGGGTCATCGCACCTGTTGCCCGGTTCATAGAATAGAAGCTGTCTGCACCGCTGTTGGAGCCGTACATCACGTCCGTTGTCGAGTTATAGCCCAGGTTCGTAAATGACGTCAGCGAGGATGTCCCCACCAGCGAAGCCGTGCCTGTAACCTTATTCAGGTCGTACAGCCCATTGTTATGGCTGGATACGCCGTACAGTTTGCCCGTACTGTCATCGTATTCGAGGCCGTGCATTACAACTGCGGTGTCCCCGTAGGCACCTATCAAGGTCGCAACGCCAGTTACAATATTTAGGGAGAACAACGAATCTAACGACGTGCTGGTGAGATACATGATGTTGTTGACGCGGTCAAATGCGAGGCCACCGGTCGTACCGGCGTTGGAACTCACAGTCGTAATCGCTGTTTTCGCGCCATTAACCATGCTGATTTCGGAGAGGGCCCGGCTGCTGTCTACCGCTATCAGCCGCCCCTGGCTGAAACCAATTGCCGAAATGCCCAGCGCCAATCCTAGCCAACTAAATCGAATAAATTTGGATGTCATGTGAAAATCAATCTCCTATTTCCGTCAATCCCCGTTTTCTTGACGTTCCTTCAGTATAGCAACCCTTTCGGGAATTTACCAAATGCCCCCGGAAAAACACGCTTGCGCTTCGGTACGATCAGCCCCGAGTTGAACTCGAGGACATGCAGAACCCGCATTTTCGACCTCAGGACAAGAACGTGTTAAACTCAGGACATGACAACCATCCTCGTCTTGGCACTCGCCGCGCAGGGCGCGCAACTTACATTCGTTCCCAGCGGCATGACCGCGAAGATGCGGGGCTACGTTCCCGTGCGCGCAGACATGAATAGCGACGCCAGCCGCGTGAAGAAGGCACCCTCAAACCTCACCGCGCCAAAGTATGGCGACTTCAAGTTCGGATTGACCTCGATTGGTTTCATCCTCGATGAGCCGACCGGCCAGCCAGCCAAGCTCTACGTCGACTCCAATAGTAACGGCGACTACACCGATGATGCGCCCGCGAAATGGGATATGGGCAAGGGCAACATGTACAGCGGCAACTTTGACGTGATGCTGAAGGGCAATCCCGCCAGGGTGAACTCGTACCGATTCGATCCCAACGACCCCCAGCGCCCCCAACTGAAGAACGTCGTCCTTTACTATCCCGATTTCGGATATGAAGGCGAAGCCAAGTTTGGCGAAAATACGTACAAGCTGGCCCTTTCAGGACCCATTGCAGAGGGTGCGCGAATTTGGGTGGATCGCAATGGCAACGGCAAGAATGACGGACGTTCGGAGACCGTCACCACCACGACGCCGTTCAACTTCGGCGGCGAAGTTTTTGAAATCACGCGGACTGGCGATACGTTCAACGTGCAGACCTCCACCAAGACGGTCGAGGAAATTCCGCTCCCTCCGGACATGAGCATCGGACAGACCGCGCGTCCGTTCAAGGCGAAGGGGATGTCTGGCAAGGAAGTTCAGTTTCCAGAGTCATACAAGGGCAAAATCGTCATGCTGGACTTCTGGGCGACTTGGTGCGGGCCGTGCATCGCAGAACTGCCGAACTTAACCAAGGCTTATGACAAGTTCCGCGACCGAGGATTTGAAATTCTAGGGATCACCCTTGACGACAAGGATATGGCGGATAAAGTGAACGCGTTCACAAAAGAGAAGAAAATGCCGTGGGAGCAGATCTATGAGGGCAAGGGTTGGGATATCACGATCGGGAAAATGTACGCGGTCGAGGGGATTCCGTTCTGCCTGCTCGTGGATGGCGATACCGGAAAGATTCTCGCGAATGGAGGGGAGCTTCGAGGAGAGGCGTTAGATAAGACTCTCACCAAGGTCTTCGCGAGCAGGTAGTTCCAGTCCCCTTTCGCGCACTTTCGCGTTTTTCGTGGTTTCATCCGGAGTGGACCACGAAAGGGATGAAAATGCGCGAAAGGGGAAAGTCCTGTGCCGGGCCATAATCTGAGCAATGCTTTCTTTGCGTTTTCTTGCAGCGGTGGCCGTAACCCCCTCCTTAGTTGCTTGTGCCGACCAGCCGAACGGGGTCGGCCGCGCCCAGCCTGTGCAGGCTGAATACAAAAAGCTCGAGTTCAACATCCCCATG
>JBKJJL010000328.1:0-3233 GCA_046597875.1 Fimbriimonadaceae bacterium | reverse complement strand
GACGCGCAAGGTGCAAGTAACCATACTTAGTCCTGCCTACACGATCGGTTAACCCCGTAATATCCACAGGTTCCCTGTAGCTAAGACGGATTCAAACCCCAATTTGGCGCGTCCCTGAATTGTAGCCGCTTTGGCCCCGAACTACCCTATGAGCTTTGGTAGCAGTCCTGCCTGGAATCAGCTCGCGTGCGCTGAGCAACGGATCCGACACAGAGCCAGTTATCTCACGGCCTCTGCACCTTGAGGCGATCCCCGGTTCTTTCATTCACCCGTTCTCCCGTTCTCCCTTCCTCACCCTTCAGTCGTGAGTCGCTCGACAATGGCATTCCCCATCTCAAGCGTCGTCACGAGCTTGCAACCGGACTCGAAAATATCTGCGGTGCGCAAGCCGTCAGTAAGGACCCCCTCGACTGCCGACTCAATCCGTCCCGCGGTCATCGTGTCGCCAAAAGAGTATTGCAAGAGCATCGCAGCCGACATAATCGCGGCGATGGGATTGGCTTTTCCTTGCCCCGCGATGTCCGGGGCGGAGCCGTGGATGGGCTCATACAGACCAAAAATGGTTCCGTCTTTTGCATCGCTCAAGGACGCGCTCGGCAACAAGCCAAGTGAACCGGTGATCATTGAAGCTTCGTCGCTCAGGATGTCGCCGAACATATTCTCCGTGAGGATTACATCGAACTGCCGCGGATCGCGGACCAGTTGCATCGCCGCATTGTCTACCAGCATATGAGTCACCTTAACGTCGGGATTGTCAGCCGCGATTTCGCTGACCACTTCCCGCCAAAGGCGACTGGTTTCAAGAACGTTCGCCTTGTCAACGCTCACGATTTCGTGTTTCCGCTGACGCGCAATCGCAAATGCTTGGAGGGTAATGCGCCGAACCTCCTTTCGAGAGTACACGCAGGTATCAACCGCGACCTCGCCATTTTCCCTTCGCTCGCGAGGCGTGCCGAAGTAAATCCCGCCCGTCAGTTCTCGCACGACGATGAGATCAATTAGCGCGCGATCTCCCTTTAACGGGCTTGCCGATACGAGCGGCTTGAAGGTCTTAGCGGGCCGAACATTCGCGTAAAGATTCAGCTCAGCACGCAAAGGCAGGAGCGCCCCGACCTCTGGGCGAAGGGTGATCGGTTGAATTTGATCCCACTTCGGCCCCCCGACGGCTCCCAGCAAAATCGCATCTGCCTTCCTGCACAGATCGAGCGTGGAAGAGGGAAGTGGGTGGCCCCCGTCGTCATAAGCCGCGCCTCCGATGAGCGCATCTTCAAACTCAAAGGGAAGGCCGGTTGCTTGAAGAACTTTCACGGCCTCGGCGGTCACTTCAGGACCGATTCCGTCGCCGGCAAGCACTGCGATCTTGTGGGGCATTCGGCGATTATGGAACCATAGGGCCCATGGATGTTGACGCGGTTATCTTTGACCTTGATGGAACGATCCTCGATTCGGAGCCGCTCCACAAGCGCGCCGAGATCGAAGCGTTCCGAATTCTGGGGCTCAGAGTGACCGAAAAAGACCTGATGCCACTTGTCGGAACGACCTTGACCTCCATGCTTTCCGTCATCTCGCCGGGGCTTTCGGTGGAGGCGTTCTTGAGGGTTCAACAGCCTCTCTTTACGAAAATGATTGTTGATGAAATGGAGTTGTTTCCCGACGCAGTGCGCCTGATTCAGCGTCTCAAAGTGCCGCTCGGCTTGGCGACGTCTTCAATGCAATGGTACGTTGACTTGACCGCGGAAAAGTTTCCCATTTTACGCGAAGTCTTTCAGGTACGCCTCTGCGCGGCGGATGTCGTTCACGGAAAGCCTGATCCCGAGATCTTCTTGCGGGCGTGTGACCTGCTCGGAGTATCGCCGAGTCGCGCGATGGTGATTGAGGACTCCGAAAACGGAGTTCGGGCGGCAAAGGCGGCGGGATGCAAAACGGTTGGCGTCGATCGTCACGCATTGATCGATTTGTCCGGCGCAGATCAAGTTGTTAAGACCTTGGATGAGCTTTGTTCAAGTTTGTTACCGCCTGTAGTCCTTCATATCCCGCTCGTCGAATAGGCGAGCCGCGGGTGGCCAAATCCCATTCGTCGCGAGACAATGAGACAATCTGGGAAAGCGGAACATCGACCAAAGCGGTTTTCGCAAGGAAAGCGGGCTCCCGAGTTGGCTGAGCGCGTAAGGGTTGCGAGGCTCGAGGCTGGTTGAATGGGCAAACCTCCTGGCAAATGTCGCAGCCGAACGTCCAATCGCCCACGCGACCATCTGCGCCCGCGGGATGTTCGATCGTGAGATAGCTGATGCACGTGCGCGCGTCGACTTGCCAGCGGTCGTTTTGGTTCACAATCGCCCCCGTCGGGCACGCGTCAATGCAAGCGCGGCAAGTTCCACATCCGCCTACGGCTGGTTCATCGGGTTCGATTTCAAGAGTCGTCAGGATGAGACCGATCAGGAACCAGCTCCCGCGCTTGGAATCGATAAGCATCGTGTTCTTGCCGAACCAGCCGAGGCCCGCTCGCTGGGCGAACTCGCGTTCAAGGATCGGCGCGGAGTCAACGCAGATGCGGAATGCAGGGCGATTTTCGATTTGTGTTTTTTGATTTTCAAGTTCCTCATTCTCAAGTCGAAAATCTGAAATCGAAAATACTTCAACCAGCCTCCTCAGTTTCCCTCGCATCACCTTGTGATAATCCCGCCCCCGCGCATATCTCGCAACCCTGGTCTGACCGGATACGTGCGCGACGGGCTGGTAATAGTTCAGGCCGACTGCAATGATGCTTTTCACGCCAGGAAGCAGGGATTGAGGGTCAGAGCGCAGGTCCGCGTGGCGGTGGAGGTAGTCCATTTCGCCAGCGAAGCCTAAATCCAGCCACTCGCGATACGCGTGCCACGTCTTCGAGGGCGAGGCCGAGCACACGCCGACGAGGTCGAAGCCAGCTTCCACTACCAGCTGCTTGATCTTGAGCGAGGTGAATTCCGCCACTGCCCATTATGATTGTCGACGGGCACGGGCAAGCAAAAACTGGGTCAAGTACACAAAGGACTTGACCCTGGCAGCTGTTATCTGAAGCGCCAGATAACGTTGCCGAACGAATTCAGAGACTTCGCCGAATAGGCCTTCGCGTGCCCGTCTGCGAAGACGACGGGGGTGCGACCTTCATTCTTGCCGTTTGCGCCGTATCGCGCGTAGATTGGCTTCAGGGCTCCCGGCGTGTTTGACGGCGAGGTCGGGTAGTTCACGTCTCC
>JBKJJL010000021.1:0-8624 GCA_046597875.1 Fimbriimonadaceae bacterium | reverse complement strand
GATCTTCTTTGTAAAAATCCTCTACCTTGTCCGGTGCTTGCTTGCCGTCGTTTATCCAGGTTGCATCCCACTTGAAGAGCCCCATTTCCCAGGATGCAGGCGCGCTCCATCCGGAGGAGCTGCCCGTCCCATCCCAAACTTGCACCTTCCAATAGCAGGCTTGGCCCGATTCCAACGGCTTTCCTTCGTACGCGATGTTGTTCTGCTCGTCGCTGAGAATCCGGCCGCTGTCCCAGAGGTCACCGGTATTCTTCGATAGCAACGTCTTTGAGGTCGCGACCAGGATCCGATATGCCGATTGCACAAGACCCCGCTGCACAGGCGGCGCTTCCAAAACCCAACTCAGGCGCGGCGAGCGTGCATCGATTCCCAATGGCTCGCGCCGATACTCGCATCTTAGATCGAGAGCCTTCATTCTTTCCTTTCCCCCCGCCGATACGAGAGCGGAAACCAGGATAACCAGGAGCCACGATGATCGCATCATTGCGATGACTCTAGCCTAATCTGCCCCTGAAATGTGGGATTCACAGGATTTCTGACAAAAAAAGAGCCGCTCCGAAGAGCGGCTGGACTATTATCACGTTGAACCGAGCCCACCCCATCGTGGCCTCGGCCCCATACCAACAGGGCTAGGCCAAGGCCGGGGTACCCACTGGCGTAGCCTGCTCCGATGCAAAAATCCTATACGCCGCTTGCCGTACTTCCTCGTACAGCGAAATGACGGCGCGGACCATGCGATCAAAGTGGGCCACCGTGTTGCGATCCGGTGCTTGGGCAGATACGGCACGGGCATGAAGAAGAGCGCGAGCTTGAAGACGCAAGACCCCAATTAGCCTAAGCAAACCGCGTACCTTGCGCATCGGCGTCGAATCCGAGGCCGAAACCTCAGCGACTCGCCGCCGCACTTCATTCTCCGTCAGCATTCAATACCTCCTTCAGTTCAACCTAATTGAACTGGTTCCTGTCAACGGCCTACGAGGTTAGCTGTCGGGTTCGGGCCAGAAACGTCCCTACACGCTTGCGCGCGATTCACCCCCGGATTGGTTCCCCCGTCACCGCAGCCCTGCGGTGTTCGGCCCGAGATGTTCGGTCAGCCGTTCGAAACGGCTTCCCTTCCATGATACGCCTTATGGACGATGGGATGTGCCGCGAACGTCGCAAGTTTTCCACAAAAGTCTGATTTTCACAAGGCTCGGTGGGTGATCCGCGGTGCGCCATGCACTCTGGCGAACTTGGTTGCCGGAGCCATCGAATCCGCCTCCTGAGGTACCGGCACCGGCAGCGGATGCGTGCAAAAGTAAGCGTCAATCCCGCACGCGCCAACGATAAAGGCGGCGCAGCCAAAAACGATCGGCCCCATGTTCGTTACTGTCGTTACGAGAGCGGTCCAAAGTTGATCTGGAGTGAGTTCCATGCCCTCCATGATCGTTCATGAAGGGCGTGCGTGCCATCGGTCAAACGTCTCAGATTCGCGGCGGCCCGGTCCCAGTTTTCTGCGACCAGGGAACTCCGAGCCGCGAAAGGCTTCCCGTCCTACCCGTCCCACCAGTCCCACCCCCTCCCCAAAGCTACACCGCATCAGTGGAAACGACGCGAGCGAGACGTTCGGAGGCGGCGCGCTTAATAAGGGCGTATTGGGGCTTTTCAAGGACGGGATCGTAAGCAATCAGCTTCATCGCGGCTTGCCGAGCGACCTCAACAAGTTTGATGTCCTGCACCAAATCAGCGAGTTTGAAGTCCAGATTGCCGCTTTGCTTCGTGCCGACGATGTCGCCCGGCCCTCGTAAGCGCAGGTCCTCTTCCGCGATCTTGAAGCCGTCCGTCGTTGAGCAAAGGATCTCCATCCTCGCCCGCGATTCCTCGCTCTTGCCGTCCGCGATCAAAATGCAATAGCTTTGGTGCGATCCACGCCCGACGCGGCCCCGCAACTGGTGAAGCTGGGAAAGTCCGAACCGATTCGCGTCTTCGACGACCATAACACTTGCATTGGGTACGTCAACACCCACCTCGATCACCGTCGTGCTGACGAGGATATCGAGCTCGTGGGCCCGGACCAACTCCATCACCGCCTCCTTTTCCTTTGGCTTGAGTTGCCCGTGAAGGAGCCCGATCCGAAGGTCCGGATACACCAAGTTGGTCAACCTCTTGTAAAGCTCTTCGGCGGCCTGTGCTTCCATCTTTTCAGATTCGGCGACCATGGGACACACGAAGTACGCCTGCCTTCCCTCGGCGATGAGTTTCCGGGCCGAGTCATAGACTTGATCCCGATCGGAGGTGGATTTCCAATAGGTCTTAATCTGTTGCCGGCCCGGCGGCAGTTCATCAATCACGGAGGTATCCAAATCGCCGTAAATCGCCATCGTCAGGGTCCGCGGAATTGGAGTGGCGGTCATTACGAGGACGTCCGGAGTGACCATCCCCTTCGCCCGTAGGGCCGCCCGCTGAAGCACGCCGAAGCGGTGTTGCTCGTCGATAACCGCCAGGCCCAGTTTATGAAACTGCACACCCTCCTGGATCAGGGCATGGGTCCCCACCACGATCGGGACCTTTCCTTCCGCCACGAGCGCGTTCGCCTTTGCCTTTTGGGTTGCCGTCAGCTTCCCTACTACCAAAACCACCTCAATACCCAACGGTGCAAATAGTTTTTTCAGATTGGCGTAGTGCTGTTCAGCGAGGATCTCCGTCGGTGCCATGATCGCAGCCTGGTAGCCGGATCGGACGACGGCGAGCATCGCACAGGCGGCGACCGCGGTCTTGCCGGAGCCGACATCCCCCTGCAGAAGCCGATTCATGGGCTCTGCGAGTTCCAAATCTGCCCACGTCTCCTCGATCACGCGGTCTTGGGCTCCGGTTAGCGTGAATGGAAACATAACGTCCATTTCCGCCCGAAGGTCGGGCCGATCAAACTGGAAGGAAATGCCCTCATCGGCCTTCGTGAGTGCGCGCTTCATTGCAAGGGCAACTTGAGCGTAGAAAAGCTCTTCGAAAGCGAGGCGCTTTCGCGCGGCCAGTCGGTTCTCATCCGAGTCTGGTTTGTGAATCTGGTGGAGGCACCATTGAAGAGGCTTGAGATCGTATTTAGTCCGCAACGAATCGGGAAGCGGCTCTGGAATCTGAGATAAATAGATGCTCAAGGCCGAATCCACCGCACGGCGAACGAGGGCTTGATTCACCCCCTCTGAAAGCCCATACACCGGCACGATGCGCGCAAATGACTGCGGATCCGCATCTTCGTCGAGGAGTTCGTATTCGGGGGAACTCATTTCCAGCCATGTCGTCCCTTCCTTTATCTGTCCGTAGGCAATCAACTCGCCTTGATACTTCTCTAGCTTGCGCTTGACCCACGGCTGGTTGAACCAAACGAGGGCGATCCCGGACTTCCCATCGCTGAGCATCGCCTTCAGCAACACTCGCCCGCCCGAAATCGGCCTTGCGTCGAGGTTTGTGATCCTTCCTCGGACGGTCGCCCACTGGCCCGGCCTGAGCGAGGACATCGGAGGCAAGTTCGTGCGATCTTCATACCGGCGAGGGTAGTGAGTCAGCACATCGCCGACCGTCTTGAGCCCAATCTTGCCGAGGAGCTCGGCCAGCTTTGGACCAACCCCCTTCAGGAACTGAACTTCGGTGTCAAGCGGATCACGCATCGGCTCTTCCGTTATGACGGACGACCTTCCCAAATTGCATGGGATCTCTAGGATTCGGTCAAGGCGCTGGCCACAGATAACCCGCGATTCCGGACTGCAGCATCCCGCATTTCCAAGGAGCTAGCGGTTCAAAACCTGAGAATCGCCTATCACAGACCTGGGACCGTGCAAGTGCTGAAGCAAGCAACAAGCCACTTCATCAAATCCTGGGCGGACATCGTGTCGTTGCCGATCTTCGCTTGTTGGATGGCACCGTTCCAACTTTCGACGAGAGCTTCAAGTTCTGGTTGGAAATGCTTCGGATCAGAGATCAAATTCGCGAACTCAAATGCCTTCTCGCGTGACAAGGGCTCACTTGCCGTCGTTGACTGATGTGTCGCTTGCGTTGCCAACTGAAGCTCAGCCGTGAACCGATCCCACGGTAGTCCCAGGTTGGCTTCAATCAAATGCATCAAATGTCCGCCGTTTGGGAAGCTGCTGAGCCAGTTTGTGATGACAGCAAAGCGTTTCTGCTCCGAAACCTGGGAGTTGACGACGACCATGGCAGGGCACGAACCCAGAAGCCCCTCCGAAGAATCAGCAAGGTCGCCCACTGCCTCATCCCAAGGCAACCTCAAATCCACAGAACCGACTTCATCACAGGTTTGTTCAAAGGGATTGAGCACGACCCTGTACAATGTGCCCCTTATGGGTAGCGAGGTCGAACTCGGCACCGCTAGGAAGGCAACGGTGGGTCCAAGCGGGTTTGAGATCACACCCACCAACAACGTCGCGTAAGGAGCCGACAAGAGTTCAGCGGACCCACGCGGTCGAGGCTGCGATAGTTTCGTGATCATAGTGATTCTGGTTTGGCGGAACCTGCGTGATGTCAATCTGTGGAAGGCATCGAACGCTATTCTAACACCTCTGTGTAGATTGTGGTCGGACATGGGCCAACTGAGAGAGCGCACCTGTCAAACCGTGGCCCCCTTGTAGGGACATCGCCAACGCAATATAACTTTTTACCCGCAGTATACTTTGACTTTGCGCATTCTAGCTGCTTTCGTATTCCACACTCAGCCTCGCACTAAAGTGACTGCCTCGGCAAACCTAAATGACAGGCCCAGCCTCCGGGCATTGCGCGCAAAAGGGCGTGTCGACTTGCTCGGCCAATCAACCTCACTTCAAGTTGATCGCAGAGTCCGGCGAACCACGACGAACTCTTCCCCGGTCTGCGGCGGCAAAATTGAAATGAGCGCTCCATCCGTCACAAACGAGAAAAGAGATTCCGGCTCTAACGCCGATCCCACAAACTTCGGCGCCGCGATCCGGGAAGCGCTGAGGGCCACGTCAATATCCATCGCAGATTCAACCTTGGCGGCGAAGCGGTCATCGAAGAGTCGAGCGATCGCGCGGCATTGAGGGTTGATTTCCTTGGCGGCGAGGCTGATGCTCAGGTTCACCGTATCGTCATCAGTCGCGGCGATGACTGCCGTGGCCTGATCTACCGCCGCAAGTTGGAGCGTGTTTTTATCGCGAGCGTCTCCTACCAGGAAGAGGGTCTCTTTATCTAAGAAACCCCGATACTCAGGATTTGCAACCGCATCGACGACGACCACATCCGCACCCAAGGCTTGAAGGTGGGTCGCGGTTCGAAAACCCACGTTGCCTAACCCGACCACGACCACGTGGCCGCTATGCGTAACCTGCTGCTTGCCGAGTAGCTGATTGAATCTTTCGGAGACGATGTAATCTGTAATCAGCGAATACACCGTCGCCACTGAGGCCGAGCCCATCAGCATGAGAAAGCAGCCGTAGAGCTTGAGCCAAATCGAGGCGTCTCTAGGAGTGATATCGCCATAACCGGTGGTGGTTACCGTCGTGACCACAAAATACAGCGCGTCCACCGCGGACAAGTTCATCCCAACTTTAAACACCACCACGCTTAGGAGGGACAGCAAAAGGATGCCTATGGACAAGGCTCGAAGGGGCTTGGGAGCTCCCGCCCAAAGTTTGAGTGGAAAGGAGAAAAACTCCCGGATTGGATTGCTTTTCACGAGGATGCGCTTTGGGAGAACGACCTGAGCAATGCGCAAATCGGTGCCGGAAATGGCTTGCCCTTCCTTGCCTGCCTGAATCGCGTAAGAGTGGCCTCCCCATTCAAATTGGCCCATGACGCGAGACCCGAGGGCCGCGGCGGCAAAGGCCGGCGCAGCAATCACCGACATCCCAAAGGCGCGATCTACGATTCCACTGTGTTCCAACCGTCGGGCCAGGGCCTGATCGAACATTCGTCCCACGAGCCGCACCCCTGGTTTTATCCTGCGCGCATCCAATGCGATTTCCAGATTCGCGAGATCGTTGTCCGTGCAGGCAATAACGACGTCGGCGTCATGGATTCCAGCTTCGATTAAGCTGCGGTCGGAGCGCGCATCCCCAATGGTTACGCGAATCCCGAGGGGAACCAGTTCTTGGGTGAACTCCTCTCGCGAGGCCATCGTGAGAACGGAGACCGAGTTTCCGGTTTGGGCAAGGAGGCGGGCGATCCGGAAGCCAACTTGGCCGAGCCCGCAAACGAGGATCATCAGCGCACAAGCAGCGGCTCAGTACGCTCGGAATACTCGTGCTGAGAGCCCATCATGTGCAACGGCAATTCGGCTCGACTCCAAACGGGGGCATTTTGGAACATGTAGGCGTGATAAACATGCGCCCCATCCTTGGTCTTTGCCCATCGAGGGGTTCCGGTGCCGGTGGTCAAGATGACGTACAACCCTGGAGAAATCGAAACATCATCGGGAAAGGCGTACGAGCCCGCGGTCAGATCACTCGAGAAGAAAGCGCTGTCGCTCATGATCGCGTGGCCCCTCAAGTGGACCCGCATCGATCCTTGATTTTGCAACAACAAAAACTCGCGATCTGCGGAATCACTGCGCTGTAGTCCTACTATTCTCAGCATAACGCTCTAAAAACCTCGCCCGAACGTTGAAATCTGACCTACAGACGGTTCGACTCCCTCATTGTGACTCACCAAGCACTACGTTTACAATTTTATTTTTGCACCCTTGAGTCAAGAGTTATGCACACCTTTGCGCATTTTCGAGTTTTCACCCGTCACGTCTCCGGCTTTCGGGCACTCAGGAAACGTTGCGGAGCGTATGGCCCGTCATAGGATCGGAAATGAAGCGAAGTGTATGGATCGTCGGTTTGCTGGCCTTGGCTTCGTTCGTCAACGCGGACTGGGCTACGCCAAAAGCTGTCCCCCTGGCTCGGCTGATCGCTAACACCGAAGCTAAAGTTCGAAAGAACGCCGACGACGGAAGTAGCCGCTTCCTCCTCGCCAGGCTATACAGTCTCCAATACGCAGGAGCTTCCGCCCAAGTCGGCATTTACGACCCCGATCGGGAACCCAACTTGCCGCAATGGGAGAAAATTCAAGTGAACGGACCGGCCAAACATTCGTCGAAAGCTGCAGAGGCACTGTGGCGATCGATAACCCATTATGAGCATGCCACTCAGTTGCTCGAGAGGGACGCTCGCGTGCGTTTGGGCCAGGGGTGGATGTTTGAGGAAGCCTCTAAATGGGTTGAGTTCAAGTCGACGGCTTCGCCCGCCGAAGCCAAGCTTCGCAAGTTGAAAGGCACGCAATGGCTGCAAAGGGCAGTCGATTCCTATCGCAAGAGCTATGACCTCGCCAAGCAGGCCGACTCTCGCCAAGCGCACCGTGAGCTGGAAATGGAAAGTATGGCCAGCCTAGAGGCGGCCGGGAATCTCCTCCGGCTTGCGAGTTCTCGACAGATAACCTTGTCCAGCGCCTATCAAGAGGAGTTGACCGTTCACATGGCCGCGATGAACAAGAAGCCAACCATGATCACCCCGATCGTTTTCCCACTGGCTCCCGGCACACCCTACTCGGCGATCGACAATCCTAAAGCAAAAGTCAAGTTCGATCTCGACGGGTCCGGCCTTCCCCGCCGATGGAGTTGGATCACCCCCCGAGCCGCATTCCTCTGCTGGCATCCCCTTGGCGACGGAAAAATCGACTCTGCCCGAGACCTCTTCGGAAACGCGACCTTCTG
The DNA here is from genome assembly GCA_046597875.1 of Fimbriimonadaceae bacterium. Lineage (GTDB taxonomy): Bacteria > Armatimonadota > Fimbriimonadia > Fimbriimonadales > Fimbriimonadaceae > JANJUB01. The sequence continues at coordinate 925 of JBKJJL010000021.1, read as the reverse complement.
GATGTTCTTCCGCAATGGATATGACGCTCTCGCCGCCCTCGACGACAACCGCGATGGGAACTTGACGGGCTTGGAGCTACGCTTCATCGGAGTCTGGCACGATCGCAACGCAAACGGCATTTCCGAACCCGCGGAGGTCAAAAGTCTTGCCGCCCACGGAATAACTCGGATTGCCGTACACGCGGAAGGCAAACAGGGGAATGTCTGGTTCAATCGAACCGGCATCGGATTACGCAATGGCCGAACGTTGCCGACGTACGATTGGGTCTCGAAAAGACAGTAAGGGGATGCATGGATGCGTGGGATGGATGGGATGGATGGCGAACGCCTCAACACCTCAACACTTTAATACCCTAATACCCTAATACCTAACACCCAATACCCAACACCCCTTCCACCCAATTTTCCTGAACATGCAATAAAATCTGCACTTTGCGGAAACTTTATGCTAAGATATTTGCATAGAGTAACTATCGCAATGAAAATGGACCTCAGCAAACGCGAACGACAGATCATCGAGATCCTTTACCGGCGGGGGCATGCCTCGGCCGCTGAGGTGCAGGACGAACTCGCGGACGGCTCATCCTACAGCGCAGTCCGCGGCATGCTCCGGGTGCTCACCGAAAAAGATCTCGTCACCTACCGGGCGATCGGCGCGAAGTACGTCTTCGAGCCCGCCACTCCAAAGGATGAAGCCGCCCGCACAGCCATCCAAGGGCTCGTACAGACGTTCTTCGCGGGGAGTGTAGAGCAGATGGTCGCCAGTCTCCTGAGCGAAAAGGAACTGAAAGTTTCCCCCGCAGAACTTGACCGGCTCGCGAACATGATCGCCGAGGCGAAGAAGGGTCAGAAGTGAACGTCATCCTCGATGTCGCGATTCGCGCGACGATTCTCTTGGTCTTTGGCATTGTCGTGTGGCGAATGT